>JBAZHC010000001.1 GCA_041652575.1 Phycisphaerae bacterium | reverse complement strand
GAAGAAAATTATGCCGGAGTTTACGGCGAAGAGATGACTTGGTTGAAAACCATAAAAGCGGTTCGATAAACGATTTAAAAATAATAGAAAAATATATTTGACTGGAAGCACGCTTTCAGAGATGACAATTTTTAGAGGTTGCCTAAAGCGGCAGCCATAAGAAAAAGGGCAGGCTGTGTATTATCTAAAACCCTGTTTACAGACCTCTTAACTGCTGGTTCAAAGTCTGATATGTAGATTTAAGCGAATAATAGAGCCAGATGGTAACGATGACAGTAACAACAATAACCAGCAACGATATAATCCATTTGGTTATGGGCTTATAACGAGGGTTACTGCATACGATACGCAGGGCAAAAGGCCCGGCACATAACAAAGCGAATAACACCCAAAAATCGGAATGATACCACCTAATTTCCGGCTGACTCGTTTCGTCAATATCCCTGCCGCAATGAGGACACTTTATCATAAATAACGTCCTGTTTTATTACTGGCTGAGTTTGTAAAAACCCCGGCATGGAACGGCTATTTCTTCCTTGCCTTTTATTTTAATATGCAGCATATCAGAAAAAACCCGCAGCTTTCCCTCCTGCGGGGGCGGGGCTATTTCCACATCGAACTGGAACTTGTTTTCAGCTTGCTGCTGATTAACCATCTTTATAATGCCTTTATCAGAGGTAACCGAGTCAATTTCTATAGGCTGATTATAATTGCTGGTAAGGAATATACTTCTTTTCTGAACTTCGCCTGCAATTGCATTACGCAGAATAATTACAGACGGAGTAGCCTCAAACTCCTTCAAACAGGAAAATGTAATCCGTGCTTCTTTGCATTTCGAATGATTTAAAGTAAAAATTATACCGCCATTCAAATTTTTACGAAGATTAGCCGCATTTACGAGTGGCTTTAAGACGTGCTTGTCTGACATATTGTTCGGGTCAATAGCAAATGAAACCACATTGCCGGCAGATTCAACCTTTGTAACGGCAAATTTTTCTCCGTCAACACTGATAATCGTTATGGGACCGGTGCCTGCGTCAGGGTCAACCAGCGATAAATTAATCTGCTCAGGTTTTACCTGAACCTGCAGCTGGACATAAGCCTTGATTTCGAGTTCGGCCCTTGGAGTATCAGAGTCATTACTAAAAACCATAATATGCTGGGAAGTGTTACCCTGATATTTTGGAGCATGAAATTCCACGGTGATTTCACCTGATTCGCCGGGGGCATATTCCTTCTTCTTCAAATCCGGAACCGTACATTTACAAGTACCCTGGAGACGGTCTATTTTCAGAACATCTTTTCCTGCGTTCTTAAAGGTAAATTTACAGGTGTTAAGACTATCGGGACCAATCGTGCCAAAATCGTGTTCGGTGCTATCAAACTTTATCCTCGCATTCGAGGGCGTGGAGGATTGGAAGGACTGCGCCGGCTGGTTGGCTTCGGGCTTTGCGGACTCTGCCTTAACGGCAGGAGTTTTTTTATCGCCTAATTTAATAAAAGGTTTTTTACTCTTGGCCTGAGACTGGGAAGAAATAACAAAAAGCAATGCCAATACAATAACCAGAAAATTACAAAATCTTTTATTCATAATAGCCGCTCCTTTTCTGCAAATTCCCTGTAAAACTCAAAGCTAATAGTTTAGCACAAAAAAATTTTACTGACAACAGCAAATTTTTTTCTATCTTTAAAGAAATCTTGAGGAAGCAGAGGTTCTATGGTAGATTAACGCCATATAAAACAGCGAAAATATACTATACTTTGCGGGTGAGGTAAAAAATGAACGTATTGCTGGTCGGAAACGGCGGACGGGAACACGCGATAGCGTGGAAACTGGCACAGTCAAAAGAATTAAAAAAACTCTTCATAGCACCCGGCAATCCCGGAACCGCTAAATGCGGCACAAATATCGATATAAAAGCCGATGATTACGATAAACTTTTAGCCTTTGCCAAAGACAACAAAATCGGCCTTGCCGTTATCGGGCCGGAAGACCCCCTGGCAGCCGGACTGGTTGACAGGTTTGAAAAAGCCGGAATAAAGGCATTCGGACCAAGCGGAGAAGCGGCACAACTCGAGGCCGATAAGGCTTTCTCAAAACAAATTATGAAGGCAAACGCAATACCCACCGCGGAGAGCCGAACATTCGATAACTTTCAGGACGCAAAAGCCTATATCGCAAGCAGAGATGAAGCGGTCGTGATAAAGGCTACCGGACTTGCCAAGGGCAAAGGAGTGTTCGTCTGCGATGAGCCGTCGGAGGGAATTCTCGCCGCTGAAAAAATTATGGAAGGAAAATTATTCGGAAAGGCCGGTGAAAAAGTTCTTGTCGAAGATAAACTGCTCGGACAGGAAGCGTCGATACTGGCGCTGGTTGACGGAAGAAATATCTATGTCCTTGAAAGTTCGCAGGACCATAAGGCTATCGGAGACGGAGATACCGGGCCGAATACAGGCGGTATGGGAGCATACAGCCCTGCACCTGTTGTTACGGATAAACTCATGGACCAGATTACACGGGAAATACTCGTGCCGACCGTCGACGGAATGAACAGAAACGGTACGCCGTACAAAGGCGTTCTCTACGCGGGCATTATGATTACCCAGGGCGGACCGCGAACACTCGAATTCAATGTCCGGTTCGGAGACCCTGAAACCCAGCCGATTCTGACAAGACTAAAAAGCGATTTGCTCGAAGCAATGCTGGCGACCTGCGACGGGACGCTCGATAAAATCACACTCGAATGGGACAGCCGAGCCTCCGTATGCGTTGTTATGGCGTCGGGCGGGTACCCGGACGATTACGAAAAAGGAAAAGTCATAACCGGCATCGAAGAAGCCGAGAAAATTAAGGATGTCTGCGTGTTCCAGGCGGGGACAGCGGAAAAGGACGGCCAAATCGTAACCGCAGGCGGAAGAGTGCTCGGAGTAACGGCACTGGGAAATACAATCGCCGAGGCAAAGGCAAAAGCATACGAGGCTGTTGAAAAAATAAAATTCGAAAAGGCATACTACAGAAAAGATATCGCGGATAAAGCGATTAAGACAAAAAAGTAAAAGAATATTGAATGGCTAAGAACGAAGGACACGGATTCCATCCCGATTTCGGCACTAATACCCAAAGGCGGTATTTTGCGGCCAGACATAAAAAAATCATCCGCTGGACAATAAGAATTATTATCATTGTTTTCCTGTGGCTGCTGTACAGTCTTGGCGGGAACCTGCTCAAGCCGATTGCGATAAGTCAGATAAAACAACTGACCGGTGCGAGGGTCGATATCAACGACATCAGTTTTCGTTTAAGCGGAAAAATAAGCATTAAAAATATACGAATCGGGCCGTCAGAACAAAAAACGCCGGACAACGCGATACTGACGGCAAAGGTCATCGACGCCTATTTTTCACCTTTGAGTTTTCTCAAATTCAGTCCGAAACTCAAACGCCTGAAAATCGAAGACTTCTGCGTTAACATCCAGTACAACGGCGATGAAAAAGTCTGGAACGTGGCCGCACTGAAACCGCCCCGCGGGGGAAAAGGTGAATTCCTGCCTGAATTGAGATTCAAACGCGGAGAAATAAAATTTACACAAATTAACAAAGGCGCAGAAGTAAAAACCTTTACCTGTAATATCAACGGCGGCAACGCTGAAACAACCAGCGAGGACGGAATCTACCGCTTTGCCATAACTGAAAATATCCCCAGAGAAGATACAGGCAACAGGGTAATCATCAAATGGGCACAGAAAGAAATACAGGAAATCGAACTCGAAGGCTATCTACCAAGACTTGCGATAACCCTGTTCGGCAGCAAATGCAATATAAACAGTTTTTATTCAAGAATTACAGCCGACAAAAAAAATGTAAACTTCGAAAGAGCCACCATCGCTATCGGACCCGATACCGTCATAGACGTCAACGGAACCGTAACGAACTTTAAAACGGACCCTTCATTCGTTTTCGGCGTCAAAATGAAAGACCTCAGCGTTCGGGAGGAACCTGTCGATAACTGCTTTGCGTACGGAAGCAGAATTTTCGAGAGCTTTATCCCCCTTCTGCAGGTTTTCTTCGATAATTTCAGTCCGCAGGGACTGCTCGACCTCGATGTTGTCCTGACCGGAAAGGCGTCCCAGATAGCCAAAACAAAGTGCAAAGGATATCTCGGCTGCAAAGACATCTCCATTCAATACTTTGATTTTCCATATCTGGTCGAACATATGGCCGGGAAAATCGACGTAACCGAAACGAGTATGACGATGAATAACATCAAGGCCGCACACGGCAAAGTCGATATCACGATGAACGGATACTGCGACGGGTTCGGCGAAACGATGGACAGCAACGTCGTGATTTCAAGCAATAATATGCTGCTCGACGAAGACCTGTACGTGGCGCTGCTGGAGAATCATAAAAAACTGTGGTACATTTTCTCGCCGGCGGGAACGGTGGCTGGCGATTTTATCTACGCGGCGAAACCGCCGAATACGAGAATATTCCGGCTGGAAGGAGATTTGCTCGATGTCTCGATTATGTGCCAGTATTTTCCATATCCTGTAATGGGAATCACCGGCAAAATAGCCGTCAATGGCGGACTGATAGAATTAAAAGATGTCCTAAGCCAACGTGACGGCGGAACCATTAAAATGCAGGGAAGAATCACCGACGCGAATACGCCTGAGCCGGAATATAATTTCAAAATAGAAGCCAACGATATAGCTATCGATAACAAACTTACGGGGGCCTTTCCGCAGGAGCAGAAAAAATTCTTCAGCAATTTCGAAATACAGGCGAAAGGCGACGCGGATATCGATATTCACTCGGTCGATAATAACGAAATGCCAATCGACTACCTGGCAAAGCTTAAAATAAAAGGAGATTTAATAAAGCATTCGATGCTGCCGCAGCCTCTGAAAAATATTAAACTCGATGCAAATCTCACGCCATCGACATTCGAGATAACAAAATTCAGCGCAGACTTTAACCAGAGCCCGATTAACGCCACGGGAACTATCTGGACCGGTTCAGACAAAGAGCCGGTCGGTTACTGTATGCAGATGACCGCTGAAAAACTGGTGCTCGACAGCAATACCGTTAAGTCCATACTCGGCGAAAACAGCGCCGAACTGCTCGAGGATTTCCAGTTCAACGGGCCGGTAAATCTCGAAGCCGCCATTGGGAAAAACGCCCGGATAAAATGTCCCGAATATGAAATTACCGTCGATTGCCTCAAGGATACGGTCTTCCTGAAGAAACTCAATATGCCGCTGAAAGATATCGCCGGAAAAATAATCATAAAACCGGAAGATGTCGAGCTTGTCTCGTTGTCGGCAGTACCTGCCTACGATGTTCAACTCGACAGTCCGGGCAAAATCACGCTGGACGGAAAAATAAAAATGGCACAGGGTGCGGTCGATTCGGCCCAGCTTAAACTAAGCGCCGTCGATATAAGCTTCGACCAGAGATATACCACGGCCCTGGGAAAACTCGAAAGCTATTACGCAAAACTCCAGCCGACGGGAAAATTCGACCTGAATTTCGACAGGATAAAACTCTATAAAAACGATGCGGGCGGCAAAACAATTAAACTCGATGGAACCGCCCTTTTCAAAAACTGCTCCGTCGGAAGGGCAAAACTTATCTCCGATATATACGCCCTGCTGAATGTCGATGCCGAATACAATATCGGCAAAGGGCCCGGCAGATGCAATTTGTCCCTGGACGTTCAAAGCCTTTCGTTTAAGGACAGGCCCATCAAAAATGTCAGGCTCAAAGTTCCATTCGACAGCAATGACCCGAAAATAGTCATCAAAGGATTCGTGGGCGATTGTCTCGGCGGGAAGATTTCCGGCGACGCAGTAGTTGTAACCGACTGCAACGGCAATTTCTCAAACTATCAGGTTGACCTTGCCCTTGCAGGAATCGGCACCGAACAATTCGTTTCTCCCAAAGCCGGAACTGTTCAGGATACAGGCGGCGCAATAAACGGCGAATTGCACATACAAGGCGATTTGCAAAAACCACAAATAGCGAGAGGAAGACTAATCGCACAGGCTACCGGCCTTAAACCCCGCCAAACCGGAGCTATAGCACAGATAAGAACCGCAATATTCGAAGCGGTCAAAAAAGACCTTGCGTTCGACAATATAAAGGTTCAGGCTTTTATAAAGGGAAGCGTAGTGCAGGTAAGCAGATTCGACATGTACGGCCCTACCGCATCGCTTAGAGGAACAGGAACGTACGAGCCTGCAAGCGATTCGGTAAATATCAACTTCACCGCCTACAGCGCGGCCGGGAAAGAAGAGCCGAGCTTTATCGAATCTTTGACGGCCGGGTTCGGACCTGCGTTTTTAAAGGTCGAACTGACAGGGACGCTCGAAAAGCCGCAAATAAAAGTTGTGCCGCTGCCGATTTTCCAAAAATCACTGGAAATAATCGGGACAAAGAAATAGCCGTTAACGAAGTTAACAAGGTTAACAAAATTAACAAGAAAGGCTATTGGTAATAAAACTGGCAGACTTTCAATGTACGAACCATACCAATACTATTTTTTTGATAATACACGGCAGCAGATAGCCCACACATGGAAGTTCGGCCATTAACGATGGTGTAAAATTTTCATTTATCAGGTCTAAATTTTTAAAGGACAGGGTGCGAGGAACCCATCGCGGAACATCTGACATAAATTTTTGATAAGGCTGGCCGTAACGGGCAAGCAAATGCATCTCCTCGTAATGAATCACAAAAGAATATACAACCGCGCTCCAGACCAAAGTAACGGGAACAAGCCAGGGAAACTCAAACAATATTGTCATCCCCAAAAAAATCGCGATAGTGCCGACATAGACGGGATTTCTGACAAATTGATACGGGCCGGTGAGGGTCAAATCCTTGTGAACCTTCAGGCGATACCGCAAATGCTGCTGGGCCCAGACGCGAATAGCTATGCCTATAAAAAAAACCAACAAACCAATCGGCCAGATAATATATACATTCTCCACCCTGCCGTGTGTCCAGAATGCGGCAAAGACCAGCGGAACGCCGACCAGGAAACCTCTTAAAAGATAAACTAACTTCCATACGGACATCTAATAAATACCTCCATTAAGACTGTAAAAGTCTGATATATGCCAAAATTATCGCTAAATTGCAATCTATATTTATTCTATCGTGAAAAAATGATGAGAAACCGTCCATCAGTAAGAATATAAAATATCTTGACCCGCTGATATGGCAGGTTTATACTCCTTTCTGCAGGGGTGGCCGAAAAAGGCCTGAGAAAATACCCTTAGAACCTGAACAGGATTATCCCATTTTGGGAATGCCTGCGTAGGAAGCGATGAAAAAAAATTATT
This sequence comes from Phycisphaerae bacterium, assembly GCA_041652575.1. Taxonomy (NCBI): domain Bacteria; kingdom Pseudomonadati; phylum Planctomycetota; class Phycisphaerae; species Phycisphaerae bacterium. The sequence goes on along the minus strand of JBAZHC010000001.1, from coordinate 333,043 downwards.
AAAGGGTCGCTTTCAAAACGAGGCGACCCTTTTTTTGTTTCCCTGATAAGGGGTGAAACCGGAGATACAAAATGACACAAATTAAACTGGCGTGCAACGGAATATTGAGCAAGGAAATGCATATTGTTGCGGAAAATGAAAATATCGATGTAAAGACAGTCTGCAAAGAAACCGCTGCGGGCAAACTCGTTATCCCGGCGAATAAAATACATCTCAAAACAAACCTGAAACCTATCGGTATCGGACGAGCTGTTACGATAAAAGTCAACGCCAACATCGGAACAAGCAGCGCAAGCTCGTCTGTTAAAGATGAACTCGATAAACTATCGGCCGCTATTGATGCGGGAACCGATACAGTAATGGATTTAAGCACCGGCGGAGACCTCGATAAAATACGCACGGAAATTCTCGACAACTGCCCGGTACCTTTCGGAACCGTGCCAATATACGAAATGATTATCGGCAGAAACGTAGAAGATATAAATCCGAAAGTTATTCTCGATACAATTGAAAAGCAGGCAAAGCAAGGCGTCGATTTCTTCACCATTCACGCAGGCGTATTAAAAGAATATCTGCCGATGGCCGTAAAAAGAGTTTGCGGAATCGTAAGCCGGGGCGGCGCTCTGATTGCAAAATGGATGACGCTGAATAATAAGCAAAACCCGTTTTACGAACTATTCGACGACATCTGCGATATTATGGCCCAGTACGATGTCTGTTTTTCTCTGGGCGACGGGTTGCGGCCGGGATGTATCGCCGACGCCACCGATAAAGCGCAAATCTCCGAACTGAAAACGCTCGGCGAACTTGTTCTGCGGGCGAAGGGAAAAAAATGTCAGGTCATGGTCGAAGGCCCCGGCCATGTTCCGTTTAATCAGATACAAAAAAATATGGAGCTTCAGCAGAAATACTGTCATAACGCGCCGTTTTATGTTCTCGGCCCGCTTGTGACTGATATCGCGCCGGGCTATGACCATATAACAAGTGCTATCGGGGGAACAGCGGCAGGATACTGGGGTGCATCGTTTTTATGTTATGTAACTCCGAAAGAACATCTGGGCCTGCCGGAGATTGAAGATGTGAGACAAGGCGTTGTCGCCGCTAAAATTGCCGCTCACGCCGCCGATGTCGCAAGAGAACACTCCGGCGCAGCGGAAAAGGACAGGCAATTAAGTATCGCAAGGGCAAATCTTGACTGGAAAAAACATATCGAAAGCGCGATAGACCCTAAAACCGCTGGAAAATTTCACAATCAGGCCTGCGTAAAAAGCGTCAAAACCACGGCAGACGATGATTTCTGCACAATGTGCGGCAAAGACTGGTGCAGTTTGAGAATCAACAAGGAACTGGCCAAAGTTTATACAAAGAAATAATAAATTCACTATGCCTCCTAAATTTATATTTGAAATGAACGATGTCAGCAGAAGCTTCGGCGAAAAGGAAGTTTTAAAAGATATTTCGCTGTCGTTTTTTTACGGCGCAAAAATCGGCGTTATCGGCGAAAACGGCTCAGGCAAAACCACGCTCCTGAAAATAATGGCCGGGCTGGACAAAGATTTCCACGGCGAAACGAAACTTGCATCGGGAATGAAACTCCGATACGTCGCCCAGGAACCGCAGCTTGAACTGGACAGAACCGTTAAGGAAAATCTGCTGACCGCGATAAAACCCACGCTCGATATGGTCGAGCGGTTCAACGAAATTTCGAGCCGGCTCGGCGAGCCGCAGTCCGATGAGCAAATGAATAAGCTGCTTGAGGAGTTGGCCGTTTATCAGGATAAAATCGATGCCTGTGACGGCTGGGAAACCGACAGACTCATCGATATTGTTTCCGACGCGATGGTACTGCCGCCCGATGACGCACCTGTCGGCAGATTGTCAGGCGGAGAGCGCAGACGCGTCGCGCTGTGTATGGCTCTGCTGGAAAAACCTGATTTGCTCCTGCTCGATGAGCCGACAAACCACCTTGACGCCGAAACAATCCAATGGCTCGAAATGGCTCTCCGCGAATATCACGGCACGGTAATTATCGTAACTCACGACCGATATTTTCTCGACAACATTACAAAATGGATTCTCGAACTCGATAAGGGCAGAGGTCTGCCGTTCGAGGGAAATTATTCATCGTGGTTAAAACAAAAGGCCGAGCTTCTCCGCGTAATGGAAAAGAAGGAATCGCAGCGGCAGAAGACTCTGGCCCGCGAACTCGAATGGATTAACACCTCCGTCAGGGCGCGCAACCAAAAAAATCAGGCCCGTATAAATGCTTACAGCGATTTGGCCGGTCAGGCCGACGAAGACAGGCAAAATGAAATACTGATACAAATCCCGACAGGCCAAAGACTCGGCGACAAAGTGCTTTCGTTTAACGGAGTATCCAAAAAATTCAACGATAGTCCCCTAATCGATAACTGCTCGTTTGAACTGCCCGCAAACGCAATCGTCGGCGTAATCGGCCCAAACGGAATCGGAAAGACAACGCTTTTTAAATTAATAACCGGCCAGGAAAAACCAGACTCCGGCAAAATTGAAATCGGCGCCACCGTCTCAATCGGCTATGTTGACCAGCACCGCGATGCCCTGGCTGATGACAAAACAATCTTCGAGGAAATCTCCGATGGCAAGGATTCCATAGTCCTCGGCGGTGTTTCCGTCGCTTCACGCGCCTATGTCGCCAAATATAATTTTTCAGGCTCCCAGCAGCAGAAAATAGTCTCCCAATGTTCAGGCGGCGAACGAAACAGAATCCATCTTGCCAAAATGCTCCGCCGGGGCGGAAACCTTTTACTGTTAGATGAGCCGACAAACGACCTCGACGTCAGCACTATGCGGGTTCTTGAGCAGTCGATAATTAATTTTCAGGGCTGCGCGATGGTAATCAGTCACGACAGATTTTTCTTAGACAGGATTTGTACGCATCTGCTTGTTTTTGAAGGCGATGGCAAAACCAAGTGGTTTGTGGGCAATTTCGCCGCTTATGAGGAAAAGATACAGGCCGAAAATCCCGACCGCCTGGCCCACCGCCGCGGAAAATACAAGCAGCTAAAATTAAGGTAATATTCTCAGTCAGGTGAATTCAGCAAATCACCACTGAGTCTGCCACAGCCAACTATTCGAAAATTCGGCAAAGTCTGAGAAGTTGACAGAGCCATCGAGATTAAAATCAGCTATATTGTTATACTGGCCGGGTTCCCATAGTATCTGGCCGTTATTGGTCAATCCTCCCTGCGGAATTAATCTTCCGCCTTTCATATGAATTGTACCGTTATTTGTTGTGTAGCCGGTAACGAGAGTTTGACCGTCAGATATTTCCAAAACAGCTCCGGCAGGAACAGTTACGTTTCCGACGATATTTGTCGGGCCTGTAATTTGAACTGCTGCGTCAGGGTCTAATTCGAGATTGCCGAAAATACCGCCGAAACCGCTAAAGGCTGCTCCGGCTTTTTGAACAATTTTTGGTGCACCGATAGTTCCACCTCTAAGTGATACTGTTCCGTTTGAATCGTTAATAAACGAATGAACTGTACCAGGAGAACTGGTATAAGAAACCGCGCCTCCAATTCTGACGTTTATATTACCCTGATTGAGAAAGTCATTATTATTCACAAATATATTAAGCGTTGAGCCTGTCAGATTAATCATGTTTCCCTTATTGACCATCGTCCCATAGCTGCTGACAAGCAAATCTCCCATATAAGCAACAATGAGACCTTTGTTTTCCATGGAATGTGCCGCACCGAGAACCCCCATGCCTGCTATTGTTCCTGTGGTATTATTAACAATTTCATTAAAATCTCTGCATACCCCTCCCTTAAAATTGAAAGTTCCGTTGTTTTCTATTCCGCAGTTTTCATCCATTGAACGAAGATTCGCGTTATGGTAGAAGGTCATCGTACCGGAGTTTACAATATCTCCATCGGCAAACTCTGTAAAACCTTCAAGCGTTACAACACCGCCGGCGTTATTAGAAAGATTTCCTTCGATTTCGGCACCCATTGATTCGAGTTCAAGATTGGCGCCGGCAGTGTTAGTTATATTTCCAATAATAGATATTTTCTCAATATCGAGATAGCCATAATTAGTCAGGCCCTGAGCCTGGCTTAAAGTGAGTTCCGACCAATCCTGCAAAGATTCCAACTCCACATTATTATAACAGTCCATAGTATTTACCGTTATATCTCTTGCAAAGTCGATCTCTGCCGAAGCAGTCCCGCCGTCTATTGTGACCCCAAATTCCTGAGTTTCATTGTTGTCCGGCACAATCGCAGGGCTCCAGTCGTCGGCGTCATTCCAAAAACCATCCTCGCCGCCAATCCAGACGGAGTCGATTTGTTCAGCATATAAATTAGACCCAAACAGTATGCAAATCGATATGGTCAAAACTAATGAATTTCTAACCATTGATATTCCTCCTTCTTCAAATCAGATATTATTATAGACCTTTTCTGTTTATAATCAAGTAAAAAATGGGGGGTGAGTTAATCGGAAAATCTGCGAAAATGCGTTAATTCGTGGTTAATTTATATTTTCAGTAACGGCACTTCATCGCTTTTGAGCAGCGTGGTTAAAATTTCACAGCCATTTTCGGTAATCAGCACATCATCCTCTGTTCTTATTCCGAATTTGCCGTCAAGATAAACCGCAGGCTCAAGTGTTATAACATTACCTTTTTGCAAAGAAGCCTTTGAGAGAAATGAAATCCCCGGCTGCTCGTGAACATCCAAACCAAGGCCGTGGCCGAGGCCGTGGCCGTAAGGAGGCAACTTAGAAGCTGCTATAATTTCCTTCGCTGTCGAATCGACATCCTTTGCTTTTATTCCGCTTTTCAGCACATTTATAGCCACCGTTTGCGCATCGAGTACGGTTTTATAAACTTTCGCGTAAAAATTATTTACTTTCCCGACCGCAAAACATCTTGTTAAATCGGCGCAATAGCCGTTAATTTTTGCGCCGAAGTCGATAAGAATAGTATCGACTTTTTTAAGTTTTCGAGCTGTCGGACGATGATGCGCCATCGCGGAATTGGTTCCGAATGCAATTACAGTTTCAAAGGCAGGATTGGCACCGGCCTGTTTCATCTCAAAATCCAAAATAGCGGCAAGAGCGGTTTCGCTTATCCCGACGCGAATTTTCGGCAGAACTTTGGCGAGGGCTTTTTCTGAAATTTCAATCGCCCTTCTTATCGCCGCGATTTCAGATTCGTCTTTTACGGCCCTGACAGATTCGACAAGACCTTTTACAGCTTTGACTCGAACAGAAAGTTTTTTGCGTAAAATTTTAAATACAGCCAGTTCGATTTTATCTTCAACGGCGGCGGTTTTAACGGCTGGAAGTTTTTTTAATATATCGGCAACGGCATCTATCATCGAGCCTTTGCGCTGGTAAATTTTACAGGCGGGACACTGGCCCTTTGCCTGGAGGGTGTATCTGCTGTCGGTAACAAGATAAACATTTTTGCCGGTCAGAATCAGCCAGCTGTCGTCGCCATAAAAACCGCTCAGATACGAGACATTCGCCCCGACGGTTACTATAAGAGCGTCAAAATGATTTCCACTAAGCAATCTTCTAATATTTTTTAACCGATTTTTCAAAACGTCAACTTTCATTAAAACTACAGGTATCGGTATTGGTAACGGTAACGTCTCGTTGGCAGTTTTCGGTTTTCGGTAACGTTACCTAAACCGAAACACGCGACCTTGCCAATACCCATTCCCATAACAATATCCTTACTTCTTTATTCCAGCGGCTCCGAGTTTATTACTTGTATCCGGCTCCATAAGTCATTAGAATACCACCTTTACCATAAAATTTCGAGAGTTTTTTATAAAGACTAAAATATGTTTTTGTTGCCTGTAAGAACAAATATCCGGCCGTGGCGAACGCCATATATGAATTATGCGCTGATAATCATCAACGCGGCAATTTTCCTGCTGTCTTACAACTTCAAACTGCAGGCACTGCAAAACTGGGCATCGGTCTATATGCTCACGCCTTCATACCCGTTTATCTGGCAGTTTATCACTTACGCGTTTTTACACGGCAGTATCATGCATATTCTTGGTAATATGTTCTTCCTTTATCTGTTCGGAAACAATGTAAACGACCGGCTTGGACATCTGGGTTATTTGTGTTTCTATCTGGCAGGAGGAGTCTTCAGCGCGCTCGGTCATATTCTCGCCGCCTCGCTTTTCGGGGCCGGCATGGCAACTCCTGTTCTCGGCGCAAGCGGAGCAATCGCCGCTGTTATAGGCGCTTATCTGGTTCTGTTTCCGCAGACACTTATTACTATTGTCTACTGGTTATTCTTCATAGGAACATTAGAGGTTCCGGCAATATATCTTATAATTATTAAAATGATATTTATCGACAATGTTATTTCAAGGTCCGCACAGAACGTCGCTTACGATGCTCATCTTTCCGGCTATGCTTTCGGAATATTGGCCATACTGCTTTTGCGGGCGCTGAACCTTCTCCACGAAGACCAGCTTGATTTATGGTCGATGATAAGACGATGGAGACGGAGAAGCATTTATAAGAATATGGTCGCCGAAGGGGATGACCCGTTCGCAGGCAGAATCAGCAAAAAAATCGAAGTGAAGGAAGTAAAAACCGAAGAGCAAAAGCAGGCAGAAGAGAAAATTTCATCGATGCGGCAGGAAATTCTGCTGCGTATAGGCCAGGGTAATCTCGCCTCGGCTTCTGATTTGTATCTGGAACTGGTAAAAGAAAATGTCGTCCAGCCCCTGCCAAAACAGTCGCTGCTCGATATCGCCAACCAGCTTATGTCGAGCGGGAAATGGGCCGATGCGGCCGCGGCATACGAAAAATTTCTGTCGTTCTACGGGGGATACGAATACTCCGGGCAGGTTCTGCTTATGCTCGGCATCATTTACGCAAGGTATCTGCCGGACAAGACAAAGGCCCTTGAGCAGCTTAAAAAAGCTCAGAAGAAACTTAGCGACCCGGGCCAGAAGAAAATGTGCGACGACGAAATCAAACGTCTCGAAGCGTAAAAGTTTCCGTTTACGCCCTGTCCTGTTCACCTTTCGGAAGTTCATACAATCCATGTCCGCTGTCGCGGAGTTTGCCCTGTTTGCACAATTCCGTCCAAACCTCCTGCGGAAACTGGCTTGGGGGCCTTATCGCAAAAACGCCTGTATGGCCGCCTGAAAACGCGCCGCGGCCAAGACGTGAATCGTCATCCAGCGCGGTGAGTTTGAGCCTTTTTTTGAACGCCTTCATCGCGCTTTTGAGTATCTCCGGCGTTATGCCGCCGGCCTGCTGCTCCTGTTGTTCTGTCATTTTGTCTGCCTCCGTATCTGCTCTATCCTGGAATATTTTAATCTGTAAATCAGGTTCAGGCAATCTATTTCAATGCCCAACTGCCTGATAATCAATGAAAATGGGGACATAATTGGCGAATCTTCGGCAGAAGAACAGTATAAAAGAAATAATTGACCCCGCACCTTTCTTTATTCATTTATTCGAATTATTCAAAGGTGCGGGGTTGACAACGCTTTTGTATTTGCGATAATTAAGAGCTTATAAAAAAACGTATCTATTCTCCAGGGAAAGGGAAGAAATATGAAACGGATTAAACTTTTTCAGTCGGCAATAATATTAACACTTATAATATCCGTAATGGCGATAGCTGAAGGCGAGAAACGCCCCGCTGCGCTTGGTGCACCTGAAGCTGAACCGGCACCGGCGGAGGTAAATCAGGTCGAGTTTCCGTATGTCGGTGAAATTACCGGCGCAGAGCTCAATATCCGTTCAGGCCCCGGAATGAATTTCTACAGCTGCGGCAAAATCTCGTCGCCGGCCAGAGTCGTTGTCGTCGGACAAAAGTTTAGCTGGAGCCAGATACTTCCGCCGCAAGGCAGTTTCTCATGGATTTTTAAACAATATGTTCAAACCGATGTCAATAATCCGGGCGTCGGTGTCGTAAACGCGGATAATACAAGAGTCTATGCAGGGGCAGACGACCGCGATGCGATGGTAAGCGACAGCATTCAAATCGCACTCAAAAAAGGACAGAAAGTCCGCCTGATCGGCGCAGCAGTCGGCGATTATTATAAAATCGTTCCGCCGGAAGGGGCAAGCCTTTGGACGAGCAGCCAATATGTAAAATTCCTCCGCAAGGCAGATGGAATAGACATAAAAGTAACCAAAAGTGTAATCGCTTCAGGCACATCAACTGCAAAACCGGGCGTACTCATCGAACAAGTCGATGCCAACAGCAGAGAACTTGAACTGTACTACACCCTTGTAAACCAATTAGACGAAGAAAAAGCAAAGCCCCTGGCCGAACAAAATTTCGCAAGGATAAAGGCCGAACTGACGGCTCTTGCCGAAGACGCAAACAGCGGCAAAGCAGGACAATACGCAAAATATACGCTTAAAACCGTAGCACGGTGCGAACTGGCGAAAGAATCCACATTAATTATCGAAGACCAGAAAAACAAACTGCAGAATCAACTGGCGGAGATTGAAAAAGCCCGCAAAGAGCAAAAACAAACGATTACAGATATCAGTAAATTCGCCATAATCGGAACATTCAAGCCGTCACTCCTTTACGCAGATCTGCCCGCCAATAAACGATACCTCGTTGTTGACGACAGTAATACACCGGTCTGCTACGCAGAAGCGGACGGAGCTATAGCAGATGCCAATTTGACCGAATTCTTCGGCAAGAGAGTCGGCCTCGTCGGTGAAATAACAACCGATACCCTGAGCAGCTTCTCTTTGATTAAATTTACCGAAATTGAACTTTTCGAAAAGCCCGCCCCGCAGGCAGAGACACCTTCGACAACTTCAGAGCCGAACACCGTAACGCCTTCGACAACTTCAGAGCCTAACGCCGTGGCACCTTCGACGGACTCAGAGCAGGACGCAGAAAAAAAATAAAAATCAAAATTAGCTGCAAATTCATCAGCATACTACAGAGCAGTCCTGAACGGGCAGACTCTTTGCAGGAGCAGGAAAAATTACTGAAAGGTTTTTGCGATGAATAAAAAAATAATTGCGCTGACGGTATTGTCGTTATTATTCTGCTCTACTTCACAGGCCGGAAATAACGCGGGAGATAAGGAAAACCTGATAGATACAAACGATTTTTACAACAGCGCACATCACTGGTACGATATTTATGACGATAAGAATATAATTAACCCCGAACCGAACCGGCCCCGCTGCAAGACAACACAAATAAAGGAAATCGCAGACAATGTTCTTCTCTACCAGAGAGACAACGGCGGCTGGCCAAAGAATTATGATATGCTGGCGATACTAACCGATGCACAAAAAGCAAAAATAATCGCGGTAAAACCCGTTCCATATACGACATTCGACAACTGTACGACATATTCACATATAAAATACCTCGCAAAGGCGTATCAAATCATCAAAGATGAAAAATATAAAGAAGGCGCGCTGCGCGGAATAGACTTTGCGCTGTCGGCACAATACGCCAACGGCGGCTGGCCGCAGTATTTCCCCCTCGAAAAAAAATACAGCAAATGTATTACGTTCAACGACGACGCTATGACGGGCGTTATGAAAATGCTCAAGGATATCATAGAAAAGAAACCTTATTATTCTTTCGTCGATAAAGCCCGACGGAAAAAAGCCAAAATCGCTTTTGATAAAGGTTTGGACTGCATACTCAAATGCCAGATAAATGACAACGGCAGATTGACCGGGTGGTGCCAGCAGCATGACCCCGATAGCCTGGCCCCCGCCAAAGCAAGAGCGTACGAACTGCCGAGCATCTGCAACAGAGAAGGCACAATGGTAGTTTTGTTTTTGATGAGCATAGACAAACCGAGTAAAGAAGTCATTAATTCCGTGCAGGCGGCAATAAAATGGATTGATGATTCTAAAATTATGGGAATCAGAGTCGAGGAATTTAATACTCCGCCGTTCCAGACACCACTTAGACTTTTAAAAACAGATAAAAGAGTCGTCGAGGATAAGAACGCTCCGCCGATATGGGCGAGGTTCTATGAACTCGGAACGTACAGACCTCTATTCAGCAACAGGCAAAGTCAGCGGCTTTATTCTCTGGCAGAAGTGGACAGGGAACGAAGGGCTTACGGCTGGTACACTTACGACCCGCAGCGGGCTTTGGACGCGTATCCTGCCTGGCAGAAAAAATGGGCGCCAAAGCAAAATGCCCTGAAAAAGTAACTGTGAAATTCCCCTAATTTAGCTGAAAAGGCGGAATTGGCTCAATTCAAAGCGCATTCACCTTAAAAAGGCGGAATTTTGTTGACTTTTGAAATCCAGTTTATATAATTTTGTGAAAAGTGTTTTTGGCGTGTATTCTTTCATCTCTCAGGAGTATGCTCCCAATAAATTAAAACCGAGGGATATAATTTTTAAACGGCCCGTGAAAAGGCCAAAGGAGCAGTATAGTATGAGTACAGGTACAGTAAAATGGTTTAATGCAGACAAAGGTTTTGGGTTTATTACTCCAGATGACGGCGGCAACGATTTGTTCGTCCATCATTCAGAAGTTAAGACTACCGGCTATGCAACACTCAGCGAAAACCAAAAGGTTAAGTTCGAAGTAGGACAGGGCAAAAAAGGCCCATGTGCCAACAATGTAACACCAGCCTAAGCAACAAGACTTGCAAAAAACGAAAGGCCCTGCTATTCAGCGGGGCCTTTTTTTTATTGAAGAATATTACCGCAGAAGTATGATAACATTTCTTAATGAATATATAAGAAAGAAATGATGCAGAACAACAAAGCTTCAACGATAGTAAAACATCCTATGCTCCCGACGGCACCTGTCGTTTTTACTAAATCCACAAGAGCCAGGAGACTATCAATATCCATCAAGCCATTTAAGCCCGTCAGGGTTACCATTCCCGTCAGAGTATCGCTGAAAAAAGCACAGGAATTTTTCGAGTCCAATCTTCAGTGGATTACGAAAGCTCTTGCCAGGATGAAAAAAACAGAGCTGCTGAAATCTGCCCAGCCGCCTTTGCCTCCCATCGACAGGAACAACGCGAAAGCTGTTCTTACTGCCAGACTGAATTACTGGGCGCAAAAATATAACTTTTCATACAATAAAGTTTTTATAAAAAATCAAAAATCCAGATGGGGCAGCTGCTCCGGCAAAAATAATATTAATCTCAATATGAATCTCGTCAGACTGCCTCAGGAACTTGCCGACTACGTTATAATACACGAATTAGTCCATACCAAAGTAAGGAATCACAGCAAAAGGTTCTGGAGCGAGCTTGATAAATATATGGAAAACGCCCGTATGATGAGCAAAAAGCTGAGGAATCACAGTTTGAGCATCCATTACGCGGCGTAACAATCGCGGCAAAGTTTCCAAAAAAACAAAGTTTGAATTTACTTAGCTGCAATCATATCAACGAGTTTTTTGTGAACTTTTTTATTGGCGGCCAAAACTGTAAATGGCCCGCCGCTGTAAGCATTCACATCCACCGGCCAAAGAGAATCGCCCTTCCAATCGGTAACAATCGCGCCTGCGGATTCGGCAATAAATGCCCCGGCTGCTATATCCCAGAGCTTTGGATTGTGCATAATACCCGCAATGAACGAACCTTTGGCGACATAAGCAAGATGCAGAGCCGTTGTGCCGAGACTGCGGCATCGTAAAAGTCCCTGAAGACATGTAATCCAGCCGGGCACACCTTCGGTAAATAAACTTTCTATGCCGATGGTCTGAAAAAATTCAATATCCTTATCATTGATTCCTATTTTTACATTATTGTATTGAGCGGGAGCGTCGCCGGCGGCTGTAAACATCGAATCTGTGGCAGGGTCAAAAATCACGCCAAGGACAGGCCGGCCCTGACTCATTAAGCCGATACTGACCGCAAAACTCAGAATCCTCTGCGAATAATTATTTGTACCGTCGATTGGGTCGATTAACCACCACAGGTCGCTGTCGCCGCGAGGCGGCTGTTTGAAAAGTTTATTGTCCTTGCCTTCCTCGGCTATAATGCCGTGGTCGGGGAAATTCTGCATAATCGTATCGATTATAATCTGCTGGCAGCGCGAGTCGGCATCTGTTACAAGCTCGGAGGAACTTTTGGCATAGGTTTTTACGTAGTTTATGTGCTCAAGGGCATACTGGCCGGCAAGACGGGCCGCGACAACGGCTGTTTCGAGAAATCTGCTTAAATCCTTATTATCAGGAGCCATTTAAAACCTTTCTTTGTTTGCGTATAATGTGATAACATATTATAAGAAATTTAAAATCAAAAATCGCGTAATTAGACTCGGGCGACTGATTTTTTTACATTTTATATTATTATACCCGCCTGGCACAATATTTTGCCAGGAGTAACTTTAAATCTTAACGATGGAACAAAAAAAATCAAAATGGTTCACCAAATCCACAGTCGAAGACCGGCTGATTTTTGGGGCTGTTTTTTTGTCGATTTGCTTTATTTTTTTGCTGTTTTGCCTTACAGAAGAGGGTTTCATCGGCACCGGCTCGGCCGGCGGCTGCGCGTTCAAACGCAACTTCTCAATCCCCTGCCCAACGTGTTTTTGGACAACATCGGTAAGTGTTTTTGTGAAAGGAAGGATAATAAAAGCCCTATACATCCAACCTGCTGCGGCTATTAGTTGCATTATCCTTCTCTGGGTAGCGTTTTTTTCTTTACTTAGCTCTGTGCTGGGAGTAAACTTTTCTTTCCTGCCGCCGTTAAGATTGTGGCAGCTAAAGTATATATTTTATACGGGAGCGATAATTCTGGCGGCGGGCTGGGCAGTAACTTTAGCAAGAGCGTTGGCGGAATTGCCGTAAAAGAAATGAATGTAAATAAAAAAAATATTCTGATAACACTGTGCATCGTGACGACTATCGCTTTCGCAACAGGATGCAAGTCTGCGGGGGCCTTGGCCAGTCTTGGTACAGAAAGAGATTCCGAAAAGATAACACGTGCGGAATTCAACCTGGGGGAGACGGAAGGAAAAATCGTTGTCTTCATCAGCCAGCCGGGCTGGATAAAAACACCGATGGATTTGCGGGTCACGCTGACAAATTCATTCAACCGGATGCTGGAAGAAAAGGCGGGAATAAAAAAAGAACGGCTGACAGAATACGCCGATGTTCTAAAAATCCGAATGGAAATGCCGGAAGACAAAAGAAATAACGCAATCGAAGTAGCATCGAAACTCGGCGCCCAATATGTATTGGCTGTTCAGATAATGGACTTCGATATAAGCACTTTCTCCGAAGAAAACTTCTTTTCCGGTCAGATGATAACGAGGACATGTCTTGACAATATGAAGGGTGAAAAACTCTGGCCCATCGGCGACGAGGGCTGCAAAGAAATAACGATAGGTTTCGAGACTGAAGCCGGTACGCTGCAATCTTCTGTCGAAAAACTGTCGAACGCAACGGCTTACTGCGTTATAAGATATCTTTACGATTGTAAAACCGCTAATTTCCGTATTCCGGAAGAACAAAAAGAACTTGACTCTTATACATGGTAAACGAACAAAGGAGAAAGAAATGATTAAAATTCTTATTACCGACAAGCTGGCAAAAGAAGGTATTGAACTGCTCAAGGCTATGAAAGATGTCGAACCGGTAGTTAAAACCGGCATCAGTCCGGAAGAACTTATTTCAATCATCGGAGAGTATGACGGACTTATCGTAAGAAGCGAGACAAAAGTAACAGCCAAGGTGCTCGAAAAGAGCGGGAAACTGCGAGGCATTGCACGAGCAGGAGCAGGCATCGATAATATCGATGTTCCGGCAGCAACGAAAAAAGGCATACTCGTAATGAACACGCCCGGCGGAAATACGCTAAGCGCGGCTGAACATACGATGGCCCTGATGCTGTCGCTGAGCAGGCATATCGCACCGGCAAGCACCAAATTCAAAGGCGGCGAATGGGACAAGAAAAGTTTTATGGGCAACCAGCTCAACAATAAAGTTCTCGGCATAATCGGCCTGGGACGAATCGGAATGGCCGTAGCGAAGATGTCAACCGGGTTCAATATGAAAATTCTCGGATACGACCCTGTCGCGACGCCGCCGGACGCGGAGAAACTCGGAATTGAAATTACCAGCGACCTTGAAAAAATCTTCAAAGAAGCTGACATTATCACAGTGCACGTTCCGAAAAACGAACAGACTCTCAATATGATTGGCGAAGCACAGTTTAAGATGATGAAGCCGACTACAAAAATAATCAACTGCGCACGAGGCGGAATTATTAATGAAGACGCCCTGTACGATGCTTTGGAGAAAAAGACCATCGCAGCGGCGGCTCTCGATGTGTTTACAGAAGAGCCTCCCGTGAAAAACAAGAGATATGAAAAAATTCCGAATATTCTTGTTACTCCGCATTTGGGAGCAAGCACGGCAGAGGCACAGGTCGAGGTCGCCGTTGAAGCGGCACAGATTCTGGCCGATTATCTGAAAACCGGGGTAATTAAAAACGCAGTAAACGCACCGTCTACCGGCGGAGCGACACCCCCTGTCGTAAGCGCATACGCGACACTGGCGCAGAGAATCGGAACGCTTGTAAGCGTCATCGCAGGCGGCCAAATCAGGAAAGTCGAGCTGCAATACCGCGGTTCCATCGCCGAGCACAGCGTAGGAGTGGTAACCAGTTCGTTTCAAATCGGCCTGCTGCAGTCTTCATCTGAAGACCCGGTCAATATGGTAAACGTATCGGCACTGGCGAAGGAAAGAGGCATTAGTATCGACGTAACAAAGAATACTGAAGCCAAGAACGTCGCCTCAGGTTTCGGCGTTAAAGTTACCACTGCGAAAGGCGCCTGTACTTTCACAGGCACCGTTTTCAACGAGAAAATAATGAGAATTATCGAAATCAACGGTTTCAATGTCGAAATGACGCCTGCTGATAACGCGATGATTATCTTCAACGACGACAAGCCCGGTGTAATCGGAGCTGTCGGTACGGTACTCGGCAAGCACAGCATCAATATCCAGACAATGGGCGTAGGACAAAAGGCCGCTGAGAAAAAAGCGATTCTGGCCGTCAGTCTCGACGCTATGCCGGATGAAAAAGCCATAAAGGAAATATCGGCGCTTGGATTCGTTAATGAAGTCCATGTTTGCAAACTGAGCTAAAGAACTAAAAGATACATAAGCCCCGTCGTCGCAGGATGGCGGGGCTGACTATTAAAAAGAAAATATATAAAATGACAGTCACGGATATGGCCACAAAGAAAAGACACCAAACAGAACAAATGAGTTTTGATTTTGGCGGCGATTCGGAGTCAAACACGAAAAAGGCAAAAACAAAAGAGACCCGAAAAACAAAAGAAATCGCTGAAACCCCTTCAGAACAACCGCAGGAAGAAACGCCTAAAGAAAAGTCCAGGACAGCCAGGGCAGGCACCGCAGAATCAATGGCGGCAAAACAGCGTGATATCAGCGTAAGCGAATTCTTCGCCAAAAACAGGCAGTTGCTCGGATTCGACAACCCACGGAAAGCCCTGCTTACCGCTATCAAAGAGGCTGTGGATAATTCGCTCGATGCATGCGAAGAAGCGCATATTCTGCCCGACATAACTGTAACTATAAAACAACTCACAGAGAAAAAATTTACCATAATAGTAAGAGACAATGGACCCGGCATTGTTAAACAGCAAATTCCAAATATTTTCGCCAAGCTGCTCTACGGCAGCAAGTTTCACAGCCTTAAAATGTCCAGAGGCCAGCAGGGTATCGGCATATCGGCGGCGGGAATGTACGGATTACTAACTACCGGCGAACCTGTACAGATTATTTCAAGAACCGACAAAAGAAAAAAAGCATCGCATTATCATGTACAAATCGACACCGGCAAAAATAAGCCTATGGTCGTGCTTGACGAAGACTGCGATTTCGAACTGCCTACGGGAACGCAGGTAATCATAACACTCGAAGGAAAATACCAGAAGGGAAAGCAGTCCGTCGATGAATACCTCGCAATGACGGCGATGGCCAATCCGCATGCCGAGATAATCTATAATTCGCCGGACGGCACATTATATGAATACAAACGGCAACTCAATAAAAGGCCTTTTATACCTGTTGAGATAAAACCCCATCCTTACGGCGTCGAACTGGGGCTGTTTTACAATATGGCAAGGGAAAGTACAGCCAAAAATCTTTCAGCTTTCCTGCACCGTGATTTTTCCCGCGTAAGTTCCAATATGGCATGCGAGATGTGCAAAAAAGCAAAACTTTCAAAGAATATGCGCCTGACAGCACTGACTTTGAAAGAGGCTGAAGTTTTGCACGGTATAATAAATGAAACAAAAATAATGGCTCCGCCGGTAAACTGCATCGGGCCGATAGGTGAAACCGAACTTGAGCACGGATTAAAAAGAACTGTCGAGGCGGAATTTTACGCCACCTGCACAAGAAAGCCAAGCGTTTACCGGGGAAATCCGTTTCTTATCGAGGCTGCAATCGCATACGGATTCAAAACTGAACAGGATAGCGGCAACGGCGATGATGAGGACAAACAAGTACAAATGGAACTGAAGCGGTTCGCCAACCGCGTACCCCTGCTCTATCAGCAGGGTGCGTGCGCCATCCACAAAGCGGTTACCGAAATCAACTGGCGAAACTACAGCCTTTCGCAGTCAAGAGGCGCTTTGCCGATGGGGCCAATCATTCTTATGGTTCATATCGCATCGGTATGGGTGCCGTTTACTTCGGAAAGCAAGGAAGCTATTGCCCATTATCCGGAAATAATAAAAGAAATAAAGCTGGCCATTCAGGAATGCGGACGCAAACTCGGAATGCACCTGAGGAGACAAAAACGCATTAAACAGGAATTAGCCAAAAGAGGCTATATCGAAACATACCTGCCTTATATTGGGGAGGCACTGCAAGAAATACTTGACCTTAAAACTGAACAGGTTAAAACTGTAGTGTCCAGGCTCAAGGAAGTACTTGAGAAAACCAGACAAATATAGACAAGATAGTCCTTAGTTTAATTGAAAGTACAATGGCACAGAACCTAATTATCTCAATCAGCGGAATGAGGGGAATTGTCGGAGAAAATCTAAACGCGTCAACGGCGGCGAACTATGGCTGCGCGTTCGGCACATTTCTCAAAAACTCCAAAGGCAAAAAGAAACTTACCATCGCTATCGGCTCTGACAGCAGACCGTCAGGCGATATGATAAAAATGGCCATAGCATCGGGGTTATGCTCGGTCGGTGTAAATATAATCGATTTGGGAACGGTAACCACTCCAACCGTAGGCATTATGGTCAGGCATCTCGAATGCGACGGCGGCGTGGTTGTTACCGCCTCTCATAATCCAATCGAATACAACGGAATCAAGCTGCTTACAAGCAAAGGAATTGCCCCGCCGGCAGGAATGGCGGAAAAAATAAAGACTATTTTTACCGAAGGCAATTTCGCTTTCGTCTCCTCCGCCGAGTGCGGCAGGATTATAATAGATTACAGCGGCGATACCGTTCATATCGAAAAGGTTCTTGCCTGTGTAAGCAAGAGCCAGATAATCGGAAAGAGGTTCAGAGTCGTTCTGGACAGCGTAAACGGAGCAGGAGCAAGGCCCGGAAAAAGACTTCTGTCGATGTTCGGCTGCCGGGTTATAGCGATAAACGATGCGCCGACCGGCTTGTTCGCACATAAACCGGAACCGCTGGCCGAAAACCTGACGCAACTGTGCGAAGCGGTTAAGAAAAACGGTGCTAATATGGGGTTTGCCCAGGACCCCGACGCCGACAGGCTGGCAATCGTCGATGAAAACGGCAGATATATCGGCGAAGAATACACACTTGCGCTTGCGGCAAAATATATTTTCAGCCATAGAAAAGGCTCGGCAGCGGCTAATCTTTCTACGTCACGAATGATTGACGATGTCGCGCAGGAGGCCGGATGCGAAGTTATCCGAACGCCGGTAGGCGAGGCGAACGTCGCAGGGGCAATGATAAAAAATAACTGCGTAATCGGCGGCGAAGGCAACGGCGGAGTTATCGATTTGAGAGTCGGGCCTGTACGCGACAGTCTTGTCGGGATAGCGATTATCCTGCAGCTTTGCGCCGAAACCGGAAAAACAATAAGCCAGCTCGTTGACGAAATACCGGCTTATCAAACGATAAAACAAAAATTTGCCGCTGATAAAAAGCAGGCTGAGAAAATAATTACGCAGGCAAAAAAAATATTCAAAAAGGCGAAAGTAAATGAGGACGATGGATGCAGGTTTGACCTCGAAGACGGCTGGGTTCATTTGCGGACAAGTAATACAGAGCCTGTAATTAGACTAATCGCTGAATTCAAAGAAGATGCGGACCCGCAGAAATACATAGACAAAGTCACGGCTATAATACAAAAAATTACAGACTGATAAAATGTCCAAAGAGCAAAAAAATAACGAGGCTTTCGACCAAATCATAAAAGTCACGTGGTTGGGGATATTTATCAACCTATCTCTCGTAATAGCAAAAATTATTACAGGTTTAATTGTATCTTCGATGGCAATGGTAGCCGACGGATTTCATTCTCTGTCAGACCTTATGACAGATTTTGCAATTATTCTCGGCGTAAAGATAAGCAAAAAAGAACCGGATAAAGACCATCCATACGGACACGGCTGGGCTGAAAACTTTATTACCGTTTTCACAGGGATTCCGCTGGGCATAGCGGGCGGATATATGGTTATCAAAGCGGTCCACAGCATCGCGGACCATAAAATCTCGCAAATAGGCATGCCGGTTCTCACTGTTGCCGTGATAGCAATCATTCTCAAGGAATACTCGTTTGTCGTTACAAAAAGAGTAGCTGTCAGATTGTCCAGCTCGATGCTTTATGCCAATGCGTGGGACCACCGTTCAGACGCTTTAAGCTCGCTGGCAGTAGCGATAGGAGCCATATCCTCCATGTTAGGCCTTGCTTACGCAGACCAGATGGCAGCGATTTTCGTCGGTCTAATGATTGTTTTTGTGGCAATTAAAATACTAAAAGACTCAATCGGACAGTTCACGGCAAGAGCCGTCGATGAAAAAACAAACCAGCAAATCAAACAGATTATTTCATCGCAGCCGCAAATACGAAACTGGCACAAGCTGCGGACAAGAACCGTCGGCAGAGAACTTTTTATGGATTTGCATATCCTTGTCGACCCGACACTTTCGATAACAGCGGCTCACGATATTGCGGAAGCCCTTGAAAATGAAATGCACCGGCAAATCTCCCAGCCGGTAAATATCGTCATTCATATTGAACCGAACGAATAAAACTAAACGATTTTTATCGGCATGCCGACAGTAAGAAAATATAAATAACCGGATACATTCTCCGCTTTCAAAATGTCGCTGACCGCTTTGCAATACCATTTTAATTGCGGCGCATAATTTCCAGCTCTCTGCTGCACGCCGGCAGAACTGATATGGTCGGTCTTAAAATCGATTACAACCGCTCCATTCGGCATTTTTATCAGCATATCGATAATGCCCTGAACGATAATCTTTTCATCTTTGCCGTTTTTCATGTCAGGATATAAATCCGCCGCCGAAGATGCGTAAGTAAAAGGCCATTCCCTCATTACAGTATTTTCGTCATTCAGTACCAATTTGCCCGGGGCGCTGTCGAAAAATTTCAGAATAGATAAAACATTAATTTTTTCGGCAGCCTGCTTTGTCATACAGCCTTTGCCGACCAAATCAGCTATTGTTCGGCGAATTGCACTTTCACTGACCGCCTGTTTCAAATCGATATTCTGCATAACAAGATGAGTTGCGCTGCCGATAACAAGGCTATCGGTTTTACCCGCAGTTTTTTCGAAAGATTCGAATGAAAAATCATAATCGGCCTCGGCGAACTGCTCCTGTGCATGGACAAGAGATGTTACGGACTGCTTGGCTTTTATCGAGGCGGCCTTTTTAAACGGATAACACCAGTTTAATCTGCCGGTAATATCATCGAATAATTGTTTGTCCGGCAAAGGGGATTTTATCCGGTTATATCTGCTGACAGAACGTTTTTTCAATAACCGCCCTTCAATCTGCGAAATCTCGTCAGGCTGATATACTTTCAAATCAAAAAGATTATCCTCTCGGCCGGGGACTTTTACCGGAAGTTCGAAATGAGTATGCAGCTTCCTATATTTCGCGAAAGACAATAAAATCCAGTCAAGTTCGCTTTTGGCGGATTCTATCAGCCATGAAGGAAGCTTTCCAGAATCATAATGAGCGGCATTGCTCAATAAGGAGATAGAATTTTTCGATTCGGTCGCGCCTGACAGAATAAGTTTGTCCCTGGCGCGGGTCATTGCTACATATAAAATTCTCATCTCTTCGGCAAGACTTTGCTTCCTCTGTCTTTCCCTGATTACCTGCCATGTGAGCGAAGATAGTTTCATACCGCTGCCGTCATCGATTATCCTGAGTCCGATTGTCGCCTGGCTGTCCGTAATACAATCGCCGATATGAGAACCGAACCTGAATTCCCTGTTTGTTTCGGCAAGGATTACAACAGGAAATTCCAGACCTTTGCTTTTGTGAACGCTCATCACCCGCACGGCATTCGAAGCGGAACTGTCCGGCTCGGCCGGAGCCCAATCTCCGCCGGATTCGAGAAGCTTCTGCAGGAAATCAACGAACCGGGAAAGCGAGATAATGTTGAAGCTGGACGCGAAATTTTCAAACTGTATCGCCCGCTGATGAAGCTTGAGCAGATTAGCCCGCCGCTGGGAACCGCCGGGCATAGCGGAAACATAAGACAGAAAATCGGTTTGCGAATATATCTGCCATATCAAATCGGCCAAAGAACCGCGACGGGCAAGAGAACGCCAATCGTCGAGCCGGCGTAAAATATCGGTAATCCTCTTTCGCAGTTTTTCATCGTCAGATTTTGCCGCAATAAATTCGAGTAACGAATAATAATCAGTTTTATCCTTCTGCTGAGCCTTTATCGCCGAAAGTTCGGTATCACTGACGCCGAAAATCGGACTTCTCAAAACAGAAGCAAGCGGAATATCCTGCCGCGGATTGTCAAGAATCTGCAGCAGCGAAAGCATATCGTTAATTTCGGTAGTTTCAAAATAGCCTGCGGAACTATCGCTGATGACAGGAATATTTGCCGAGCGGAGTATCTGGACATAATTATTGGCACGCGACTCGAAAGCTCTTGTC
This sequence comes from Phycisphaerae bacterium, assembly GCA_041652575.1. Classification (NCBI taxonomy): domain Bacteria; kingdom Pseudomonadati; phylum Planctomycetota; class Phycisphaerae; species Phycisphaerae bacterium. Next base: position 311,914 of record JBAZHC010000001.1, on the reverse strand, counting down.
AGGATTACAATGTCGCTGAATCTGCATGGACGGTAACAATCGCCGGCTTTGTCATAGACCTGAAATTTCTCAATATCCACAAGCTCTTTTATTCGGTGAGCGACTGTCAGTGCCCTGCGATTTATTGCGTCTGAAGAAACCATTCCGGTCTCATCGTCCTCTTCTTTGTCGCTCTGCCCATCTTCGGCAGGGTCTTCATCGACAATAATCAATTCCACATCAGGTTTTCGCACTTGTTCCGATGAAGCTTTAAAAGGCTTAAGGGCCGCGTTTTCGTCATAATCTACCGCAGCGACAGAAGCCGTCATAGTCCGTGAAAAAACTTCGTTGACGAAATTCAAAATGCCTGGTCGGGAACGGAAATTTTCATTCAAATCCACACGGGATTTTATCTCGCCTGCGCCGGCATTTTTTAAACGCTCGACAAACAGGCCGCAATCGGCGCCGCGCCAGGCATAAATGCTCTGCTTGACATCGCCGACGACAAAAACTTTCGCCAAACCGGAAAGAAGGTCGATTATCCTCTGCTGGACAGGATTTATATCCTGGTACTCATCTACAAAAATATACTTGTACCTCTTTTGCAATGTCAGGGCGATATCGGAAGGTTTATTGCTGTCGATATCGCCGTTTTCTGACAGCAGCTTCAGCATATACCGTTCAAGGTCGGCAAAATCAACGCTGCCAAGCTCTTGCTTCCGCTGCTGATAGGCGAGGTCGAATCTTTTGACAAGCTCAATCAAAACCTTTGTCTGAACAGAACAGCCGCCTGCGATAAGACCGGCGTAATCGGAGTTCAATATTGCAAGTGACGAAAGATATTTAAAATCTTTAATCGCTTTTATCGCGGGCGATAAAATAAACTCTCTGATTTGGCCGTCAAGACCCTTTGGTTTGTCATCCCACCTGAAACCATCGAAACTATTTAGAAGTTCGATAAAGGCTGTTAAATCGTCTTTCTCCAGAAAATCTATCGCCAGCAGAATTACCGCCAGACACTGCCCTTCTATTTGCGGCTTCCAATGACCATTGGTGATTTTCTCATCGAGTTTTAACGACCATTCGAATTGTTCTTTAAACGTCCTGAGCTTGTCGAGAATAATCTGTTTTTGATTCTTAACGGCATCGGAAGAAACAGAAATCACCGCATCGTTTAAAACAATCGCCCTGTCGAACCAGTTTTGACGCGAAACAACAGAATCGAGAAAATTGCTGATTTCGATAATACAATTTAAAAAGTTTTGTTTCGGATTCGATACCGCCCTGCCCTGCAAAAGCTGGCCCATACCCTGCGCCATATCGGCCCATGCCTGTTCGATAACCTGCTGGAGAATTTCCGTTTTTATAAGTTTACTTTCGTCGGCATCCATCACCCTGAACGCGGGATTAAGGTTTAGACGATGAAAATTCTGGGCAATAATACGCCGGCAAAATGAATGAATGGTGCTTATGTCGGCGCTGTCGAGCATCAAAAGCTGTTTACGAAGGTGAGCGTTCCTGGTTTGATACGCCGCGTCCCGTAATTTCTGGGCTATCCTCTGATTCATTTCGCCCGCGGCCGATTCGGTAAAAGTCAAAACGAGAATATCGCCAATCTCCGGACACAACTCCGGCAGACCAAGTATCCTGACCGCCCGCTGAGAAAGCACGGTCGTTTTGCCCGTGCCTGCCGAGGCGGCAACGGTTATATCGCCGCTTTGCGACTCGATAGCCTGTTTTTGTCCTTTGGTCCAGTTCATTAAATTGCTTCAAAAAATTCTGTTTTGGAAATTTTCTTAACCTGAGCATAATCGTTTATCTGCCAGTCGAACCGGCAAAGAGATTTATACGGACAACGCGTACAAGCCGTTTCTTTTCCGAACCTGTAAGGCTTTACATCTATTTCGCCGGAAAGTATCCTGCCGCCCAGTTCTTTGAGCTTGTTTTCTGCGAAAGACAGCACTGTTGAAAAATGTTCATCGGTCAAAAGCGAACTTGTCGCATAACCGCCGAACTGTTTTTCTTTTTGTGTTATCCTGAAACTATAAAACGGGCTGTAGCCGGTTTGGGTTTTGCCGTCTAAAAGACTAAAATGTTCGCCGTTGAAAATCCCTTTCGGCTTTCTTCTGATTTTTTCGGATTTTCCCTCGATGTCATTAAATTCAGATGATTTGGCGAATGTCTGAATCTGAAAATAAAACGCGCCCAACGGAATAAGATTTTTATATTTTTCAACGGTCTGATTTCGTATCGCAAGAAGATAAATCGGAAGCTGCAAATCAAGACCGGCATTAAACAGTGACCAGACAATTTTGGTTTCGGAGGTTTTGTAATCGACCACCATACAATAATTCGCCCCGGCTCGAGAAGCAGCATCTACCCTGTCGATTTTGCCTTCGATATGAATACATCTGCCGTCGGGCAATTTAAGTTCAATTGCAGGCATAGAAGATTTGTCGCCAAAACCCATTTCAGACGCAATCTGCGTGAAACTGCCTGCCGAGGCAATCCTGGAAAATTCCCGTACGGCATCCTTAACCATCTGTGCGGCTGAAAGGACAATAAAACTATTATGCCTTGTTCTCGCATTGAAACTTTTCAGAAATGAGTCCTCAATAAGAAGTTTTTCAACCGCCCGGCCGGTAAGAGCTTCGATTAAATCAGAGTCATCTTCAGAAAGACTGTGTTCGATACTTTTGAGATTATTAAATAATATTTCAAGAACCTTGTGAAAGAAAAGGCCGAGACTGAAAGGCTCTAATTCGAAAATCCGTCTTTCTCTAAGTCTGAGGATATGTTTTGCGAAATACTGATAAGGACAACTCGCAAAAGATTTCAGTTTCGTCGCGCTCGTGGAAAGAATATCGCAGCTAGGCGAACTTTCAAGCCTTGCGGTATTATCATAGTTAATTGCGGATTTAATCTGGATTCCCGCTTGCGCGGGAATGACACGGGAGAGATTATCGAGCAGCCATTTACATTTTGCATCGAGCGAATCGTCAGGCGATAAATTGTCCCTTCCGAGACGCTGGGCAAGCAGAGACGTTAAATCGGAAACGCTGCACAAATTTTCAAAAGCAGAACCGCTGAAATATTTTTCTTCGCGAAGATCGGTAAATAATGATTTTAACTGGCTGACGAGAAAACTGGGCTGAATTTCAGAACCCTTTTCATCGGCCAAAGGATATGTAATATTTAAAAACCGGCTCGGACGTGTAAAGGCGATATAGGCGAGGTATCTGCGTTCGATAAGCTGCGATGAGCCGGTACGCGACAGTTCAAAACCAGTATCGCAAGTAACCCTGCGGTCATTATCGTTTAGAATATTATCGTAATAAACCGGAACGGGAAACTGCTGCTGAGTTGCACCGATAAGAAAAACGGCTTTCAAATCGGGATGCCGGCTTCTCTCAATCGAGCCGACAAGAACCTGGTCGATCGCAGGCGGAATCAACGCCACCGTCATCTGGGAAAAAGCCGAACTGATTATCGCGGCATATTGCTTCACAGTAAAAGAGGCGTTTTTGAAAATAAAAACAAAATCGTCCATCAACTGCGTAAACTGTGCGAAAAACTGCTGATGGAGCTGCGCCTCGTCGAGCCTGCCGGCCTCTAAAGCGGACTTGGTCCAGGCCTGTAACTGACCTCTTGTATTTAGATTTTCAAGAAAATTAAAAAGCTCACTGCAAAACTGCTCTGCCGAAACCTGCCCGCTATTTTGCAGCAAAGTCCTGAACTGCAAAAGATGTTCCGCCGCTTTGCCGCGTATCCGGTTGATTTTTGCATTATTGAAATCTTCATCATTTGCCGGTGCAAAATCCCACGCCACGCCGGCGAGCCAGTCTTTTCCTTCAACTCCAAAGGCGAGACAGTAATTTTCAAGCCGGTCAGCCTCATCACGGCTTACCGCGGCAAGGTCGCTCTTTAGATAATTTATTACATCGTTAGTAGTAAATCTGTCTGTTGCGATTTTCAGAGCGCTTGTTATTAACTCAACGGCCGGGTATTGCTGCAAATCGCGCCTGCGGTCGATAAAGAAAGGTATATCGAAATCGGAAAAAATCGCATGTATGAAATGACGATACTGTTCGATATCGGAGGCGATAACGGCGCAATCGTGCCAGCGGAAACCTTTGTCCCTAACGAGAGAGCAAATCTGCCGCGCAACGTAATCAACTTCGAGCCTTGTCTTTGCGCAGGCAGTAATCTTTATATCCCTGCCGCACGAAATCGGCGGCACATCGTCAAAACTGAAAATATTCTTTTCAAGATGAGCCAGCGCCTTCGACTCCCTGAAACGCGCCGGCTGATTCAAAATAACAGGTTTTTCAACCGACAGTTTAAGAGATTTAATCAGGGAGAGCAGGTCGGCATAAGTTTTCGCCGTCGGCTCGAAAATACCGGTATAATCATTCTCTATTACGGCAGGGTCGAGACACATTGCTATCTTTGACGATGCACAAACCTTTAAAAGTTCCGTCAGTAAAAGCGATTCAGAAGTAGTAAAGCCCGCAAAGCCGTCAACCCATAATAGACAATCTTTCAAAAATGGCGTGCCGGCAACAGCATCTTTGGCAAGATTTAATTGATTATCATTATTTAAAAAATTGCCTTCTACAAAGGCAAGATATTGTCTATAAATTAAATTAATATCGGAAAGTTTGCCGGCTGTTAATTCTGAAGAACTTTTAAGCTGCCCAATAAGCCTGTCAACATCGTCAGGAGATTTGCCGAACTGCTGCAGCTCGGCAATTGCGCTTGCAAGGCCCGCAGAAGCTATGGGAGAAAAAATCGATAACTTTTCAGCATTCTCACAAAGCAGTCTGTGGACAATCATATCTCTGGCTTGTGTAGTCAGCGGCCTTGCGGCAAGGTTTTTGCCGAAGATTAAATAACAGAGCCTTTGAAAAGACAAAACGTGCAGTCGGCTGTAGCCTTTAAGCCTGTCGTCAGAGAGAATCGCCCGTTCAGCCTGATATGTCGCCTGCTCCGGCACAAGAAAAACCAAATTATTTTGTTTAGCCCCCACCCCCGCGGTGGGGGTTTTGTTATTTAACAGACTTTCCACTATCTGCTTTATACAAAGCGTTGTCTTGCCTGTCCCGCTTCTGCCTAATATAAATTGAACCATAACGAAAAAACCTTTTCACCACGAAGTTCACGAAGGACACGAAGTTTTTTTATTTTTATTTAATTATATTTTTCTTCGTGCTTCTTCGATTCTTCGTGGTGTAATAATATTTTTAAAATCACTGATTACGCGGATTTCCAAAATCTTATTTTTAATATTTTAATTCTATTCTAAAATTAGATATCTTTTCTTCTGGAAAAGTAAATTCAATTGCCAATCCTGAATATGTATTATTTATGGTATAATCTTTATAAGGATACACCGACACTGCAGTAGCATCACCTTGTCTACCATCAATAATATAAACAGCATTGCCATCTTTATTTTTTGTTTTTTTAATCTTCCACGGGAAATTATTGCTTTTCAAAATTTCCCCTTGTGGAGACACATAAGCAAAAATTTTTGCAGTTTTTTCGTCTTGTGTTTGTGTTTTCTGTGAGAAAAATCTTTCTTTAATTCTGTCAATATTAAGAACAAGCGTTGTTAAAGCTGCCAAAAATATCACTATTCCAACAATCCAAGTCCATGTTTTTTTGTACCAAGGTTTCTTCTTGTCCGTTTTTATACGCTCTAGAGCACGATTAAGTTGTGATAACTTCTCCTCGGCAGTTGCAAGAGAATCTCCATTAGGATAATGGTAAAATACCCCAACTTTATTGCGAAACTCATCACGTCTAAACCATTTGCCTGTATATCCATCAGTGAAAATCGGTTTATCCGTAGGTTGTCGTAGTTCGAAATCATGAATAACCGCCAACCGCACATATTCACACATTAACGATTCATCTTGTGTTGGTTTGCGTTGTATGCCGGCATTACCGGAAATTCCAAACCAAAGCAAAGGATTTACCGGCTCAACTGGGCGATAGATAGCCCCCATATCAATATTAATGAAACGATTATCCTCCCAATTTATTTTTATCCAATCTTTTGGCGGAGGACAGACATCTACCAATGCAATTGTTGTGCCTGGTGCAAGTTTAGTTTTCTCTAACTCTTCTTTTGCTTTTTCGAGCTTTTCGGCATAAGGTTGAAGGGTTTGGCCATAATCTTCAACCATTTCACACAGCTTATTGACATAGCTTGTAAATCGTTTTCTTACTTTCTTGTCCGTTATCAGCCGGTCAACTTCATTTGCTATGTTAAGAACAGCATTTGGATATTGATTTTCAAATGTATTATTATTAATACGTGTCATTTTATTTTTTATTTTGATAAATCCATTAAATCTGTGTAATCAGCGATTAATAATTTAGTGTAAATTCTTGGTTCAACCTCTATTTTTTCGGTACCGGTCGGTCTTCGCTGCGCTTCGCCCCGACAGGCATTCCAAGTTCGGCAAGGACGGTTTTCATATCTTCCCAGACTTTTCTGCGGTTATCGTCGGAATAATTTCTAAGTAGATATGCCGGGTGGAACGTCGGCATAAGTTTTATCGGCTCAGAAAAATCGTCGAAATAATAATCATGGAATTTGCCGCGCATCTGGCCTATCGGCTTGTTCGTATTCAAAAGCGTCTTCGTAGATGGCGCTCCGAGCGCAACGATAACTTGGGGTCTGATTAACCCGAGCTGTTTTTTCAGAAACGGCAGGCAGCTTATGATTTCCTCCGGCCGGGGTTCGCGGTTCTCCGGCGGTCTGCATTTTACGATATTGCAAATATAAACATCGCTTCTCTTTAAGCCCATCCCGATAATGATTTTATCCAGAAGCTGGCCAGACCTGCCGACAAACGGACGGCCCTGGGCGTCTTCATCGGCGCCGGGGCCTTCGCCGACAAAAACTAATTGGGCATTGGGATTTCCTTCGCCGGGCACTGAATTTTTGCGGGTTGTGCCGAGTACGCATTTGCGACAGGCTGCGACTTCTTTGGCAATTTCTTTAAGCTCATTGATATTGTCGTTATTTTGCGGTTGAGCAGATGCAACAGGCTTATCTGATTTCACAGAAAAGCCTGTAAAATACTCCTCCAGTTTGACATGCTGGTCAAAAACCTTCCTTAGATTCTTATCTTCCTTCATACGTAGAATTGTAATAAACAACGCACAATACGACAATAAAAAAACCCCCGGTAAAACCGGGGGCTAAATATTTAATTTTTTATATTTTATTTTTAATTTTTGTTATACAACGCCCTGTGCGAGCATTGAATCGGCGACTTTAACGAAGCCGGCGATGTTTGCGCCAACGATGTAATTGCCCTTTGCGCCGTACTTTTCAGCGGCAGCACTGATATTCCTGTAGATGTTGACCATGATGTTCTTCAATTCAGCATCTGCACGCTCGAATGTCCATGCATAACGCTGGCTGTTCTGAGCCATTTCAAGACCTGATACAGCGACACCGCCTGCGTTTGCGGCTTTGCCGGGCAGGAAGGCGACTTTGTTTTCAATCAGCAAATCAGCCGCATCCGGAGTAGTCGGCATATTTGCGCCTTCTGCTACGACTTTGCAGCCGTTCTTTATCAGTGCCTTTGCTCCTGTCACGTCAAGTTCGTTCTGAGTTGCACATGGCAGAGCTATATCGCATTTTACAGTCCAAATGCCGTTGCAGCCTTCGGTATATTTTGCGCTCTTGTGAATTGCACAATATTCCTTGATTCTCTTTCTTTCGACTTCTTTAATCTGTTTTACAGTATCGAGCTTAATGCCCTGCGGGTCGTAGATATAACCGTTGGAATCGCTCATCGCGACGACTTTACCGCCGAGCTGCTGGACTTTTTCGGTAGCGTAGATAGCTACGTTGCCTGAACCGCTGACTGTAACGGTCTTGCCCTCGAAATTGCCGCCCTGCTCTTTTAACAGTTCATCTACGATATAAACAAGGCCGTAGCCTGTCGCTTCAGTGCGAACCAGACTGCCGCCCCAATTGAGTCCCTTGCCGGTGAGAACGCCGACGAATTCATTGCGGATTCTCTTGTACTGGCCGAACATAAAGCCAACTTCACGGCCGCCAACGCCGATATCGCCTGCCGGTACGTCTGTATCGGCACCGATATGTTTGCAAAGCTCGGTCATAAAGCTTTGGCAGAAACGCATAACTTCATTGTCACTCTTGCCTTTGGGGTCGAAATCGCTGCCGCCCTTGCCTCCGCCCATCATCAGGCCGGTGAGAGAATTTTTCAATATCTGCTCAAAACCGAGGAACTTGATAATGCCCAGATATACGCTCGGATGGAAACGAATGCCGCCCTTGTATGGGCCGATAGCGCTGCTGAACTGAACGCGGAAACCTCTGTTGACCTGAACCTTGCCATTGTCGTCAATCCAGGGAACTCTAAACATTACAACTCTTTCAGGCTCAGTAAGTCTTTCAAGGATACGTGCTTCGATATACTGGGGATTCTCATCGAGAACCACAACCAGACTATCGAGAACTTCTTTAACTGCCTGGTGAAACTCGTTTTCACCCGGATTACGCTTGAGCACGAGCTCATAAACACTTTCAACTACTTTTTTCGAAGACATTTGTGCACCTCCATAAAAAATTAAGGGTTTTTTTTGTTGCTATTACTATAAAATTTGTTAATAATGTTTATCAATGGGAATTAATAAAACAAGCTGGTTTTTACTGATAATAAGCCAAAAAAACGCATAAATCCAATTTTAAATGGTAATATCTTGTATAAGTAAAACTTATAATAGGCACAAAAAACCAAGTTAATGACCCATATTTAGAGGGAAAAATGAAGCCAAATGAAAGATTGAGCACAGGTTTGCCGGGGTTCGATAAGATAATCAAACAGGTTTTGCCGGGCGACAATATCGTCTGGCTGGTGGACAGCCTCGATGATTTTATGCCTTTTGTCGAAGCATATTGCAAAAACGCTCTCGGCAGCGGATGGGAACTTGTATATTTCCGATTCGCCAAACACAAACCGTTCGTTACCGCTCAGGATGGCGCAAACGTAATCGAGCTTGACCCCGAACAGGGATTCGAAACATTCACCACGAAAGTACACAACGTAATAAATCAGTTCGGCAAGGGACATTATTATCTGTTCGACTGCCTCAGCGAACTTGCGCCGGCCTGGTGCAATGACCGGATGCTCGGCAATTTCTTTATGCAGGTCTGTCCGTATTTGTACTATGCCCAGACTGTAACCACATTCGCCCTTCTGCGTAATTATCATTCGTATCACGCCACAAGGCCCATACTCGATACGGCACAGGTTATTTCCAACGTTTACAAATACAAAGGCGATATGTACGTTCACCCGTTAAAGGTTGACGGCAGATATTCGACCACAATGAATATGATACACCTATGGAAAGGCGATGATTTTCTGCCGGTGCGAGATAGCGGCCGTATAACCGAAATCCTGGCAAACGTAAGCGGTGTCGAACTTGATATCGCAAACGAGAGACTCGGATTCTGGGCAAAGACGTTTCACGATGCGGAGCTGCTTTTAAAAGACTACGAAAACAAGCGGTGCACCGACGATGATATCAACAAGCGTTTCGAGCAGATTGTCAGAATGGCCGTGTCACGCGACGAAAGAATCCTTAAAATGGTTCGCAAATACCTGAACCTGGCCGACATCATACGAATAAGAAAAAGAATGATAGGCACGGGCCTGATAGGCGGAAAAAGCGTCGGTATGCTGCTGGCACGGGCGATACTCGAAAAAATGGACGATAAATTCAAACAGCTCCTCGAGCCGCACGATTCGTTTTTCATCGGCTCGGACGTATTTTACACGTATCTCGTAAGAAATAAAATCTGGTGGATAAGACAGAAGCAGCGAGCCAGCAGGAATTTTCTCGACGGCGCAGCGGAAGGCAGGCAGCGAATACTTCAGGGAGATTTCCCGGAATATATCATAAAACAATTCGCCGATGTGCTCGATTACTTCGGACAAAGTCCGATTATCGTCCGCTCAAGCTCGATTCTCGAAGATAACTACGGCAACGCTTTTGCCGGCAAGTACGAAAGTTTCTTCTGTACAAACCAGGGAACAAGACAGCAGAGGCTGGCGGAATTTACCGACGCGGTAAGAAAAATATACGCAAGCAGTATGAGCGAAGACGCTTTGATGTACAGGGCGAAATGGGGACTTTTGGAAAAAGACGAGCCGATGGGCCTTTTGATTCAAAGAGTTTCCGGCGCACCGCACGGCAGATACTTTTTCCCGCAGGCGGCAGGCGTCGCCCTTTCGTTCAATCCCTATGTCTGGAACGAAGACATAGACCCCCGAGCGGGAATGATTCGCCTGGTCTTCGGACTCGGCACAAGAGCCGTCGACAGGAATGACGACGATTACGCGAGAATCGTCGCGCTGAACGCACCGGCAAAAAGACCTGAAACAAGCGAAACCGCGAGAAAATATTCCCAGCAGAAAGTCGACTGCATAGACCTCGAGGCGAGAGAATTTGTTTCAAGGCCGTTCGCTGAAATAGTTTCCGCCTCGACAGAAGACGATAATTTGCGGCTGGAACTCTTCGCGTCGCGCGACATAGAAATGGAAAAACGTGCCGCGCAGCTGGGGCGAAAGGAAATATTCAGCAGGTCGATAACATTCGAAAAACTCCTGACAAAAACAGATTTCGCGAAAAATATGAGAGAAATGCTGAATATCATCGAGAATACATACGCCTCGCCGGTGGATGTGGAATTTACGGTAAACTTCCAGAGCGAAACGGAGTATAAAATAAACCTTCTGCAGTGCAGACCGCTGGAACAAAAAGAAGGCGGAACAATAATAGACCCGCACATGGAGAAAGATTCGAAGGATTTAATTATCGACGCGGCAGGGCCTGTCATAGGTCAGGGCAGACAGATTACGATAGACCGTATAATCTATATCTCGCCGGAACAATATACCAAACTGAAAATTTCGGACCGCTACGAACTGGCCAGACTCATCGGCAAACTGAGCCATATCGATTCTGAAAAAGACAAAACAATAATGCTGCTCGGACCCGGCAGATGGGGCACAAGCACGCCTTCGCTCGGAGTGCCGGTGTCTTATCCGGAAATAAACACCATCAGAGTACTCGTGGAAATAGCAATTCTGAACAAGGAAATGTCAACCGATGTTTCGCTTGGCACACATTTTTTCAACGACCTTATCGAGAGCGATACGCTTTATCTGGGCCTGCTGCCTTATCGACAGGGCAATATCCTCAGGACGAATTTCTTTGAAAACGCACCTAATATGCTGGCTGAAATACTTCCGGATGCGCAGAACTGGGTAAATGTTTTAAAGGTAATAGACCCGCAAATCACCTGTCCGGGCAGAACATTAAATCTTTACGCCAATGCTATAGAACAGAAATTCGTTTGTTATTGCAAAGGGTAGCCACTAAGACACGAAGACACGAAGAAAAAATATATATAAATAATTTAGTGTCTTAGTGCCTTGGTGGCTCAAAGAAATATGCAGATTGAGTCGTTACAGATTTTTTGCGATTTAGCGGAACTGAAAAGTTTTTCCCGCACTGCCGAGAAAAATATGATAAGTCAGTCTGCCGTCTCGCAGCAGCTTGCCCAGCTTGAAAAATCATTTACCACGCCTTTAATCGACCGTAATAAAAAATCATTCGGCCTGACCGCGACGGGAGAACTGTTTTATAACACGTGCAAAGACATATTAAGCAGATATGAAAATTTCCAGAGCAGCCTTAACTACCTGAAAAATTCGACCAAGAGCAAAATAAGCGTGGCCGCCATTTACAGTATAGGAATGCACAGCCTTCAGAGTTATATAAAAAAGTTTATGACATTATATCCGCAGGTTCATCTCGACATCGAATACCTCAGTGCCGCTGAAATTTATAACCGGCTGCTGCTCGGCAAAATCGACGTCGGGCTCGTTGCGGTGCCGAGAAACAATCCCGATATTCAGCTTTTTGATTTTGTTTCCGAGCCGCTCGTACTGGTTTGCAGTCCGCAGCATACTTTCGCGAAAAAAACAAATATCGATATCTATATGATGCAATACCAGCCGTTTATCGCGTTTGCAAGGAATCTGCCGACAAGAAACTGGATAGACCAGCTCCTGCTGCGTTATAATGTAGCCGTAAAACCCGTGATGGAGTTCGACAACGTCGAAACAATAAAACGGGTAGTGGAAATAAACGCCGGCGTGAGCATAATGCCGGAGACGACAATAAAAAATGAGCTGACAAATGGGACTTTAAAGGCAATTCCATTTTCAAATGAAAAATTTAAAAGGCCGACCGGCATAATAATAAGAAAGAACCGGGCAATGAACGATAACTTAAAGGCGTTTATCGAACTGCTCTATGGCAAAACTATTAAATAGCCACAAAGGCACAAAGAAAAAATTTTAGTTTTGAGTTGTGGCGTTCGCCAAAGGGCAAATCCGAGAAGCGGGCATTCTGCTTGATCGCCTTGTTATGAAATTTTTATTTTCTTTTCAATGATAAAATCGCCTATTAATGCTACAAAACCAACTAATGTTATCCACCAAGAAATCCATGGATAAGGGGTTTCATTTGCCCAATTACGAATTTCTTCCAGTGTTGCCACATGGCTAGTTCTATATGTATCTTTTCTCATATAATTGACTGACGCGGATGAGATACCACCAATTTCATATTTCATCACGCTTTTAGTTAGGTGAGTGAGATTTTTTTCTTTTTCACCTGATGGTGGTGGAAATTTCTTCATAAATTCTTTTGCTGCTGGTTGTTCAAGAGACATTCCGGTATTTGAGTTGAGTACCCAATTTATAATTTCTATACGGTGTTTATTTTTCAAATATCCTTTCAAATCTGTAAATCCAAGGATAAGTCCTATACCAATCGTTATTATACCGGTAAGTTTTAACAATAATGATAGGTTTTTTATTATTTTACTATTCATAACAATGTTATCCAGTCTGTATAAAACGGGAAACACAGGCCTTCCAATTCCACGATGATATCAAAATCTTCCTTGAATTAAAACCATCCGACCAAAAAAGTGTTAATGATTTTTTCTTCTCAAAACCAATCCACCCAAGCCGAGAAGTAAAAGCGTGGCGGGTTCGGGGACAAGAACAATTTTGGCCGTATTGCCAATTAGAAACTGGTTGTCGAATTTATCGCCGTTTGCAAGTGTGCCAGTAAGTCTTCTTACAGGATCGTTATACCAGATACCACCAAGCTGGCTTGTAATTTCGCCAAAACCAACATGTATTCCGTCAATAGCAAAATCAAAACCACTGATTGCCAGAATCATTTGCTCCTGCAACTGCATCCCAAAATACAAACTCCCTCTTGCTATAGTCCCGCCGGACATCGTTACCCGGCTGTCCCCGCTGGCGGACAAACCAAAGCCTAACGTCCCATCGGTTATCGTTAACTGGCCGTTGTTGGTGGCATACAAAGCATCACCCACCGTCCCGCCGGACATTGTTATCTGACTGTTGCCGCAAGCATACAAAGCATTAACCGTCCCTCCGAACATCTTGACTTGGCTACTGTCGTAGGTTTGCACCACACTGCCTACCGTCCCACCGGTTATCGTTACCTGGCTGTTGTGGAAGGCAACCAAAACCGAATTTATCGACCCACCTTCAAGCAAATTAAGTGTAGTTTGCATTCCCGATGCTTCATCTGCTTCATCCACGTAGACACCATCATTAATTGTATAATTGATATTGTACGTTCCTCCATCATTGAACGCTATGCCAAACCCCTGACCGGCTGCCATAAACAGAACCGCCGCCGTTAAACAAATTGTCAGTCTTACATTTTTCATTTCCTCTTCCTTCCCAAATAATATGCGTAGAAATACCGCTGAATTGTAAATAGACGGGAAATCCTCAAACAACCTCTCATTTTCTTCCTTCTCCATTGATAACTGCTTCTATTATAGCCGTTTTCTGCTGACAAGCAAGGGGAAATATGATAATTTATAGTATAGATTCCCGCCCCTGCGGGAATGACAAAATCCCGCCCTAAGCGGCGGGGGCCAAACAAATTAGTTGATAGTGAATAGTCATTGGTGCAATGAAAATCAAAGCAATAATATTCGATTTGGACGGCACGATAACAGAACCATATCTGGATTTCGACAGGCTAAGAAAAGAGATAGGTCTTCCCGCCAATTCAGAGCCGCTTCTTGAGGCAATGGAAAAAATGTCTGAAGCCGAGAGAAAAAAAGCGGAAGAAATCCTGTACAAACACGAACAGGCGGCAATCGAACATTCGACATTGAACAAAGGCGCCGCCGAAACTCTACGAATACTCCGGCAGATGAAAATGCCTATCGGCGTATTGACGCGAAATACCCGCAGCAACGCCTCGGCAGTGGCCCAAAAACACAATATCGAATTCGACGCTATTTTCGACAGGAACGACGGCCCTGTAAAGCCGGACCCGTTCGGAGTAAAAATGCTATGCAGGCATTTCAATGTCAGACCACAGGAAACGCTTGTCGTGGGAGACTATCTTTTCGACCTGCAATGCGCAAAAGCGGCCGGCGCCACGGCGGTCTGGATGAAAAATTCGGAACAATCCCGGCAGTTCACCGACTTTGCGGATTATACGATTGACAAACTGACCCAAATCATTGATATAATAAAACAGAATACAGAACTCGGAACACAGAACTCAGAAGAATGAAAAATAAAATCGTAATACTTATCGTTTTACTTGTATGTCAGAGTGTCAGCTTTGGCGGCGAACCTAATGACAGCAATCTGCCGGTGCAAAAAGAAGTCATTCAAACAATAGAAAAACTGAATTCCGCCGTCGCCAAACTCCGGCAATTAACCGCTCAGGTCGAATACATACACGCTCAGCCGTTATTCGATACGCAGACTATCCGAACAGGCGATATTTTTTATGTTAAAGACGTTAACTGCACCGCGCTGAGGATGAATTTTTTAACTATAAAACAGGACCAGTCCCCGCGGCTCAATTACAGAGAAGATTACATCTTCGACGGAATGAAGCTGACAAAAATCGATTACCAGGGCAAGTCCGCGATAACAGAACAGCTCTCGAAAGACAAGCCTATCGAACCTTTCGAGCTGGTGCAGGATTATTTTCCGATTATCGGCCTGGCGAAACCAGATGAAATGACCGGGCAGTTTAATATAACTGTTTCGCAAAGCGTGCTGTGCCTGATACCGAAGGAAAACTCGAAATTTTTCAAGACATATAAACATATTGAAATAACGATAAACCCCGTAAATTCTCTCCCCTGTGATTTTTCGGCAGTAACCAGTGAAGACGAGAAAATAACAATAAAACTATCTCAAATTGATACTTCGACAGCCGTCAAAAATTCCGTATTCGATATGAATATACCTGCGGATTTTGTGAAGACACAAAAGTAAGAAATTGTTTAATCGCTGTCAACTTCCGGGCACATCATTATATATTCGCGAATCGCATCCATATTGGCCATTGCCACGGCAATTTTGTCGTCCGCTGCGCCATAATAAAGATACAGGCGGTTATTCTCTTCGTTAACCGTTGCGCCGGTAACGAAAACAACATCGCTTACATCGCCGATTCTCTCATAGTCCGCCCGCGGGCCGAGAACCCATTCCTCGCTTCTGCGAAGCACCTTCCACGGCTGCTCAAGGTCCAGCAGTGCTATACCGATTCGATATATCTGTCCTGCTGTGGTAGCTCTTACGCCGTGATAGAAAATCAGCCAGCCTTCGGGAATCTCTATCGGCTGGGCGGCAAGACCTATCCGCTGGCCGTCCCAGAAGGCGTGACGGGTTCGCAAAAGAACTCTGTGGTCGCCCCAATGTTTCAAATCAGGCGACATACTAAGCCAGATATGTGCTTCTCCCTGGACGATTGGACGGTGAATGAGAGCGAACCGGCCGTTGAATCTTCGCGGGAAAAGACAGGCGTCTTTGTCTTCCGGCGGAAGCATCGCGCCCATTCTCGAAAATGTGTGGAAATTCTTGGTTATTGCAAGCGAAACAAGAGGCCCGCCTTCGCTGAATGATACGTAAGTTATCCCGAAATGTCCCTGCTCTTCGAGCCAGACAATTCGCGGGTCTTCCAGTCCCCATCGTTCCTCCCGCGAGTCGTGGTCGGCTTCCATCGTGGGCTTATCATCAATCTGCCAGTTTGTAAGGCCGTCTTTGCTCTTACATAAAGTCAGGTGGGAAAATCCTCTCATATCCTCGACGCGTGCCAGCAGCAATGTGCAGTCAGGAAGTTTTATCGCCGCAGGATTAAAAACTGAATTGACAGGATAGGGCCAGTCCTTTGCTTCGAGTATCGGATTGCCTTCATACCTTCTGAAAAGGTCATGAGCAAGCTGTTCACGGGAAATATCCGCCATCGTTCGTTCCTTCACATCAAAAACATAATTCGCGCAAAAACTTCCACCCATCAAATCGACAGGAAAACAGTATCACTGAAGTCAGTTTTAAAGAAAATTACCACTCTGTCAATGTAAGTCTTATAAAACACTCAAAATACCGCAAGTATTTGACAAAACATTTTATCCTGATATAGTTTGTCTCTTTAAATAGGAGTTATAAATGCAGATTGACAGACTGGTTTTAGGCGAATACGGGAACAACTGTTATGTGGTCCGTAAAAATGAAAAAGCTGTAAACTGTATTATTATCGATACCGGGTTCAGCTCGGAGCCGTTAATAGATTTTT
This sequence comes from Phycisphaerae bacterium, assembly GCA_041652575.1. Taxonomy (NCBI): domain Bacteria; kingdom Pseudomonadati; phylum Planctomycetota; class Phycisphaerae; species Phycisphaerae bacterium. The sequence goes on along the minus strand of JBAZHC010000001.1, from coordinate 295,210 downwards.
TAAAGAAGAAAAAACTCAATCCCCAGGCTCTGATTCTCACTCATGGACACGTTGACCATATCGCAGGTGCCGCTCTGCTGCAGCAAAACTTCAGCAATATCAAAATATGTATTCATAAAGCCGATGCTTATATGCTCGGTGATTCTGTAAGCAATTTTTCCAGTTTTCTGGGCAGGAAAATTGAAAGCTCGCCGGCCGACATCCTTTTGGAAGACCAAGGGCGGATTGAATTTGCGGATGTGAAATTTTCCATTCTGCACACGCCCGGCCATACGCAGGGCGGGATTTGCCTTTACAACAGCGATGAAAAAATTCTCTTCAGCGGCGATACGCTCTTTTCAGGGTCGGTCGGAAGGACTGATTTTCCCGGATATGACATAGAAAAATGTTTTAAACAGCTTATTGAAGGCATCAAAAATAAATTACTCCTTCTGCCTGACGATACGGCAGTTCTGCCAGGACATGGGGAAAATACCACTATAAAACAGGAAAAAGCACATAATCCTTATTTACGGTGAAAAGCATAAAAACTCTTGTCAAAAGCACAGGATTCCTTATAATAAGCCCCTAAAATAAATGATAGGTTCGGAGACACAATGGAAAATCATCGTATAAGTAAGGTTAAAAAGAAACGCAAAAGCGGTTTTCTGACAAGAATGAGAACCAAAACCGGTAGAAATATCATGAAAAGAAGAAGACGCATAGGCAGGTCGCTTAAGCTGAGAAATACGTAAATGGACGTTAAAACAGGCTTTTTAAAGCTTCGTTAAGATTATTACACACTTTTGCGCCTGCACCGGCAAGTCTTTCTCTGGATTGATGGCCGGCGGGCAGCAGCAGACAATCGGCTCCCAACTCACACGCCACCTCGTAATCATGCGTCGTATCGCCAATAAGAAGAATTTCTTTATTGTTTGCCGACAGGTTCTTCAGCAATTCTTTGCCGGCATCGACCTTGCTGTGAGCGTAATAGTCGTCAAGGCCGGCGACATTCTCGAAAAAATCCTTCAAACCAAACATCTCCAGCGCCTCAATTAATGATGACCGCTGCGAAGCGGAAAGAACCGACTGCAAAAAACCGCGGGCTTTCAGCGCTTTTATGACATCGATGACCCCCTCCCGCAAACTGCACCTGAACCGCTGCGATTCATAATCGTGGATATATTCACGGGCAATTTCATCGAAAGATTCTTTATTAAAATCAAAGCCGAGCCTGAGGTAATAATTCACCACAGGAAAATCGAAGTCCGTCTGGTACCGGGCCAGGGTCGTTGTTTCCATTTTCCGGCGAACAAGCATCCGGTTGAGTATCTCCACACACAGCCATGCATCGTCAAGCAATGTGCCGTTCCAGTCCCATATAATATGTTTATATTTTGTAAAATCGGAAATCATCAGGCAGGAGATTCTTGCAGATTTGACAGGACAATTCAAGGATAATTACAGACTATAAATTCGCGGCAATATCAGTCAGGACTCGTACTTTTTGAATTCTGGTCCGCCGGAACTGCCGGGGTATTCGGCCCTGCAGGCACAATAGAAGCAATTGCCAGAAGTTTTTGCCATTTCTTAATCTGTCCGGACCACAACGGATATTTACCACCGGCGGGAATTTGCACGGCAACAAGAGCACGGAAAATCTGTTTTGCCGCCTGGCTCTGGTTATTCTCCGTAAAATACTTGTCGAGCACCTTCGAAATTTCCTTATCCGGCCCGATATCGGACGAAAGCAGGACATTGGCCAAAAGCTGCTTGGCAGATTCCGTCTGACCTGAACGTAAATTCACTTCAAGCAGTTTGGCGGTCAATTGTTCTTTTTCATTCGGGTCTGTCGTTGTCAACAGAAGCATCCCATAATATTTCGCAGCCAGGCCGTACAGCGACGTGGCGGCATAATGTTCGGCAAGCGTACGCCGCAGAGAAAACAGCGAATTAGCGTCCTGCTCGGTTTCTGCTTTCTTTTCTGCCGCTTCAAATAAAGCCCGGGACCTTGCAAGAAGAAATTCATCTTTTTTCGATTTGGCAAGACTCGATAACTGCTGAGCCCACGAAATCAGGACGTCGGTCTTGCAGAACTGAAAGATATTCATCATCGCATCGGCGGCCCGCTGACGCTCCGTATCCGCCGAAGCCGTAGTCGTCAGATTGCCGAGCCAGTCAAGATCCTGCTGGGTACCAATCTGACCGGCCGCGGAAATAAGTTCGTCGCGTATTTTGCTGCTCGAATGACTGGTAAAGCCCCTGCTTTTGAGTATCTCGAAAGCTCCGGCCTGGTCAACTCTCAAAAGACCTGTAACGGCAGGCGCCGCAATCTGGTCGTTTTTGTCGTCTATGGCGCCAAGAAAAATATCCCTGAAGACTTCGCCCGCAATATCTTTGTAAAAACTGTCGCTGCCGCATAATCGTGCCATTTCTTCGAGAAGGCGGGCCTTGGCCTGTTCGTCAGTCGTCTTGCGGTAACTGGCGGCAATAAGCTCGAAATAAGGTTTCACGCGGGACGTATCAAGGCCGTTCTGTAAAAGCAGATTACGAATAACCTCCGCCGCTATCACAGGATTGTTATCCTTGAAAAACTCGGCAGCGATATTCATGGTTTCAATCCTGACCTGCGGATTTATTTTCACTTCCGCTCCGGGCGAAAGAGCAAAATTACAGACATGTCCCAGCGCGATAAGTATCTCTGTTTTAACATCCATTTCAGTTTCTGCCTTGAGCTGAACCAGCAGGGCATCGGCCGAATTGATATTGGTAAGCAGTCCGAGCAGCTTCGCCGCGGCAAGTCTCACCGCAGGGTTAGCATCGGAAATAAGTACGACAAGCGGTTTTTGGAAAACATCAAGAGGCAAAGGCTTGCCGCTCTTTTGCCACATATTAATCTTTTCAATCGCCCAGAGCTTGACCGAACTGTGTTCAAAAACAAGATTATCGGCGACAAATTTTGCGCGAGCGTTATCATCCGCAGTCGCCTGATAGATATTATCCAGTGACGTCAGATATCTTTTCTGCCATTTTAAAATATCGTCGTTAAGCTGACGCACCCTGTCCTGCTGGGCAAGCAGTCTTTCACGCACAATATCTATCCGGCCCCTTTCTATATCCCTGCGAATCTTCTGCCATTGCTGCCTGTCTTTGCCTATCGGCAGCCATCTTTGTAAAGCGTCCGCCGCCGCAGAAGCTACTACCGTCTCGTCGCTGTCGAGCAGACCTATAAGCAGCGGAACAGTCTCTTTATCTGGACGAATCTGAATGGCATAAATCGCATTCTTTTTTGCCGCAGCAGGCAGGTCGGGATTTTTTATTATATCATCAAGCCGGCCCCTAACCTCTTTGTATGTAAAAATCAAAGAGGCCTGAGCTGCAAGTGTTGCCACTTCGGTATTTTGACCTTTGAGGATATTAAACAACGGTCCGATAAAATCTTCTTTATCAGGAATAAGCTGCGGGGTGCTTCTGAACTTACTTATCGCCCTGCAAATGGAACTCTGTGCGGCGGCATTATCGTTCGAGGCAAGAGCTTCGAGCAGAACCTGTCTTGTCGCAGATTCATCGCTTTTGAGCAGTTCAACCGCCGTATCTATCCGTATCTGCTCGTCAGTGGAATTGAGAAGTGTCCAGCGATTGATTTTCAATTGACCGTTAATATCCTGTACGGAAGTATCAACTGCCGCATAAAGAAAAGGCGCAAGACATAAAAACAAAAACATCGACAAAATTATGTCTTTGATATCGGGTCTTTTTTGGTAAATAGTGCTCATTATAGTCCTATTCGTCCTTTTCACGGCATACGCTTTAATGGCATTCTACGTTCAGTAAAAATGATTGTAAATAAAAATAACAATTATCGATAACTCAACAGTTTTCGTGCAATCTGCACCACCGCGTCGGAGCGGGCAAGACCGGCACAATTGCGCTTCATTTGAGCTCTTTTTTCGTCCGAATTCATAAGTTCGCAAAGAACAGCCCATAAAAGCATTGCGGTCTTTTCAGTATCGCACAAATCATCGACTAAACGCCCGCAGCCGGCATCTACGAGAAACTGCCCATTGAGCCTCTGATGCTGGTCTTTGTGATAAGGATAAGGCAGACATATCGCCGGCGTTCCGGAAGCGGCAAATTCCGCCACGCTCATCGCACCGGCCCTGCCGATAACAAGGTCCGCCGCGGCGAGCAGATTCGGCATATCATCGCAATAATCCAGAACCTTATAACCAATTCTCGCCTGCCTGTAAATCGTTCGGACGGTATCGTAATGGGAGATGCCCGCTAAATGAACAATCTGCCAGCTCTCGGCAAAGCCCTGGAGCCGGTCAAGAAGATACCCTAAAACATTATTTATATTTTCCGCCCCGCCTGATGCGCCTGTAACGAGAAGTATTTTCTTTTTCGGACTCAGTCCCAGTTTTTCAACAGCTTTGGTTTTGTCAGGATTGAAAAACGCTCCGCGCAGCGGGCATCCAGTTACTATGACCTTTTTATTATTTAATCCGAAATAATTGCTTGTCCTGGCAAACTGAACAAAAATATCCCTTGTGTAACGGGCAAGAAAACTGTTCGCCTTGCCCGGCACAGCGTCAATATTAAGCATCGCGACCGGTATCTTTAAATTTTTCGCGGCAAGGACGGGACCTGCGGAAACAAAACCGCCTATACTGAAAAGAACGGCTTTTTCCGGTTTATCATCGAGCATTGTTTTTTTCGCGATTTTTTTGGCCGCAAAAATAGAACGCAAAAACGAAAAAAACTGATAAGGATTTTTTGAAAGTCCCATAGCGGGCAGTGGAATAAAACTAAAACCGGTACCGGCAAGAACCCTGGCATCTATAGGCCTTTGACTGCAAAAAAAGGTTATTTTGCAGGACGGCTCTATTTTAAAAAGCTCCTGAGCAACCGCGACAGCGGGATAAATGTGACCGCCCGTACCGCCGCCGGCAAAATAAACCCTCACACCTATTTGTTTTTTGTCAGCAATTTGAATATTTGATGATAACGGTATCATTCTAATGTCCTGTATCTTTAGTACAACTGTGCAAATAGGTGTGAGGGTAAAAGTGTCTCATTCCTCGCTCCTTCTGGCAACGGATGCAAGGAGCCCGGCCGCCGCCGCCGCAAGAAACAGATGTGTTCCGCCTGCACTTAAAAAAGGAAGGGCAATGCCCTTTGTGGGTAAAAGACGGGTAACGACGCCAAGATTTATCATCGCCTGAAAAGTTATCGTAAGAACAATACCGAAGGCAAGTAGTTTGCCGAAGTCGTCCGGACATCTGTAAATAATAATTATTCCAAGAGCTATAAAAAGCAAAAACAGCAGAATCACCACACAGACGCCGACAAAACCAAGCTCCTCGGCTATTATCGCAAAAATAAAATCGGTGGTATCTTCCGGCAGATGGCCATACTTGCTGATTCCGCCGCCGAGACCTTTCCCCAAAAGACCGCCGGTCGAAACGGCGATAAGAGACTGCCTGATTTGATAGCCCGAAGTCTGGGCCGTAGAATCGCCCGGCTGAACAAACGACTTTATCCTTTCAATTCTTTCCGGAGAGGAAAGTATCGCAAGGGCAAAAACAGCAACCAGCACCGGCAATGGCGTCAGGAAATGCCACCACTTGCCGCCTGCCACGAACAAAACCGCAAGACTTACAAACGCCACAAACAAAGCCGTGCCGAAATCTTCGATCAGTATAAGCCCCGCTATAAAACCGATAAGCAGAAAAATCGGCACAAATCCTTTAAAAAAACTCCTGAGCCTTTCGCCGAACATCACCGAAACCGCGGGAATAAATAAAACGAGCGACCATTTTGCCAGTTCAGACGGCTGGAAATTGAGCGTTATCGGACCTGCGCCCAACCTTAACCATCGGCGGGCATTATTAATCTCAACTCCTATGCCGGGAATAAGCACGATAACAAGCAATATGATACTGCCACCGACAAGATAGGCCGTTGGGTTCTTAAGCCAGCCTCCCAGAGTATTGTCTGAAAAAGCGAACTTTCGATAGTTAAAGAAGCTGACGCCGAATACAATCCCAATCGCCGCAAGAAAAAACAATGCCTGCTTAAACTCCGGATATGTATAAAATTTAAGAAGGTTGTATTCGATATCTATTCTTGCGCTTGCGCTGAAAACAAAAATCGCGCCGATAGCCATTAGCGTAACTGTCAGGCAAACCACCATATTAGCAATCGTCCGATTTTCAGGTATTATCTTCACGGAAAAGGATTATCCGCAAAACAGGCCGAAGAATCAATCACAAAACCGGAAAGGTATATCGGAGTTTTTAATAGACTTAAGCGGTGCCAAAACTATAATTCGCCTATGCCTTTTACGCCTTATCATTTTGGACCTTCAGGACTGCTCGGATATATCTTCCGCAAGTGGATAGACTTTCCGGTGTTTGTGCTGGCAAATGTAGCGGTTGACCTCGAAGTGCCGCTGATTAGCATACTGCATCTGGGCTGGCCTTATCACAGGCTCTGCCATACTTTTCTTATAGGTTCGGTCGTCGGAGCGTTTTGCGGATTGGCCGCCTGGCCCTGGCGTGATGTTCTTGGCCGGGCTATGGAGAAAATCAGGATACCATATCAGACAAATTTCCTGAAAATGATTATTTCAGGCATTCTCGGTGTATGGATGCACGTGCTTATTGACGGGATTTATCACTACGATGTAAAGCCTTTCTGGCCGATAAGAAAAAATTACCTTTGGCGGCTGCTGTCACAAAACCAGGTAAAAGAAATTTGCATCGTATGTTTTGTTATATTGATAGTGCTCTATGTTTTGTCGCGTATGAAAACCAGCCGTAAAACTACAGACTGAATATCCTTATGCTATTTACTCTTCCACAGCGTTCGGTTCGTTGTCGTCTTCGACGATGGTAACCGTGGTTTGCTGCGATTTCATTTTCTTCTGCAGCGAAAGCGTCGTTGCCGAACTGATAAATAAAAGCACTCCGACAATCGTCAGTAAAAGCGCCAGTCCCGATGCCGAGAGGGAAACGCCGCTGACCGCAAAACCTTTGCCTCTGATTTGTCCGCCGGATTTGCTGACCTTACTCATGGCCATTATGCCCAGAACCAAACCGAGTATCCATGTGATAAGAGCAAGGATACCGAATACGAGACTGAGTATCCATGTAATCAGGGCCATTATGCCGAAGATAAGGCCGAGTATCAAAGTTATGCAGAATATACCGAACAGCGAAAAGCCGGTGATGCTGAGAATTGTCGAGGTTATTGCCATGCCGCTGGTTCTTGTCGGCTTACTGTAAACGAACACTCCGCCGCAGCTTTGACATATCGCAGCGTTTTCAAGATTTTCGGCACCGCATTTTTGACAATACATTTTTCACCTCAATTAAAAATCCGCCGCTATTGTAATACGGCTATAAAGGATATTCAACCCAAAATAAAACTATTGTTTCCTTAAAAAATCTTTAATCTCGTTAAGCAGATTTATCGCCTGTATCGGCGTAAGATTATTAACATCAAGGCCTTTCAGCTTTTCAAGTACATCCTTTTCTTTCTGGTCGAAAAGCTGGTTGTCAGGCTGTTTTGTCCGCTGTTTCGTGAGTTTATCGCCTGAAGTTTCCTTCTGAAAAGTATTTTCCAGCTCAGCAAGAATCTCTTTACTGCGTTCAAGAATGGATTTGGGAATCCCGGCAAGTTTGGCAACGTGAATGCCGTAACTTTTGTCCGTTCCGCCGGGGACTATCTTATGCAGAAATACCACCTCGTCCATCCACTCACGAACCGCGACATTGCAATTTTTCACATTAACCAAAAGTTCCGCCAGAGCGGTAAGCTCATGATAATGCGTCGCAAAGAGTGTTCTGCATTTTATTTTATTTGCGATATGTTCCGTTATCGCCCATGCAAGAGACAGGCCGTCATAAGTGCTCGTCCCCCTGCCGACTTCGTCGAGAATCACAAGCGATTTTTCAGTCGCGTTGTTAATGATATTCGCCGTCTCGGTCATCTCAACCATAAATGTCGATTGCCCGCGCACGATTTCATCCGATGCGCCGACTCGCGTAAAAATACTGTCAACCAGACCTATCTCCGCCTGCTTTGCGGGAATAAAACTGCCCGTCTGAGCCAACAGCACAAGAAGCGCCGTTTGCCTGATATAAGTGCTCTTGCCGCTCATATTAGGACCTGTGATAATCATCACATCACCGCTGCCATTGCCAAGTTCTACATCGTTCGGCATAAATTCATTGCCGAGAATTTCAGCAAGCACCGGATGTCTGCCGTCATTGATGACCAGTTCTGTTCCGTTTGTAACCTTCGGCCGGGTATAATTCTGCGACATTGCAAGATGAGCGAATGCGCAAAGACAATCGACCGTCGCGACAATTTCCGCGAGCGACATAATTTTTTGAGTATAGCTGCTGCACTGCGCCCGAATCTGTTCGAATAATTTCAGCTCAAGCTCGATACCTTTTTCTCCCGCGGTAAGAATTTTCTCCTCATATTTTTTCAATTCATCCGTTATGTACCGTTCAGCATTCTTTACAGTCTGCTTGCGGACATAATCGGCAGGTGCTCTATCGGCGTTGGAATTTGAAATCTCAATATAATAGCCGAAAACATTATTAAAGCCGACCTTCAGATTCGTTATACCGGTTCGCTCGATTTCCTTCTGCTGATACTGCGCAAGCCAGGTCCTGACATCTCTGGATATATTGCGAAGTTCGTCAAGCTCGGCATTAAAACCTGTCTTTATCACCCCGCCGTCGCGAAGATGCGTCGGGCAATTCGGCTCAATCGCCAAATCGAGCAAATCGGCAAGTTCTTTCATCGTATCGCAGTTTTTCGAAAGATTCACAAATATGTCGGCCGTCAGGCCAAGCAGAACTTGTTTCAATGGTTCTGTCTTTTTTAAGCTCTGCACAAGAGCAAGTAAATCTCTCGGCCCCGCTCTTAAAGTACTGATTCTCGCGATAATCCTTTCAAGGTCTGCGAAATTTTTCAGGATGCCGCGTATTTTTTCAAGTGCCGTAAGGCATCCCTCATCGGACTCTATTTTCTTTTCAATAAGCTCTCCGACCGCATCCTGTCTTAATTCGATTGAGCTCGTCTCGTTCAAAGGCATACACAACCAGTATCGCAGCATCCTGCCGCCCATGCCGGTCAGCGTGCGGTCGATAGTTTCAATCAGCGAACCTTTCCCGCCGCGAATCGTCGATAGAACCTCAAGACTTCTCAGCGTTACCTGGTCAATCTGAAGAAATTTTTTCTGCTCGACCAATTTAATACTCGAAATATGTCCCAGCGCGGTCTTTTGCGTTTCCTTCAGATATTCAATTACTGCCCCTGCCGGACTGATTATGAAACTGTCGTCCTTTATGCCGAACCCTTCGAGCGTCTTTGTGCCGAAATGGTCTATAAGCCTCTTATAAGCATCGTAAGGCTCGAAATACCATCCCGGCCGATATGTTATTATCGTACTGCCGGACCGTTCAATCTGCGATGCGAGTTTTTTAATCTCCTCGCCAAACAATTCGCCGCGCCCGTCCGGCAAAATACACTCCGCAGGCGAAATCCGCAGAATCTCATCGACCAACGCGCCTTCAGGAACTGCGCGAGCGAAAAAATGTCCCGTCGAAATATCGACCCAGCTTATCGCCGCGTTCTTCGTATTAAGACTTATCGCACAGAGAAAATTATCCTGTTTTTCTTCCAGCAGCATATCATCGGTAAGAGTTCCCGGCGTGATAATCCGGATTACATCGCGTTTGACAACGCCTTTGGCAAGTCTTGCGTCTTCGATTTGTTCGCAGACGGCGACTTTGTAGCCAGCCTTAATCATTTTTTTCAGATAGCCGTCAACCGCGTGAAATGGAACGCCTGCAAGAGGAACGGGATTTTCGCCCTTGCTTCTGCTGGTCAGCGTAAGGCCGCAAACCTGCGAGCAGATTTGAGCGTCCCTGTAGAAAGTCTCGTAGAAATCCCCCATCCTGAAAAACAAAATGCAGTCAGGGTATTTCTTCTTGAAGCTGTCATACTGCTTCATCGCCGGTGTTAATTTGTCTTGCTGTTGTGTCATATTTTTTTAGAATAACCTTGGCTGTTGAGAGTTTTCCCTTGATTGTCTTAATATATATTGTGCAAGCAAAGGAACGGCAAAAGAATATTTGCCGTATCTATTCTTGTAAACAAGACCGGAATTCGTCAACGATACCAGCATCTGACTAACGTGACTTGCACTGAATGGTTTCTCCGACTTTTTAGCTTCTTCAACTACATCCTGCACCGTAAATTCATCATCTGCATTAGGTAATTCGGCAATTATCGTAAGTAAATCACGTTGTCTATCAGTTGCCCTTGCCCATCTGCCAGCAAAAAAATCATTATCCAGTTTCCGTGTTATTTCATCAAGAGGAGCCCTTAAATTTTGTCCCCCCATATGCTGTTGTACAAAAATATCATAAACCTCCTTGCATATAAACTGTATAAAGTAGGGATAACCTCCAGACGTCTTTATTATGAGGTTGATTGATTCTTCAGAAAGTTTCACTGAACAGTTCTTGTCTTGGATAGGTTTGACAATAGCATCTCTACTGTCTTGTTCATTTAACTTGTTAAGGAAAACCACTCTAAACATTCTTTCTGAGAATGTCCGCGCTTCAACCAATTTCGGAAATAATGTCGGCAGGCCGACCATTACCAGCATAAATGGAATTTCTTTTTTCTGTAATGACTGAAATACATCCAGCAAAAGTGAAAGCGGGTATTGTTCCTTTTCAGTATGGTCCGCCATTGTCTGCGCTTCGTCGTAAGCAAATATCAACCCTCTGATATTCTGACGTTTTAGACAATCCCATACAAATTCAAGAACGCCTTTCAGTTTATCAGAGATAAGACCCGGTATATTTTTAAAAAGGTTTATTAAAAATTCGTAATTAAGAGTTGTATCAATAAGAGTCTCATCATTCCTGAATCCAAATGTATGTACTATTTGTCTATCAAACACAATATTTGATGTAACTACAGACAAGTCTGTAATCAAACGCAATGCCACCGTTTCTTCGCTAATACTTGTCGATTCGGATAAATCCGTACCCGCCCAAAGCCATCCAGCTTTCACCGCTATCGGTTTGAGAGTATCCAGCAAAACTGTCTTTCCAACTCCTCGCAAACCTGTCAGCACAAGATTCTTTATCACAATAGTTTGCTCAAGAAGTTGTTGAAATTCCTGTGTTTGTTTAGTTCTGCCCGCCAAATGCGGTGGCATATGTCCCGCACCAGGTTTGAACGGATTTGTAAACAATTGTGTCTCCATATTTAGCTCCTATTACCTTACAAACTAAATTTAGTTATAAGTATAAATTTAGCCATATACATAATAATGTCAAGTAAAATCTCCAAAACCTATAACATCTTAAACAAGAATAAGTTATATCACAAATTTACTTTTAACAAATCTTGTATAAGCTTTTTAATTTGCTCCTTTTTGTCCGCCGAAACAATCTGCCGCATTATTTTCTCCTGCCTGTCGGTAAAACATACCGTTTTTCTCATATCGAAATCGACAGCGCCCAGTGCTGTTTCAATCTCGTCGATAAGTTCCCTTATTCCGCTGCCGGTTTTTGCGCTGATTTTCAGACCATCGACTAATAAATCTCCCGCCAAATCGCATTTATTCAAAACAACAATTTTGTTTAGCCCCCGCACCTGTGGCGGGGGTTCGTCATTCCCGCGCAGGCGGGAATCCACAACATACAAAACCAAATCCGCATTTTTAATAAGCGCTGCCGCCTGTCCCTGCGATTGCGCGTCGATTATATTTTTTTCGCTCAGTGCCTCATCGAGGCCGGCGGTATCGAAAAATTCCGCTTCTATTTTTTTCAGCCGGATTTTCGCACTTAGCCAGTCTCTCGTCGTGCCGGCGATATCGGTTACTATCGCTTTTTCTTTTCCGCAAAGACGATTAAACAATGTGCTTTTACCGCTGTTCGGCGGGCCCGCGATGACAATCTTGGCGCCTCTGATAAAAAATGAAGAAATCCTGCTGTCATTCAAAACCTGTTCCGCGCCGGCTTTAATATCGTCAAGCTGAATACTATCGAGATTTTCCAGCCACCACTGACAGCTTTGCAAAAGTCCCATCTTCGTCTGATGTTGAATTATTTTCGCCCCGTCAAGAGTTGACGATTGCGAAGCTGCGATTTCAGCTTCGATTGCGATTGGATTATCGCCATATTTTTTGCGGGCAAGATACGCGATAACCTCCTGCGCCTCTGCGATTTTTGCTCCCTCTTTCTTAAGCAGCTCTAAAATATTTTCAACAATAATCGGATTGCCGTGGCAGTTAATACTAAATGAATCTTCGCCTTCGCAGCCGATTATCACTTCATCGATAAACTTGCCGCCATCGAAGATATTGCCATGCAGAATATTTAGCCCCCGCCGCTCGAGGCGGGGCGGAGCACCGAATGATTTGAAAATTTTATTTAAAATATTTACAGAATTTTCACCGACAATTTGGATGCTCGATATCGCCGCAGCAGTTTTTGCCGTCATCAGCGACGCAATGCAATTTTGCTGATGGTTATTCATAAATCGGTAAATTACGCTTTTTCTTCAATATATTTCTTGTATGCCAGCGCTATGCCCTTGACAACAAGGTCCTCGACAAACGAATCTACAAAGTCGCAGCCGCTTCTGACGATTTCCATATTTCCGCCGGTCGCTACCGTCTGCGGCCATTTGCCCAGATGCTCGGAATAAAGTCTTGAAACCACTTCAACTGCGCCTATCGCCGAATAATATAAACCGTTATTTATCGCCTCGACGGTATTTCTTCCGAACGACTTTTCAGGAATTTTCACTTTGTCAATTTTCGGCAGCGATGCCGTGAGTCTGTTCAGTGCGTCAGCGGAAATATCGAAGCCCGGCAGAATCGTCCCGCCGAGAAAAACGCCTTTATCGTCGACAATGTCAATCGTTACCGCAGTTCCGAAATCAGCGACAATTACCGCTTCGCCGGCAACGCTGTACGCGGCGAAAGCTTCCAGTACCCTGTCAACGCCAACCTGTCTCGGCTCATCGACATCGAGCTCCATCGGCAGCGGAACATCTTTGCCGATACCTATCTCGAGAATTTTCTCGCCCAATTTTTCCTGCACAGTTTTTTTAACTATTTCTGTCCACTGCGGCTTTACACTGGCGACAACAATTACACCGTCGCGTTTTGTCTTATCCTTACTGGCTTTGGAAAATGGAATCCTGTTCCAGTAGCCCGTCAGAACCTCGGCGAGTTCTTCAGGTTTATTGCCGCTGGTCTTTTCTATTCCCGCTTCAATGCCATCGAGAAACAGCCCTGCCGTTATATTCGTATTACCTATGTCTATCGCTATTAAATTCATTTCCAACCTTTCTAATGCCGAGAGCTTATAGTAAAACCCCCAAAGAATCAATTATAAAACATATTTCACCCCTGCCCGCGCAACGCAACAGAGCCGCGACAGCCTGCCTCGTCATAGCCTTGCGACGGTGGGTAATGGAGCGGTTGTCCAATTCATTTTGCTCCTTGACAACAGATGTTCGTGTAAATATATTGCATGCCTATGCCCCGGCAGGTAAAACAAAATATTGTTCTTTCGATTTATTTTATCCTGACAGTTGGTACGCTACTGGTTTTTTGGCAGGTCAGGAATTTCGATTTTGTCAATTACGACGATACTGTTTACGTATATGAAAATCCCCACGTCCTGAATAGTCTGACCGTTGACGGCGCCGTTTGGGCTTTTACCTCTGGTCACGCAACAAACTGGCACCCTTTAACCTGGCTTTCGCTTATGCTCGATTGCCGGTTGTTTGGCTCAGGTCCTGCCGGATTTCATCTCGTAAATCTCTTCCTGCATATTGCAAATACTCTGCTGCTCTTTACGGTTCTTAAGAAAATGACAGACTCGCTTTGGCCCAGCGCTTTTGTCGCCGCCGCCTTTGCTCTCCATCCAATGCACGTCGAATCAGTTGCGTGGATTGCCGAACGAAAAGATGTCCTGAGTACTTTTTTCTGGCTGCTGACGATGTGGGCTTATGTTCGTTTTGTCGGCCGGCCAAAGCCTGCCAATTATTTGCTGGCAATCGTGTTTTTCACTCTCGGCCTGATGGCAAAACCAATGCTCGTTACTCTGCCTTTTGTGCTGCTTCTGCTGGACTATTGGCCGCTTGAGCGTTTTGGCGGGCGTTCGGTTTTCTATCTGATTCGGGAAAAAATACCATTCTTTATTCTCGCTTTTGTCTCAGGTATTGTTACTTTTCTGGTTCAGCGAACCGGCGGCGCGGTGGCCGGCGGCTATCTTTCTTTCAGCGACCGATTCGCCAATGTCTTCTTATCATACACTCAATATATAAACAAAATGTTCTGGCCGCGGAATCTCGCGGTATTTTATCCTTTTCATATCGCCGGCGTCCCATTTTGGCAAATTGCGGCCTGTGCCTTACTACTGCTTGGCATTTCTGTTTTCGTGGTTCTTCCTGGACGTAATCAAAAATATTTGTCCGTAGGCTGGTTCTGGTTTGTCGGAACACTTGTGCCGGTCATAGGATTTGTCCAGGTCGGCAGACAGGCTTACGCCGACCGTTACACTTATATTCCTTATATAGGATTGTTCATAATGCTTGCCTGGGGCCTGCGGCAGCTTCTTTCAAAATGGCCCCGGCTGAAAATCGTTCTTAGCTTATCGATGATAATAGTACTGACTACTCTCGGAATATGCGCACACAGGCAGACAAGTTACTGGAAGAATAGTCTGACTCTTTTTTCGCACGCAATCGATGTAACGCAAAACAATTATCTTGCGTACTATAATCTTGGCGCTGCTTTAGACAATCTTGACCGACGCCTCGAGGCGATAGACGCCTATAAGCAGACCGTAAAAATCAGGCCGGATTATGCAGAGGCATACTACAATCTTGGCCTTGATTACGGCAGTCTCGGCCGCCTGTCCGAGGAAATAGCCGCCTATGAACAGGTCATAAAAAATAAACCGGACGATGCAGAGGCATATAATAATCTCGGCGTTGCTTACGGTAAGTTCGGCCGTCTGCCCGAGGCAATAAACGCTTTTAAGCAGGTCATAAGAACTAAGCCGGACGATATAGAGGCGTACCATAATCTCGCCATTGCCTACAGCAGCCTTGGCCGCTGGTCTGAGGCGATAGATGCTTATAAGCAAGCCGTAAGAATCAGGCCGGATTATACCGAGGCGCATCGTGCTCTTGGTCTTATTTATCTGTTAAGCGGCGATAAAGATTCCGCCCTCATTGAATACAATATCCTCAAGTCCCTAAACCCCCAATACGCCGATGAACTTCTAAATCGAATTAACAAATGAAAATGATTTTCCACAACTGTCGCAAAGACCTTGTTCAAACTTCTTTTTGAATTCGCTATAAAGTCTTTCGGCTTCCGTAGCACTTTCCCGCTTGATTTGTTCAATCTCCTCAAGCGGCATGCTCAACATATATTTCTTGAAAAATTCCCACTCAGATTCGGATATATTCATACTTATTACTTGTCTACAACAATAGTACCCATATAAACCGGAACAGTCATCTATTATTCAGTCTCAATGTTGCAACTCCTCGCTGTCTGTAAAATTATATCTCTTTTCCTTTTAAACCTCAACAAAATACACTCCATATTCAACGTTGAGCGTTCAGCGTTCGATGTTGGAAGTTAATATCGTTTTTTCCTTACTTCCCTACTTCTTTACTTCTTTTTCTTTCTGAACCAATTTAAACAGCTCTTCAGAAAGTTCTTTTATTCCTTTGCCTGTTACTGCGGATATTGTAAAGACTTTCTTTTTGAATTTCTTTTTGATTTTTTTCAGGATTTTTTCGTCCGGGTCGAGGTCGATTTTGTTAATGACTATTATTTCCTTCTTTTTGCCGAGTTCTTTGCTATAGGCCAGCAGTTCTTTTTTTATTTTTTTATAATTATCGACAGGGTCGCTTTCGTCCATCGGCATAATATCGAGTATATGAACGATAATTCTTGTTCGTTCAATATGCCGCAGAAAATCGATGCCCAGTCCGGCACCTTTATGTGCGCCTTCGATAATACCCGGCAAATCGGCCACTACGAATCTGCGGTACTCCGACAGTTCGACGATTCCGAGCACCGGCTCAAGTGTGGTGAATGGATAGTCGGCGATTTTGGGTCTTGCCGAGGAGCATCGTGAAAGCATTGTGCTTTTGCCTGCGTTTGGCAGACCGACAAGTCCGACATCTGCGATGAGTTTCAGGATAAGTTTAAGATTTCTTTCTCTGCCGACTTGTCCTTTTTGTGCGTATCGAGGCGACTGTCGGGTTGAGGTTGCGAAGGTCTTATTGCCTCTGCCGCCTTTGCCGCCCCTGCATATTTTGACTTTCATCCCGGCTTTGTTCATATCCTGCAATAGAAGACCGTCGAGGTCTTCGTCGTAAACCTGGGTTCCGACCGGCACTTTAATAACAAGGTCTTTGGCGTCGCTGCCGTGGCAATTTGACCCTTCGCCCGGCATACCATTTTTCGCCTGCCATATCGCCCTGCCTGAAAAGTCCAGCAGCGTATCCACATCTTCGGCCGCTTCAAAATACACATCTCCGCCCCGCCCACCATCCCCGCCGCTAGGACCCCCTTTGGGGATATATTTTTCACGGCGGAAAGCAACACAGCCGTCGCCGCCGTCACCGGCCTTTATTTTAATTTTTGCCTGGTCTATAAACATATCATTTTAGGGTACAGGGTTTAGGGTTTAAAAATCAAAAACAACTATACAAAAAAAGGATGGCATTAAGCCATCCTTATTCTTATTCAAATCACACCAAAGGCGGACAAGAAACAAGGGGAAATTTACGCTTCAATGTGAACTTTTTTGCCCTTAAACGTTACGAGGCCATCTTTTAAGGCAAAAAGCGTAAAATCCCTGCCCATACCAACGTTAAAGCCCGGCTGGAAAATAGTACCCTTCTGACGAACTAAAATCGCACCAGTCTTTGCAACCTGACCGCCAAATAATTTAACGCCGCGATTTTTCGGATTGCTGTCGCGTCCATTCGATGAAGAACCTTGTCCTTTTTTATGTGCCATGTAAGTACCTTCAAATAAACAACTTATACTTTTGCTAAAATTTAGAATACAGTTTTATAACAGAAATTAAAAACGATGTCAAAGGAAAAAAAGTAATAGGGTTTAGGGTACATGGTTTAGGGAAATAGGAAAGCTAAAATCAACCAAAGGTGATTAAATTTAACGCCGGATAATGATATTGCAAACTCCAAAAAAACGATTTTTAGCCATAAAAACAGACTTTTACGGGACCGTCTAATAAGAATAGTGCGGTTTGCGGCAAGAAGTGCATGAAAACCAACAGGTAAAAATCAATATCGAAAAAGGCGATTGAGGGATAATTATAGCTCGAAACCGTGAAAATTGTCGTTTTTTTATAAATTTTCACGATTATGTTGACAAAAGCGTGAAAGAAAACGAATTAAACCGCGGATTACACGGGTTACGCGGATTTTTAAAAGAATTAAAAATAGCTGGAAAAATAAACCCTGATGAAACAGTTTTAAGAGACTCTATGAAGCAGCATAAAAAACACTTCACAGGGCAGGCGGCCACTATTTATTTCCTGCAAGATTAAGGCCGTTGCTCTAGTTGCTTGAGAATTCCTTCAGCCTGCTTATATTCAGGATCTTCGGGGGCATTATCAACTACATAACGAATATTTTTTATTGCTTCATCCTTTAAACCTGTATTTGCCTGAGCGACTCCTAGAAAAAAATAGGGTGTCAGCCAATCTGGTGTTTTCCCTATCTGCTGTGTGCAAAGCTCAATCAGTGCAGGAAATTTTTTAGATTGTTCAAGAGCTACCATTTGCTGGAAAATTTCAAATTCTTCTCCTGCAACGGCTTTTATATTTCCTCCATAAGTTTGTCTTTTGACACCATTATAACTATATATTGACACCACACCTCGTCCTGCCATTTTGGCCTTCTTGTCAAGGTCTCTAATCTTTTCTTCTTTCTCTTGGAGGTCTTGTTGATATTTTCCTATTTGTTCTAGCAGGGCGTTCTTCCCAGTAATAAGCTCCTCATTTTGTTTGGACAGATTTTCTATTTTAGTAGAGGTTTCTTGCTCTTTGGCATGTTCCACTTCTTTGCTAAAATATTGAGAACCTACTGTCCCGATAGCCGTAATGAACAATCCTAACCAAAGAAGATAAGTAAAAATACTTTGCCACATTGTTGGACTCATATTTTTTTATTCTCCACAAAAAGCGTTTTTTATCTCTTCGCTTTACATTGTCATTTTACATTTTAATTTTTGATACTTGAACTTCCGTTGCTGCCTCCTCAAGGAATCGGAGTAATTATAGCGGGGAAAGCTTGGCGAAGCAAGGCATAAAAAACAGGCAAACGTTCTTTATTATTCCCTATTATTATATTGTAATTTTTGATTTAACTTTCAAAATAGAATTTACGAGCTTAGCCAGTTTTTCCCGCTCTAACCCATTAAAAATATCATAAAGCTCATTAAACAGTGGAGATTTTAAGCCAGCATTGAGTCCTTTTTCTCCCTTGGTATGAATGGCTTTATAGTTTTGAATTCGCATTGGAAAACCCTTGTGAGGTATGAGTTCCCTAATATTATCAATATCATATTTCAAATCTTTATAATGATGTAATGCTATATAAAGGGCAACTATGTTATCTTCAACCAACCAATTTCTTTTACGCATAATCTCTCCTTTGCTATTTTTCTAATTCTTCTGATATATCCTCGAATATCTATATTTCAAAACCATAATCCCCGGCACAGGTCCGGGGGTTAATCACGGCGGCGGGGTTGTTTTATTTTCGCAATTAAATCTTTTCTTCCTTTAGAGGAAAAGAAGTTTATCAGCATTCTCTGGTTTTCAGGACGGGCGAACTGCAAAAGAGCGAGTTGCAGATTCTTTTCGCTGTGGCCCTTCGGCACAAATATCTTCTTTCCCTTAGCATCAATACCCGAAACATACATCGCAGTCGAAAGCGTCAGCGGCACAGGTGTAAAATCCTGAACCTGCTCCAAACGCCAATTCTTTTTCAACAGATACTCCATAAGTTTTACAGCGTCGTCGGACGTCGAGCCGGGGTGAGAACTGATGAAATAAGGAACAAGATACTGCTGCCTGCCGGCCTTTTTAGAGGCGGCAAGGAATTTATCTTCAAATTCATCGAGCAATTCAATCGGACACTTGCCCATAAGAGCCAATACAGGCGGGCAGGAATGCTCGGGGGCGACTTTTAAATGGCCGCCAACGAAATGAGCGGCCAATAAATTAATATACTCGCTGCTGAGCAGGGCCAAATCGTGCCTTACGCCGGAGGCGACGTAAACGTTGATTTTCCGCTTGCCGGAGTTTGCCCATTTTAGAATCTCATTCATCAATTTTAAGAGCTTCGTGTAATCGGCGTTGAGGAATTTACACGGCGATGGAAACAGGCAGCTTGCCCTCTGACAAGATTTATCATTTCCACAGCTCATACCATACATATTTGCGGTTGGGCCGCCGATGTCGGAGATTGTGCCGTGGAAGAATTTTTCTTTACTGAGTCTTTCGGCCTCATCGAGAATGGAATTTATGGACCGGCTGGAGATGTGTTTGCCCTGATGGAAATAGAGCGAGCAGAAGGAACAGCCGCCGAAGCAGCCGCGATGAGTCGTTATCGAACACTGCACCGGCTCAAGAGCTGGGACGCCGCCGAGGCTGTCGTACATCGGGTGCGAACGTTTGGTAAATGGCAGGGCGTAAATTTCGTCCATTGTTTTTTCGTCGAGCGGCGCGGCGGGAGGCATAACGACGATTTTTCCTGCGCCCTGGTCCTGAATGACTGCCCCCCCAGGACAGGCCTGGGGGCTAACCAATTGATATTTTAAATGCGCTTCCATAACGAGGGCGGGATTTTCTTTTTGCTGCTCGAACGAGGGAAGCTCTACGGTATCTGCCGGAGGGATTACGTCTTTGAAGACCGGATATGCTGTGCCGGGGACATCGGTGATTTCTCTTATCGATTTGCCTGCGTCGAGTCTTTTTGCGATTTCGAGAATCGCAAGTTCGCCCATACCGTGGACAAGCATATCGGCTTTTGCGTCGATGAGGACGGAACGCTTGAGCTGGTTTTCGATATAATCGAAATGGACGAGACGCTTAAGGCTTGCCTCAAGTCCGCCGAGGATAATAGGTATTCCTTTAAATGCTTCTCTGGCGCGGGCGGCATAAACGAGCAGAGGTTTGTCGGGACGAAGGCCGAGGACACCTGCGGGAGAGTAAACATCTTCTCTGCGTTTGTGGCCGAGCGATGTATAGTTGTTGAGGCGCGAATCAATCGAGCCGGAAGTGATACCCCAGAAAAGGCGGGGAGGGCCGAAGATTCTGAACGCATCGGCACTTTTCCAATCGGGCTGCGGCAGGATGGCGACATGGAAGCCCTTGCTTTGGAGCCATCGGCCAATCAGTGCGACGCCAAAAGAGGGATGGTCAACGTAGGCATCGCCGGTAACGAGAATGACGTCGGGGGCGGCCCAGCCCATAGACTTCATTTCCTTTTCGGTCGCGGGAAGAAATATGTTTTGCGATTTCGACATAGAAAATCATTATATCAAAAAACGCGGATTTTGTCATTGAGGAAATGCCCTTCTTGAAGGCAAACAAAAAAGCCTCCGGCACCATTATCGCTCGGAGGCTTTGAAACCCATAGACGAAAAATTATTTGCGGCGAATCAAACCGAAAATGCCGATGGTCAGCAGGGAAATCGTCGCAGGTTCAGGGATGAGTTCCATACGAACCGGCGCATACAAATCCGGCAGCCAGGTCACTCCGCCATCTATAGAAAGTTCGGTATAAACATCGAAGAAACTCTCAATCTGATATTGGCCTCCGCCTAAATCCTCGATGATTGTCTGGCCGGAAGATGAAAGTGTCGGACTTTCGCGAAGCATAACTCCCGCTGGCAACGGACTACCTGAAATATTCATTGAAAGTATCTCGGTGCTGTATGTGCCGGTGTTTTCTATATAGCTGACACCCTGAATCCTGACGGTTACCGGCGCTGAAACCGTGAAAGGCGTAAACGTTGCTCCTGCATCGACAGATACCTCTAAATCCACCAGCGAATCAAACAAATGTGTATCCGTTTGGCCGACAGGCGGAGGCGCGAATGAAGCTGAAAATCCATAGTGTACGGCGTTAGCGATGTAAATCCCCATTCCATAATAACTATGCCATTGATCCACGCTGACGTATTGGCCGTCCAGCGGAGGCAGGTTAGGACTGGAACCTACATACGAGGCAATGCTTTGCGATGCGCAGAGCAAAACACAAAGCAACACAAAAAAATTGATTGTAAGAATTGTCTTCTTCATAAAAACTCCTTCCTCAAAAATATTCGCGTACTTGTCTCTCCATCATACTTTAAGCGAAATCAATGTACCATTATGATACTATCAGGGGGGATTTTATGTCAATCAAAATCTTTTATTTGTTTTTGCAGTAAGTCTATGATTAACAGACACTTAGTCGCGTTTCTTCAAAAATAAGATTTGAGTGATTTCCTGAGTTCATCAAGGAAAATTAACCGGCCATTGAGGATTGTTTTACATTCGACACAATATTTTTTTATAAATATTTGTCAGGCTGTAAATAATTCTGCACGTAATCTTTGACGGCGTCTTCGAGAGGGGTAATGTCCTTCTTATAGCCGGCGGCGCAGATTTTGCCGATGTCGGCCTGAGTGAAATACTGATAATGGGCGCGAACATTCGAGGGCATATCAATAAACTCAATATCAGGATTCAAATCCATCGCGGCAAAGAGAGCGCCGGCCAGGTCGAGCCAACTGCGGGCGTTGCCGGTGCCGATATTGAAAATGCCGCTGGCTTTTTTGTTATCAAGGAAAAACAGCGTCATATCGACGGCGTCCCTGACGTAAAGGAAATCGCGTCTCTGGCCGCCGTCGGCGTAATCGGGCTTGTACGATTTGAAAAGTTTGACTTTGCCAGTCTGCTTTATCTGCTGGAAACCTTTTAAGACGAAACTCCGCATATCGGCCTTGTGATATTCATTTGGGCCAAAGACATTGAAATATTTAAGGCCGACGATTTTATTCAGCATTCCGTTATCCTGCGCCCAGAGGTCAAACATCTGCTTGGAATAGCCGTACATATTCAACGGCTGAAGCTGGGCCAGTTTCGATTCGTCATCGCTGAAGCCTTTCGCGCCGTCGCCATAAGTGGCTGCACTGGAGGCGTAAACGAAACGGGCTTTTTTATCGACGGCAAAGGCCGCGGCGGTCTTCGAATATTCGAAATTATTTTTAATCAGATACGAGGCGTCAGTCTCGGTAGTCGATGAACAGGCGCCGAGATGAAAAATCGCCTTAACGGGTAAATTCAATCTGCCGGCGGAAATAAGGTTAAGGAAATCATCGGATTCTATGTAATCGGTAAAGCGAAGATTGCGAAGGTTCTTCCACTTTTCATCTTTGCCGAGGATGTCAACAATCAGAATGTCCGTAATGCCCCTGGCGTTAAGACCCGCGACCAACGCTGAGCCAATAAAACCAGAACCGCCAGTTACAATTATCATAAAACCGCCACAGAGAAATTATTATTTATTATTATAGCCACAGAGGTCACAGAGGTCACAGAGAAAATAAATAAAAAATATGATAATGTCAAATAAGATAGGCGCAAAAAAACAGCCGGCTTAAAGCCGGCCGCAAATTATATTGATATCACCGGGCGCAACTGTGCGAAATTAACACAAAGCTATGTAACTGGCGATGGCAAGCATCAGAATCCGCTTCTTATTGAAAGTAAACGGAAGCCAAATGCCGTAATAAAAACTTCTGATTTTTGCCATGCGAAAACCCTTAAATGCCATTAATTATTAACCGCATTATAACAAATGATTGGCTAAAAAGCAAAAAAAGGTGTGTTTTTTTCTTTAAATCGTTTATTGTAAAGGATTTACGCGCAAAATATTTGGTTTCAGGAAGTGCTTTTTCAATACTGATAAAGGCTGTCGGCTTTGGCGGCAAAGATGAAATCGTTTGTGTGCAGGCCGTTGATTTTGTGAGTCCAGAGAGTAAGTTTTGCCCTGCCCCAGCCGAAGTTAATATCGGGATGATGGCCGATTTCCTCGGCCAGTGCGCCGACTTTATTGACGAAATCGAGGGCAAGTTTGAAATTTTTAAATTTGAATGTTTTTTCGAGCTGATGCTCATTGATTATCTGCCAGCCTGCGGGAAGCTGCGCGGCAAGAGCGGCAAGGTCGGCGCCTTTCAAAGGTTCGATACCACCCTGACATGGAACGCATTTGCGGTTTATCAAATCACAATTATTTTCCTGCGTCATAAAAGCCTCATCATTTTACTTTAATAGGTCCGAATACCGGCAACGAACGGCCGGCACTGTCGGTAATGTTGCAGTAAGGCATCGCGCCGAAACCGTAATGGAGAAAAATCAGATGAGGATTGGCGGCGGGCAGTGAAGTACAAACCGTAATTTTAGAACCCTGAAGTTTTATATTGTAAATCGAATCGCATAAACTGCCGTCGAAATGAACTACCTTAAAACCGGACGGATGACCGGCGGACTGAAGAGAGCCGGCGACATTCGAAAATACAACTTCAATATCAACAGTGTCTTTGTATTTATTGATTTTTCTGCGAATGGATTTTAATTCAATCTGCTTTTTACCCTTTCGGAAATACACGGCATCGGCAAATCTTTTGCCGAGGCGCTGCTGGTCTCTGCCGCCGATGTGAATTTCGTCATCCATAGAAAGGTCTATCGCTGAAACGAGTATAAGATTTTTTATTACCTTCGGCAAAAGCCTCTGCTGATTTTGAATGTTATTCCAGCCGATGGCGGACTGCGAACACTTTGCGACTCTCGAAATCTGGGCCATTACAAAAGGCAACCCTGTAATACCCAAATCTTTTCGAAAAGAGGCGACTAATTTTTTCATTCTTTTCGTGTAGAGCGAGACTTTTTCCGATGAGTCCGTGTCGGAACAGCCCTGATACCAGAGAATACCGGCAACATTTGAGCCGTTCTTTTCGAATCGTCTTAAAAGCGCGCCATAAAGACTTTTGTTTTTATGTTTTTTAAGAGCTGGATTCCACTGCGACATTGAAGTTCCGCCGTGAGCGCAGCAGAGAAGGCCCTGCGGGGCGCCGGTTAGACGATACATTTCTTTTCCAAATGCCACGCCTGGACCTGTGCCTTTCTTTTTATTCCTGATGGGATTTGCGCCGCCGCAAAGAGCCGCGTGTACAGGGTCAATCGAGTCGTAAAGGTTGTGAATCGGGTCTTGGGCTGCGGCCCATTTGTCATTCATATAAAAGGCACGGACAAGCGGATGAGGTTTGGCGGCGTACCTGATAAAGCCGCAGCCTTCCATATTCGACTGGCCTGCGAGAATCCAGACATCGCCGACGAGTATATTATTAAATTCCAAAATTGTGTCCAAGTCTTTAGCGGAAGTGAATTTGAAAATTATCTGGTAAGGTCCGCATGTGGGAATGCCGGTAAGTTTGAACTGGAAAGAGCCTTTTTTCAGCCTGGTCAGTTTTTTGAAATTAAATCCTTTAAGCGTTTTGCCTTTTTGGACAACCTTAACGCTGATAACGCCTGCAGATTTGGCCGTTCCTTTTATCAGGGTTTCGGAAAAATTTTTTCTGTTCCGCTGTAATACCTGTCCGCTATTGATACCATTGATAATTAACATAAAAATTCCCTTAATCAATTGAATAAAGCTTCGACAAAAGTATCAGGGTCGAACTCGGCGATGTCGTCGGGCTGTTCGCCGAGGCCGACAAATTTTACGGGAATATTGAGCTGGTCCTTAATAGCAATTACTATGCCGCCGCGGGCAGTACCGTCGAGCTTGGCGAGAAATATGCCTGTAACATCTATGGCTTCGGTAAACATCTTTGCCTGCATAATCGCGTTCTGGCCGGTTGTGGCGTCGAGCACAAGCAGAACTTCGTGCGGCGACGATGGAATCTGCTTTGCGACGACGTCGCGAATTTTTGTCAGTTCCTTCATAAGATTTTTCTGCGTGTGCAGCCTGCCTGCCGTATCGAGAATAAGATATTGAGCGCCCCTGGCAAGAGCGGCCGAGCAGGCATCATAGGCTACCGCGGCAGGGTCGGCGTTCTGGGCGTGCTTGATAATCTCAACGCCGATTCGCTGCGACCAGATTGTAAGCTGCTCAACGGCGGCGGCGCGGAACGTATCGCAGGCGGCGACAATAACTTTTTCCTTATTGCGGCTGAGCATATAGGCGAGCTTGGCGATACTGGTTGTTTTGCCCGAGCCGTTGACGCCGGCGATGAGAATTACTGTCGGATTCAATGGGGCAATATTAAGCTGGCGGGCCTGCGCCGGCCAGTAACCTTTTATATGTTCCTTTAAAAAAGGAATAACATCTTCGGTTTTCGCTATCTTTTTATTTTTATACGCAACCCGAAGGTCGGATATCAGTTTGTCGGTAGTCTCAACGCCGATATCATCGCTGATTAATGTCTCCTGAAGCTGGTCTAGAAGCTCATCGTCAATATCCCTGCCGAGCGTTAAAACACTTTGCAACGAAGACTTAATCCTGTCGCGGGTCCTGCCGAGATGGCCTTTAAGATAATCAAGCGTTTTAGTAAAAATTCCCATAGAAACTCCAAATCCTTTAACTGCGTTAAAGGCGGTATTTTAACACAGATAGGAAAAAATTAAATATCAAAATACAAATGTCAAAACTTGTCCCCGTGGAAACGGGGATGACCGATTAAAAACATTTCCGGTTGCAAGAGGTTTAATTTTAGCTTATTATAGAGACCAGTAAGATTTGCCGAGAAAAGGCCGGAAACAATGGTTGATATTTTGGAACAAATTAAATATTGGCAGAATGGAGCCATAGAGGACTGGCAAGCTGCCGACCAATTGATAACCGGCAACAAAGTCCGGCATGGGTTGTTTTTCGCACATCTTTCTCTGGAAAAAATCTTAAAAGCCCACGTCTGTAAATCCACAGGAAAAATCGCTCCGAAAATTCACAACCTCGTCAGATTGGCAGAAACAGCAGGTTTGAGTTTGTCGGACGACAAAATCGACTTTCTTGCGGAAATGAGCGAGTTCAATCTTGAGGGCAGGTATCCAGTTCCTTCCCTGCCGCAAATTTCAAGTCAGGAAGCAACAGAATATATTAAAAAAACTAAAGAGGTGTTGGAATGGTTCAGCCAGCAATTATAGATGGTGTAAAAAAATATCTGAACAAATTGTCCGAAACAGGGCTGGCTGTTAATTTCGGCATAGTGTTCGGCTCATACGCAACAGGTTGTGCTACCAAGGACAGCGATATAGACTTAATTGTGGTATCGTCTGATTTCGACAACAGCATCTCCAGAGACCAGATAAAAAAATTATGGCATATTGCCGCCAGAGTGGACAGCAGAATTGAACCAGTCCCATGCGGCAGGCTGCAATGGCAAAATGATGTATCAAGTGCCATAATCGAGGCGGCAAGAACAGAAGGACAAACCGTATATTTGGCATAACGGGAAAAATGCCAGAACAGTTATCCTTATATCCTGCCTCCAGTTGCATTTTTCTTTTGACAAAACCGGCCTGATGCTGTAAATTTTTTCTGTCAAGGACGGTAAGTTTTGCAATTCGATGGAGCTTTTTCTAACTGAATAAACCTTAATGATATTTACAGGGACGTATCTTCTTTTTTTATGATACTTTGTATAAACTGACAGTGAGGAAGAATTGGCACAGGACGCAAAAGAAATATTCGAAGCGATAATTGAACGAGTCAAAGTTCTCGACCCGGTAAACAGCAGAAGCTGGTTCGATGACCTGGCTATTAAAAATTTAAACGGCGGTATGCTCGAGGTGGTTTGCCCGGACAGCCAAAGCGCGGGCTTTCTGCAGAATACCTGCATCAGCAGTTTCACGCTTGCCGCTCAGCAGATTACCGGCCATCTCGTAACGGTAAAATTCAGCAGCGACGGCAAAGACATCAAAGACAATACGGCAAAATCCTCCGCTGAAATCCGGCTTCATCCCGATTATACATTCGATAATTTCGTCGTCGGGCCGTGCAACCGTCTGGCACACGCAAGCTGTATAGCGGTAAGCAAGTCACTGGGAAAAACATATAATCCATTATTTATTTATGGAACTGTGGGAATGGGCAAAACACACCTGCTGCACGCGGTCTGCCGCGAAACGCAGAACAGTATTTCCAACGCCAAGATTCAGTTCTTAAGCTGCGAAGAGTTCGTCAACCGTTTCATCAACGCTATCGAACAGGGGTCATTGGCCGATTTCAAGAGTCAGTACAGAACAGTTGACCTGCTCGTAATCGACGATGTGCAGTTTCTGCAGGAGCGAGACCAGAGCCAGGAGGAATTTTTTCATACATTCAACGCCCTCTACGACAACCGAAGCCAGATTGTCCTTAGCGCAGATGCGCCGCCGGGCGAAATACCATCGCTGCCGGAAAGACTAACGAGCAGATTCAAATGCGGACTCGTGGCGAGAATCGATGCGCCCAGTTACGAGACAAGAATCGCGATAGTACAGAAAAAAGCAAGACTTCGCGGAATGAAAATATCCGAAGATGTCGCCGAATATATCGCAGGCAGAGTAAAAGCGAATATACGCGAAATCGAGGGCGCCCTTACAACGCTTTACGCGCTCCTCGGCACAGGCCAGCAGGAAATTACAAAGGAATTCGCCAGAATCGCGCTGGGCGAGGGAGAATCAACGGATAAAAACATTTCCATAACGGACATCATAAAAGCCGTAACTACATATTACGATGTCAGGCCGGCTGATTTGCAAAGCAAAAAACGCAGTCAAAGTATCACGATGCCCCGACAGATATGTATGTATCTGGCCAGAAGTCTGACCAGCCACAGTCTCGAGGAAATCGGCGGACATCTGGGCGGAAGAGACCATACGACGGTTATGCACGCCTGCGGGAAAATCTCCGAACTGCAGCAATCCAGCGAAAAAATCCAGTCGCAGCTTGCCGAACTTACAAAAAGAATCACAAAATAAGCCGACAGTTATCAAATCAGACGGCTGCGGCGGCTGCGGTTTCGACTTTCCGCTTTTGAGACAGCGGCCAGTTATTGTGATTCGCCGCGTATATCTTCTTGAAAGCATCCACGACCTCCGGGTCGAATTGAGAGCCGCTAAGGCTGACTATCTCGCCGAGAGCATCGTCTGCGGATTTGGAATTTGCATTCCACGGCTGAGCAGAGGTCATTGAATCGAAAACATTAGCGACGGCAAGAATCCGCGAGCCGATAGGAATATTTTTGCCCACAAGCCCGTTTGGATAACCTGTGCCGTCGAAGTTTTCGTGATGATGTCTTATAATCACAATTTCCTGACCGAATATGCCGATTGGGGCAAGAATCTCGGCGCTGGAAATAGGATGACGCTGAACGATTCTAATTTCATCATCGGTAAGCGCGCCTGTTTTGCGAAGAATATGATTCGGAATAACAATCTTACCGAGGTCGTGCAGTATCGCCGCGGTTTCAAGCTGCTCTATCAGCGCATCAGAAACTTCCATTTGTTTTGCGATTTCAACGGCGTATTTTTTGACATTTTCAACATGGCCTGCAAGGTAAGGGTCCTTAACCGTAATCGCCTTTGTAAAGGCGGTTATTATGCCGAGCGTCTGTCCCCTTATCTGCTGGGCGAGCGAAGATATTTTGCTCTGCAGCTCACGGAAATCCTCGTCATGATGAACCTGTATCCGCTCGTCGGGATTCAACTGGTCATAAGAAACAACGCAGTTTCTTCCGCGATGCTTGGCCGCGTAAAGAGCATCGTCGGCTCTTCTTATAAGCTCGTAAGGGTCGGTACTGTCGATGCCGCTAAAGATTGCGATGCCCGCACTGCATGTAACCGATATGGACTTATTCTCAATTTCCCAATTGTATTTGTCGATTACCGAGCGAAGTTTCTGCGCCCGCTGCGTGGCGATTTCCATCGGCATGCCCGGCATAAGCAGAACAAATTCTTCGCCGCCGTATCTTCCCGCCAAATCCATCGGGTAAATGTTTTCATTAAGAATTTTGCCGACCTGCTGCAGGATTTTGTCGCCTGCAAGATGGCCGTAAGTATCGTTAACATTTTTGAAATGGTCAACATCGAACATCATTACGGCAATCGAACCGCCTCGTATCTTGGCCTGCAGTATTTCGCGTTCGAGAATCTCGAAAAAGTGGCGCCTGTTCGAAAGGCCGGTAAGCTCATCGGTATTGGCAAGCAGAAGCAGCCTTTCCTGAAGCTCGGTCATCTGGAGCACGATTCCCACGCGGGCCTGCAGTTCGCCTTTGTTGAACGGCTTGGTTACATAATCGACCGCGCCGAGTTTCAGGCCGCTGACTTTATCATCGCTCTGGTCCTTGGCTGAAACAAAAATAACGGGTATCGAAGCTGTGCGAATGTCGGCCTTGAGACGTCTGCATGTTTCAAAACCGTCAACCTCCGGCATCATCACATCAAGCAGAATAACATCCGGCTTCTGCTCGGCGGCAATAGTAATGCCGTCGGCGGCATTATCGGCAAGAAGCGCAACCAAACCCATACTCGTAAGATGAGCCTTGAGCAGAATAAGATTCGGCTGACTGTCGTCAATGACAAGAACTTTTCGCTGCTTTTTCATTTTCATAGTCGCACACCTGTCTCCATAGGTAAATTCATATCAGTAATATCGGCCTATTTACCGTGCATAATTAGATGATGCGCAAATTGGTTATAAAAAATGCGCAAATTGGTTATAGGGAATGTCCTCTTCTGAAAAGCCCGATAAAATCAGTTTGTTGACGTCGTTGAACCGCTTTTGATTTTTGCGATTTCGGCCTGAACTTCCTGTTCTGTGTAATGGTTCGGCCACAAGGTTCGCCAGCCTAAGTACAGAACAAATAAAGTTGGTACTGATAATAGAGAATGTAAAAATCTCGTCAAAGACGAAAATATGTCATTTGTAAAGTTCGAAAAGAATTCTGAGTTGGTTGTCTATTTTATTCAAAATATTTACACACGCATAACCGATTTTTCTTTGAATAAGACTTTGCTCAAGACAAATTAGTTTGCCTACTCTGAATGTTGATGAAGTTTTTAAACCTGTTTTTTTAAAATCTTCATTGTTTTCTTCCAAGCGAAAATCAAAGGGATTATTATAGATTTTGGATGTAATAAAGACGAATACCGATTCTCCCATTTTATTAAATGAATCACCAGAAACCACCACTGCCGGTCGAACTTTAATTGAACTCAAATCGGTAAAAGGGTATGGTAATAATACTATATCCCCTCTCCTTGCCCTCATACCGGCTTGCCATCATTTAGGTTGTATATATCTTCTGCAGGGTCATTTAAAAAATCAAAGGCTTTACTTTGGGACGCTAAAACCGCAAGATTTGTTTCTTCGTTATCTTGTTCATGTTGCGGAAATTTAACATATAACGAAGGGACAACTTGTGTTGCATCAAAATTATAAGAGACCTCTTCCTGCTCATCAAAAACATAATAAACTTCATTTTCATTTAATACTTGAGACATCATTTTACCTCTGTTCCATCTGTATTGAGCATTCTTTTCATTGGCATAACATAAAATTTTCTTTGTCCTACTATTGAACCATCACATATAATTTGTATTTCATATGTACCCGGCTGATTTAATGTAAGATTCCGCAAACTAAAATTAATTTCCACAACTTGCAATGGGTTAGCAAAATTCAACTCGCCATTCAGTTCAGGCAAAATCTTTTCTTCATCCTTACCTATACGTACAAACCGAAAACCAGTTTTATACTTGCCATGTCCATTCGTCAATGCTGCATATATATGCAGCAAAGGATGTACAGCTGGAAAATTAGTTGCTCGAATAACACTAAAAAGACCTATCAAAGATACTTTTTTGGTTGTTTCATCTCTTATTATAGAATCACAAATATTCACAGCCAATACAAAAGGCGTTGGTTTCCCGAGTTTGGTTTTTTGGTCTTGTTCCGACAATCCTGATTGACCTCCGTTGACTAAAACACATATTATATAATCTATTACCAAAACAGTCAAGTATATTATCGGCAAATTTTGTCGCAATAATCGGTAAATAGTAGGTAATTTTTCTCAGATTTCAATTAAAATCAGCTTTTTACAGATGCTGAATCGTTCTTAATTTTTGCGATTTCGGCCTGAACTTCCTGTTCTGTGTAATGGTTCGGCCACAAGGTTCGCCAGCCCGCGACATACGAACCCACCGGCAAAAGAGTAAGCAGGCCGGTCAGCAGCCAGCCGGGCTGGTCGAGCGTACCTATCAGGGCCATTCTGTCGGCCTGAGCCTGCTTTATCGACAGGTCGAGTATGCCGATTACCTGCTGATACTTTTCCTTGTTGAGATTTGCAAGATAGTCGAGCCGTAACTGTTCGCCGATATAGATATCAATCACCTCGTTTTTCAATTCGCCGGCGGTACGCAGATTTTTCTCGTACCATTTAATACTGTTCGGCTCGCGGCCGGCGTATTTAACCGCCAATGGCGAAATTTCCGCGGGCCAGAAATCGTAAGCGAACTGACAGCCGGTCGCAAATACTACAGCTCCGACAACAATCACCGATAAAATCACTTTCCAATTCATAGATTTTCTCCTTTAAATAATTTGAAAATTAAGATTTGAGATTTGTCCGGCCACCACGACCATATAGTTTCCTATTAATATAAAATTTTTATTTTCTCTTTCTTCTCTTTTTATTCTGTATTAATTGAAAACGGTTATGGACATGGTGGACAGATGAACAAAGGTTCATTACTGATAATGTCATCATATACCTGACTATCCTTTATTAATGACAGAAACTCATAATAGTTATCCCGTTTGTCTGCGATTCTTTTCCTTATCTTTTGCACCATCGGGAAAACGCTTAAAACTCTCTGACCAAGCTGATTAATCGTCAAAGGATTGTAACCGCCCGCCTCGCACCATTTTCTGTATGCGTTATAGACTTTCTGCACCGGCTCGCCGGAACAGTTTTGAGCGCTGATGAAATTTTCCTCAAGGAACATTCTCGCCGGGTCGGTTGTGCTTCGATAAGACTTCATCGCATCGACCGAAGATGTCGGCACAATAAAGCCTTTGTGCTCTTTAAGCAGTTTAACGCCCTGCAATGCCCAGTTGAAAATCCCCGGCAGTTCAACAGTCAGTTTCGAGACGAGCTGTTTGTCCTGCTTTTCAGGCGGGATTGTAACATTGAAAGGCACAAGAATCATACGCCGCCAGATTCCGCACGATGGGTCGCTGAATCGCGGCAGTTCGTTCGTCGCTATCATAACTTTCGCGGTCGGTATCGCGCGTATCGGCTCCCTGAATTTTCTCGCAAAGTCCATCCGGTCGCCGGCGACATAGCTTTTCAAAAGGCTCTCGGCGCATTTGCAGACTTCTTCACTGCTTTCCGATGTGCTGTTAAGTTTTTTGCCGAGCGTCGAGCCGAGCGCGAATGAATTTGCGAACTGATGAAGCGGCACGTGCGAGCAGTTGTCGTCGCCGAGCATACTTTCCATAATCCTGAAGAACACGCCTTTGCCGTTGGCGCCGCTGCCGAAGCAAAGCAGAAATTTCTGCTCGTTCAAATCGTTCCGCAAAAGATAACCGGCCCACTGGCAGAGCAGCGTTTGCATCTCTTTGTCGCCTGAGGTGATTTCGTCGAGAAACTCCAGCCATTTCGGGCAATCGGCTTTTTCCTCATAGCGGTAAGGAAGTATGTTAAGACTGAAAAATTCCGGACTATGACCAAGAACGAATTTTTTCCCGTCCTTTAGTTCGATTGTCGTATAAACAATCGCGTTGGCGGTAACTATGCAGTTATCCGGCTTTGACAGATTCGGCTCCCTGAGCCAGGTATTCAGCTCGTAATGGTCGGGAATACCTGTCTGGCTGCGGATTGCCTCGATAATTTCGTTGCGAAGATGAGAGCTGAACTTTCTGATTTTGCCTTTGCAGACAAGCTCGGCAACGAGTGAGCCTACGAAATTTTTAATCGCGTTGTCGCTCAAAGGCTTATAGCAGCCCTCGTGCCAGAGATAAAAGTCGCCGCGCCAGTTTCTCAGCCGCCAGACCATCGCCAAATCGCTGGTAAAGTTCTCGCTCAGAATCGTCATCGCAAGACTGTAAGGTTCAGGTGATATATATTGCTCCTTATCTTCCATTACGACTCCTTTCAAACATCGTTTAACAAAAAAAGGTGTCAGGAACCTTTTTCTTAAAAATAGCATCATAACATCTTTATAAATAAGAAGTTAAAAGGTGTCAGGAACCTTTTTTGCCGATATCGGCGTCAGGCAGAGTTTTTTCAATCGAACGCAGCCGGTATTCGTAGCTTATGCTTGCCCGGCTCAATTCCTCTATCTGACGCTGAAATTGTTTCTGCGTCTCAATCAGGCTCGTTATGTCGTGCTGCAATATCGAAAGCTGTTTTTGAAGATTGACCCACGTTCCGACAATCAGCGCCGCAAGAAAGACAAGCTGTACCAGAACCGACAAATCGATTTGCTTATTGAAATACCAGTTCTTTTTTTCTGAATCCGCCATATTTGCTCTTTCCAGCCAGCCACAAAGGCACTAAGGCACAAAGTATTTTAAATATATATTTTTCTTAGCGTCTTCGTGTCTTAGTGGCTACTTTCTCTTTTTTACCGCCGTCAGGATTATCTGCTGATTTACGAAATCCATTTGTATCTTTTCAATACTGCATATACTTCTGTTGTCGTATTTGACGCCGAGAATATCCCTGCTGTCGGGACTTGCGGTTATCCTGTCGCCGATACAGAACCCCGGCAAAAGCGTCAGCGTCTTTATCTGAAACTGTTTCTCGTGCATCGGCGAACAATTTTTTACGCCGGTTATTTCAGCGATGTTTGTTCTTGAAACGCTGATTCTCTCGCCCGGCCACTGACAGTTCAGCTCGACTTCTCTGCAAAGCTGCGGTTTGGAACAGACAGAAGAATCTTTTGCGATGACGGTTGTCTTCTGCTGATTTCCGGATATTTCCGTATCAATCCGCTCGACAAGCCCCGCGAAGATTTGCCATTCCTGCGGCCGGTATTCTCCGATTCCGCCGTCGTAGCCTGTCTTTATAATGATTCTTTGTCCGCATCTGACGAGACAGTCTGTTTCTTCCGGCAGTACGCTTTTATCTTTCGGGTAATAGCTCAATACCGCCTGACCGAACTCGTCAGCGGCAAGCGTTACCTTTTCAGCGACGAGATAATCGCATAACTGTCCGTCGAGATAAACCTTTGCTGACACTGCGCCGACAGCAAGCGAATCGTTTTGAGGCTCGTAAAAATCTATTATGTTTGACTTGCTCATATTGCCCCGCCAACAAAATTGCCCGAACTGTCAAATTCGACTTTCACCGCCGCCGACAGTGTTTGTTCTTCCATTCCGCAGCAGTTGACCCGTCTTGCGATGTAGAGATGTCTGCTTAAAGGCTGGCCGGATACGACCTCAAATGAATTTTCATTTATATTTGAGACATCAGCTATCCGGCCGAAATCAACATCGTCAATCTCCCGCCCCTGATACAAAAGCTGCAAACCCGCCGGCCTTGCCCAGAACTCGCCGTCTGTAAGCCCCATACAGAGTTTGACCCCGTTTGCCGAATCTCCGCCGCTTAAACTGTCAAAAAATTTAGTATCCATTTATTCTGCCGCCGGTTCTCTGATAACTTCGCTGTCGCTGTCGGTAATATCGAGCTTGAGAATTGTATCACCATCTGGATTTTTGATTTCCATATCGCCGGTGAGTTTATCCTGCGACATTTTGTAAACGCTTCTGGCCAATGCGTAAAAATCCAGTCTGACTTCTACCGGCACATATCTCTCTGCGTTTGCCAGTTTGTTGGCCCCGTCCTTATCCGCGTCGATAACGCCGATAAGGTCGCCTGCGTCAAACGGCACAGAGCCGTAAGCGGCGCTGAACTTGTACCAGCCTCCGCCGATTTCAGAAATTGCAGGTGCCCAATTGATTTTGTCTGTTCCGCCGATTGTTTTCAAAGACTCAAAATTCATTTCATCTGAGGCGCCGACCAGAGGCACGCCGTCTTTGGAAATATAAAATGGAATATCTATCGTTGAATTTGCCATTATTGAAACTCCTATCTGAATATTGAAAGTCTGCCCATATTGGCCGCTCTGGCCTTTGATATGAACTGATATTTTTGCAGAACCGCTCCGATTCGACCCGGATTTCCCACAAAGTCAGGCATACCGCCGCGCAAAAGCAGCGGATTTGTCGGCCTGAAATCATTGCCGGCAATATTTACAAACTGCGGATTTACATTAAGACAGTTTTCGCCGTTATAAGGCGTATCCAAAATACTGTTATCAGCTATGCAGTAAGCGCAGCCGAAACCAGAGTAGGCTAAGGAGCCGTATCCGTTTTTATATATCGCTGGTACGTTCTTCACTGCCGGCACAAAGATATTGTTGTACTCAATCAGTCCGCCTGCGTATGAATCGTGTCCGTAAGCCAGACAGTATGAGCTTTGGTTGTACATTGTGTTGTTAAAGACGATATTCTGAAAGTAAAAAGCTCCGACAGCGTAAGCACCGCCGATGAATATGCTGTTACAGCCTGTTGACCTGTATATCTTTGCCGCCCCGCCGTTGAAAACACAGTGCGAAAACATATTCAGATAGCTTCCACCTCCGATATCAAGATTTGAAATTGTGTAATCGCTGAAATAGCAGTATTTAATCATACAGTTTGTGCTATTGGTATCGACCCACAGATTCATATAGCCGTCTGTAAACTTGCATTTGGTAAATGTGGTTCCCGAGCAGCTTTTCGCATAAAAGGCGCAGTTGTACGCGGCCTTATTGCTATTGTGAAAATATATATTCCGCCAGTGTATGTTATTTTTCGAGTACTGATA
The DNA here is from genome assembly GCA_041652575.1 of Phycisphaerae bacterium. Taxonomy (NCBI): domain Bacteria; kingdom Pseudomonadati; phylum Planctomycetota; class Phycisphaerae; species Phycisphaerae bacterium. The sequence goes on along the minus strand of JBAZHC010000001.1, from coordinate 259,200 downwards.
TACGACATTAGTCGCTGCGCCCTGCCCATCGATATTGACCCAGCAATTCGCAGCGTTTGGATTAAGCGGCCCGCCCCAGTAACCCCTGCCGTAATCCATATCACTTATATGATTTACCAAATCGCAGTTATTAATATCGTTATAGCCGATAAAAAATATATGCGTATTCGCCGTATATGAACCGCTGCAGCCGACAATGAAAATACCGGCATAAGTACCGTCATTTTTTATCCATACATAATCGCCCGCCGCCGCACTGGTCAGCGCAATAGTCAGGTTCCGGGCGTTTTCTTCGCTGCTGCCGTCGCCCGTACCCTTTGGTCCTGCTGATGATACAAATTTATTTGCCATTTTACGCCCCGCTTACCGGCACATAGTAACTGCATCTGACATCGGTTATTGACGTAATTTCTCCGCCGTTTGTCGTTACGATTGCCAGTCTGAAATGAGGTGTCGTTTCCATATCAGGAAATTGGCTGTATTCATTCACAACCAGATTGCCTGACGAATCAAGATAGATATATATATTGTCCCTGTCGTCGGAGAGCGTATTGCCGGCTGAACCGCTGTATTCGACAAGCGTTGTTCCGAGCCAAAATCTGCCGCTCTTGACGCCGATATCCAGTCCGCCCTCGTCAAAGACCCGCAGGTCATTGGCCCGCTTTGCCGCCAGAATCAGTCGGTAGAGCAGTTTGCGAAACTCAAGGTAATAAGGCGACTTGCCCGTCGTGATGTACTCAACGCCCGTCTCATCGTCGCTCAAAATATTCAAAAGCTCATTGTCCGATGGATAAATCTCTGCCATTTTCAAATCTCCTATTCAACCTGTAAAATCAATTTCCCGCTCTGTCTGTCGAAAGATTTTACAGTCAGTCTTTCAGCAGGCCTCGCAGGCGGAATAACTATTATCGTTTCTGTTTCAATTCTCTCGCCGACCGTATTGCCAAAACTATCAGTAATCTCAATTTCAAATTTATATCTGCCTGCCTGCAATTGTCCGCTTTGCCAGTTGAGCATATCCGCATCGAAACCGAACCAGCCGATGCCGAATACTCCTTTGCCCAGCCCAATTGCCGCCGAGCCGTCATAACCAAAATCACTGCTGCCGAAACCGCTCAATCCGAATCCGCCCTTGTCCGCAAACTCCGGCAGGATTTTTATGCTCCTGTTATTGAGCCTGTTTCCTTCAAGATAAAAATTAACCTCACCGCCCATCGGCAAATCGTCGGTCCTTGGCAATTCGAGTTTGACCCGCCCTGTTTGCTTTTGACCCGACTCGACTTCATTGGAAAAATCCGTATCAGCAAACTCCGGCTCAACCGCGAATACTTCTATCCTCGCGGCTGTCATTACAGAAAACGGAATTGCCACGACAATTTCTCTCTGCATCGGCTCGATAGTTGCGCCTGCGAATCTGCCGTTGACATAAACCTGATACAGCTTATCGTCGTAAGTCGAATGCCATTTGACAACCGCAGTGCCCCCGGCCAGCACAAATGCCCTTACTTTATTTATTCCCTCGTTTATAAGCATATTTAACCCTGCTGTGAGTATATTATCTCGTATTGACAGCTCGTATGCACGCCGCCGTTTATCATTTTTCCTGTCTTAAATTCCTCAATCACAAGATTTTCAAACACTCTGCCGTCTGCATTTTTAAAAATGTGCGTCTCGCCGTCTATAATTTCATTTATCTCGTCTATTTTTTTCTGAAGCTCGGTCTGACTCTTTGCTCGAAGCTCGCCTTTTTGAATCAGTTTTCTTCTTCGCAGTCCCAGGTCGATACTTACCTGACCGTCCAGACCCGCCGCCGATTTTTGAATGACGCTTCTCTGCGGACTTTGAACCTCAAGTTCGAAACAGTCCTCATCAAAAAATATTCTGTCATCTATCGACACTCGCATTTAGTCCCTCAGCAGTCTGACGCTTGCTCCGCTGCGGACAGAATCCGCAACGCCGTCGTCGCCCAAATCAATACTGACCCTGCACCGCTGCATCGCCTTTTCATAAAGCTGTCTGTAATATTTGCTCTTCTGCCAGAAGTTCTCTCCGCTGTCCGCTTTTTTGCCTGTAAGACTCGCGTAAATTATCGACAACACACCATAAACAGAGACCTGTCTCAAAACCGACACATCGAGAATGTCATCTGCGCAGTACTGGCCGTCCGCGATGCCCGGTCTTAATCCGAAATGCTGCGTAAGCTGCAAAAACACTTCATTGCCCTGCGGCTGATATGTGCAGATTCTGTAAGCAACATTTTCGCCGTCTGTCAGAGCAACCGCTTCTGCCTGCCCATCGGCTCTTAAAACTGAAACCGTAAGCTGCGTCGCCGAATCCACCGATACTATCTCATACGCGCTATCGACAGCACCGTCAGTGCTTTGCAGATAAATAACCATACCGGCAGAAATATTTGCCGCGTTAAAATCCGCATCCGCCGCAGTGAAAGCGGTATCTGAAATTTCTCCATCGCTGCCGCTTATCAATACCTGACCTGCGAAATGTAAATCGCCGAACAGGCTCGGCTCATATCTCAAAACATCTACATCATTTGAAAAAGTATTCATTATTATGCCCTCTTATTTTTCCCCGGCCGGGCTGGAACCATCTAACCTTTAAAACTATCGTAATTGTTTTGTAGATGTCCGCGCCCGGCCGAAAAAAATAAATCGTAGGGTGGGCTTTAGCCCACGCTGTAATTCTTAACTTATTGCAAGGTCTCTGATAAGACCGTGCGCAGCCTCGTTTTTGAACTCAAGTGTGTATTCGCCGATTAGCTGGCCGCATTCATAATCGCCGCTGCTCGCCAGAGGCTTGAAGTAGAAACTTCTGCCCGCAAGCGGAAGAACGCTTATGCGCGATGAATCGAGAAGCAATACTGCGTCCTGCGGAATCCATCTGCTCGTAACAATCCTGCAAACGCCGAAGTCGCTTTCATAAACGCTGACCATATCGGTGTACGCCGTATCGGCCGCTCCGAAACTTCTGTTTGCACTAAGGAACGAGTTAATTTTCCGCTTCTGAAAACCTCCGACGACAATCAAGTCAACATTGCCGCTGCTGTTTTCCCAAATCTGGCGCAGAACATAATTAATCTTCGCCTCATCGAGACCGTCTCCGCTCGGAAATCCCGAATCGCCGGGCCGATAAACATTTGTCGCGATGCTCTGGACAATGCCTTTCATACTCCTGCGAACAGAAGCCGAACCCTGCGGATTTGCCGATGGCTGACCGCCGTTGATAACCGTGTTCTCAAGGTCGCGAATCAGCTCGCGCAGTTTTTCGCCCTTCTGATAATCTATCTCGTTTGAAATACCGAGATGACTGGCTGCGATATTGGTGCCGCTCACTTCAACGCCGGCCGTGAAAATCTGCGTGTAATTTCCGCAGCGGACGCGGTTGGTAAATCTTGCTGCCGGTTTATCGTCGCCTTCGAGAGCCGCGTTACCGAGAATATGAATCACCTGACCGTCAGCGATATCTTCAGGCATTGTGCCTGCGTATCCGCGAACGACTGTAATTGTGCCGCCGCTTACGCCTGTAACAAGCATCAGTTCTTCGCTGCCTGAGGTCTGAATCTGGTCGCCGGTTCTGAATCTGTCGCCGTTGGCGACATCGAAGCTGGTCTCGCCGTCAGGGTCGCTGATTGAACCGTCGCTGATTACATCTTTGTTCGGCACAAGCGAATCTTCGAGCCATTCGTGATATGTGCTTCTCGCCTCGCGCAGCGGGTCGCCTATTGCATCAAGCAAGTGCGTCTCGACCGGCGATATAATCCCGACAATATCACAAACATCTTCCGCAAGTTCAGGAAGTCCGACTCCTGCCGAATATGTTGCTTTACCTGTAAAAGCCATAATTTATTCCTTTCTTTTTATTAATTTTTTGTGTCTTTGTGCCTTTGTGGCTATACAAAATTTCTTCTCGCCCGCAGATACTCCTGCAGGTCCGTTCTTGAACCGCTTTTGACGGCCTTTTTAGCCGCCCGCTCAAGAGACCCTGTTGCCCCTGACAACCTGTCTTTGACTCCGCTTGTCTTTGCGCCAACCGCAGCAGCCGGAGTGTCATTAAAAAGATAACCTTTCTCTTTTCGCAGTTGCTCGACAACGTCTGCCGCCGTAGCCTCTGCATTGTCCTCGAGTCTGGTTCTGCCTATAATCACGGCAGCTTCCAAATCCCGCACGCCCGCTGAAACAAGTTTTTCTATTAACTGCCGTTCGATTGTCAGTTGCGAAAGATTATTGCTCAATCTTTCCACTTCGCTTTTTCTCTCGGCAAGTTCCTCTTCAAGCAGCGTTTTCTTTTGCTCGGCAAGCTGTGCCCTTTTGCGGTAGCGAATCGCCTCGCTTACATCGACAAGTTTTTCGCTTCGCCCCTGCGGCTCATCTGAACCCCTGTCCGCCATAGCCTTGGCGACGGCGGAATTTTCTGTGTCAATCTGACTCATTTAAATTTCTCCTGTGAATTTATTTTAGGACTTAGATTCTGTATTCTGAGTTCTGTGTTCTGTGTTCTTATGAACTTATTTCATAGCCTAACTCTCTCAGTACCTGTTCCTGCGGCACTCCGAGCTGCTGTTTCAATTTTGCCTCATTGAGTTTTTCCAGTGTGTTCTCCGGCAATGGACTTGGAAAAATCACATCGAATACTCTCTCATCTTTTGAGTTCGGATAAATATTTGTAACATCGAGAAGATGCATTATCATCGCGGCGATGTCCTTAAGCCCCTGCCCGTAAACAAAATGTTTCCGCTCGGTTTTTGCCAGCGTTCCCATCAGCATCAATTTCAGTGCGACGGCACTGGTCAGATTGCCGATTTTATCTTTCAGCACTCCTGCGACCACCGGCGTTACGCCGCTTGCCTTGTCCAGTGCCTCCCTGATTTCGGCGATATGCATATCCTCGCTTGGCGATGTGCTGTCTCCGCCGAATTGTTCGATACTCGCGTCAGGATTATCCGTGCACCACATCCTGCCCGGTGAAACCGCCCTGTTCTCAACGCCTTCAATGCCTTTTGCCAGATACATCTTGAACGCCTGAAAAGTTATCCTGCTTGCCCTGTCGCTCAATCTCGTATTCAGTTCGTCCTGAAGCGGCACCAAAGGCTCGACATCGCTTATCCCTTCGTAATACAATGGCTGCGCGATATTCTGAATATGCACGACAGGAATAATTCCCATAACATTCCGTCCTTCGGCAACGAGCTGTTTCTCTTCGTATCTTTGCCAGATGTCCGGCGAGATTATCTCTGTAACCGCCGCCGTGCGTCTTGTGCCGTTGTTTCCTCTGCCGCCCAGCAGTCTGCTTAAAAATCCTCCTTCTGCCCCGACGTCGTTTTTCTGCTCGATAAAATGCTGAATATAGAAGTTGATTTTGCGAAAATCTTTTTCATCCAGGACCGGCAGTGCTCTTGGCGCCTCAATCAGTTCCAGACCGCAGTCTGAAACAAGTTCGTTTAGCCCCGACCCCTGCGGTCGGGGTTCGTTCATCCTGCGAACACAAAAGTCTGCGATTTTCGGCCCCGGCCGAACTATGCAATCCACAAAACCATAAACTGCCCCGAGCACCGCCATATCCTGAAAGAACCTTACCCCGCCGTTGGCATTGAATATTTGTTTTATAATTTTATCGATTTCTATTCGTCTGTTTTTATCTTCCGCCCTGCTGACGATATCTGCGCCTTTGCCGAACAGAAAATCCACCATAGCGTTTATTCGCCAGCCGATATCGTTTTCAATTACGACTTCTTTGCGTTCGACGTCTGCGACTGCTCTGCCGCCGAGCAGGCCGCTGGTTTGTATTCGCTTTACGCCTGTGATTCTTGCGGGCAGTCCTATTTCCTGTGCCTGTATATAGGTTCTTGCCGATTCGTTTAGTTTCGCATCTGCCGCCGACAGACCCGCCGGTGAATACATCGGGTTTTGGTAATAATCCCACAGCCTGCCAAAGTGGGTTTGCATATCGACCCATTGCTCATCGACGAGCCAATCGACAAAATTTGGATTAAGACTGTCTGTCTCGAAATTTGAAAAATCATAAGCCATTTATTTACTCCACATAAAAGTGAATTTTATCTCTTTTTTCTTCGTGTCTTGGTGCCTTTGTGGCCCCTCCGTATTACCTGAAAACTTGCGCGCTTTTGACGAACTTTTTGCGAAAATTTTTTAGGCAAAATTCGTAAGTTGTTGCCTGATATGGAGAAAAAAATTTTGAAAAAATCTTATTTTTCACATTTGCGCAATTTTTTTATTGCGCGCTTTTGATTATGTGGACAAAAAAGATTAAGAATTTAACCGCCGATTTCACGGATAACGCGGAAAATTAAAAATATGAAAAAAAGAAGAAACACGAAGGAAAATGTATATAAAAAACAATATATTATATAATACTTCGTGGTCTTCGCGACCTTCGTGGTAAATACCCCGGCCTTTTTTATTTATTGCCTCACAACCAAAATACCTTATAATTTTAAAAACACAACTTACTGGAGGTCTAACTAATGGGATGAATCCCGTTAGACCTCTTTGATTTTATATAATGTCTTAAATTGTGAAAAGAGAAGTACATTTTATGAAGATTATACCAATTAATAGATTAAATGGAGGTCTAACGGGATGAAAAAATTCAATATTTCCGATGACATTCTGGATTTTGCGATTGAAGGCGAAATAGAAGCCTATAAATTCTACACCGGCCTTGCGACTAAAATGGACAATCCCGAAATGAAAAAAGTTTTTCTCGATTTTGCCGCCGAGGAACAGGGCCATAAAAAACAGCTTGAAGACGTCAAAAAAGGCAAGGTCTTTAAGGTAAGCAGTGAAAAAGTCGCCGACCTTAAAATAGCTGAATTCACTGTCGATGTCCAACCAACAAAAAATATGGAATATAAGGATGCCCTCGTTCTGGCGATGAAAAAAGAAAAAAAAGCTTTCCAGTTATATACCACCCTTGCCAATCTCGTCGAAGAGGTTACCGCCAAACAGCTTTTCGAGTCTCTGGCTCAGCAGGAAGCGAAACACAAACTCCGCTTTGAGCTTGAATACGACGAAATAGTGTTAAAAGAAGATTAAAAAATATATATCTCTGTGTGCTCTGTGTCCTCTGTGGCTATAAAACAATCTCCGCCAAAATTTGCTCTGTGGCTAAAGGAATTGCGATTGCAGTTCTGCACCGCAAGTGTTCTGCCCGTAATCGTTGGAACCGCTGTCGCATATTCACATACGCATCGATTCAACCTTATGTTTTTTTTACTTGCCGCCTTTTCAATCGCCCTGTTTCAAATGGGCGCAAATGTCGTAAACGACTATTTCGACAGCGTCTCCAGAAACGACTGGCTCAACAGCAACCCGACACCATTTTCAGGCGGCAGCAGACTGATTCAAAAAAATCTGCTGACCGGCAAAGAAGTCTTCATCGGCTCACTGCTGCTTTTTTCCGCAGGAGCGGCATTGGGAGTTATCATAGTAATAATGACAAAGAGCTTGTTTGTGCTTTCGCTTGGCATCATCGGACTGCTCGGCGGTTTTTTCTACACCGCCCCGCCTTTGAAACTCGGTTATCGAACGGCAGGAGAAATAACGATAGGTTTTCTGTTCGGCATTTTGCCGGTTTTCGGAGCTTATTATATTCAAACAGGCGTAATTGATTTTGTTCCGTTCTTTCCCGCGATGATTGTGGCGATTTTGATTTTCCTCATTATATTCGCAAATGAATTTCCAGACTTCCCGGCCGATAAAGCCGTCAATAAAAAAACTCTTGTCGTTACATTAGGAATCAAAAAAGCATCTTCTCTTTATAATATCCTGATTATTCTTCTCTGGGTATTGGTGTTATTTTATTCGTTAGTCATACTGCCGCCTCTTGCGGGAATTCCTCTTTTGCTGATAGTCTTCATATTGAGCTGGAGATGCAAAAAAAGCAATGACCCCGAAAAACTGGCACAGAATGGTTACAGCGATTTAAGCAAATCGACAATCCTGCTGCATACTATCGGCTGCGTTTGTCTTTTTGCGGCGGTTTTATTAGCTTAAGTCTCTCTGTAACATTTGCCGCATAAGCTTCCCTGCCCACCATGCCGGTACTGGCATAACGATTGTTAAAAATTTGTTCTTTCAGCAGCTCGATACGGTTTTCAGGACTTGGATGCGTCGAGAAAAATTCTATCGTTCGGGATTCGTTTTGCTTTTCCAGTATCTCCATCGTCTCAATCATCCCGTTAGGCGTATAACCGGCTTTCACAAGATAATCCATTCCAACCTGGTCGGCCTGTCTTTCATGAGCCCTGCTGAATGACATACCCTCAAGCTGTCTTACGATATCGGCAACTCTTACCGCGGCGCTCGAACCTGAAGCTGAGCCGGCGACGCTAAAGCCGATGCCGATTATATAATCTCTTGTAATCTGCTGTGCGATGTGCCTTGCCGTAACGTGTGCCGTCTCGTGCGCCAAAACACCGGCAAGCTGTGCTTCGGTCTTAAGCTCTTTCAGCAGACCCGTGGTGATATAAATATATCCGCCCGGCAGAGCAAACGCATTGACTGTATTGGAGTCGATGGCTTTATAGCTGAAACCTGCTTCGGGCGAATGACTGACGCGGGCAATATTTTGTCCGACAGAATTGATATAATTCTGAAGTTCAACATCCTTAATACTCTGGCCGAGTTCTTTCTCGACTTGCTTGGAATATTCCTCGCCCATTTTCTTTTCCTGTTCAGGATTTACAAGCAGAAACTGATTTTCGCCCGTTACAGGATTAACCGAACATCCGCTGCAAAGAAGTCCTAACCCAAAAGCCATCAAAAACAGCCGTAAAACTCTCATAATTTATTCCCTAACTATATTTACAAAAAACACTTACGTCACAGACAAACACTTTAACACAAAGTAACTCAATCTGGTAAAATGTCAAGAATGTTTTTGTATTGTAATATCTTTCCGTTACCGTAGTATAATTTATAACACTATTATTACAGAGTTGATTCCATGAACAAAAGAATTTATATTTTAATATATTTTTCCGCAACCGTTTTGAGTTTGCCGCTCATTAGCGGTTGTAATATGCCGCGCGAACAGTTGTTTACTTTCAACAGGTATTATGAAACTTCAGATTTCAGTTCTGCTTTACTCTTTGCGGAAAAAAATATCAAAAAAAGAAACAATCCTTCCGGCGAAGACCTGCTTTGGACGCTTCAGGCTGCAAGCGCAAAAAGAATTTTAAAAGATTATGCTTCCAGTACGAAATTTTTCGATAAAGCTGAAGATTTTCTCAAATACTACGACCTTCATTCTTCTGTGGCAGATGACATAGGCGCTGTCGCTGTGAACGACAATGTTGTACCGTATAAAGGCCGGGAATATGACGGCGTGATGGTAAATGTGTACAAGGCCCTGAATTTTATGTCCGAGGGCAATTTAGACCTGGCAAGGGTCGAATTCAACAGGGCTCTCGACAGGCAAAGAAGAACGAAAGAAAAATTTGAAAAGGAAATCAGCAAGGCAAAAGAGCAGATTGATAAAGCACAATACAGCAATCTAATAGAATCAAGTCTTTCAAATCCGAATCTTGAAAAATCTCTGCACGATAAATATCCCGAACTTTATGAGTACCAGGCCTATAAAGATTATGTCAATCCTTTCGTAACTTATCTGGCCTCGGTATATTTTAACGCTACAGGCCGGCCTGCCGAGGCTCGTGATTTACTGAAAGAAACCGCTGGTCTTATCCCTGAAAACAGTTCTATCGCAGCGGAATTCGAGGAGACGGAAAATTTACTTGCATCGAATGGAACTTATAAAAATACTGTATGGGTTATTTTTGAAAACGGCCTGGGGCCAATCAAAGACGAATTTCGAATCGACCTGCCGCTTTTCATAGCAACCAACCGGGTACTATACGCGGGAATCGCGCTGCCGAAACTTGAATACAGAGACGACGCGTTTTCATATCTGCAAATCCAGGCTGACGGAGCCACATACAGCACTCAGGTTGTCGGCAATATGGACAGGGTAATAAACAGCGAGTTCAAAAAAGATTTTGATGCGGCTTTGATTAGAGAGATAATCTCAACAACTGCCAAGGTCGTTGCGCAATATGCTCTTACGAACCAGAATTCCAAAGGCTCGGACATCTCCGCAATTCTTTTGGCTGTGTATTCATTCGCAACAAATGCCGCCGACGTCAGAATCTGGACATCGCTCCCGAAGAATTTCCAGGCAGTGAAATTCCCCATGCCTCAAAACAAACTACTCAGGATTACTGATTCAGGCTCCGAATCATTTGACATTGCAATGCCGGATTGTAATAATGTTCTCGTATATATTAAAATAATACAGCAAAATTCTAAACCAGTTTTTTATGTTATTCCATTATGAAAAATTAATATAATTATAACTTTTAAGGAGATATAGATATGAAACCCGTTAGAGACAAGGCGTATCAGAATGAACGCGAGAAAACTATAGGAACAGGAAAGTCAATCGTTAGAGATGTTTGCCAGAGATGGCTGGTCTCTAACGGGTTGAAAAAGATTTTCCTTATGCTGCTGCTTTTCGTCTCATCGGCAGTAATTCTCGTCGGCTGCAACGAGCCTGCCGACAAGCGAGCTAATCTCACAACCGGAGTAAACAGCAGTACACTCGCAGACAATGTCCTTACCCGGCCTGTATACGGTGCATTCACTTTATTGGCAGGATACGGAATTGAGTTAAAAGATGTAAAAGTCTTCAGAAATGAAGCCGGTTTTATGGAAATTCAGGTAACCGGCTACAATAGCGCAGTATACAAAAAAAGGTTTGATTACAAAGTTGACTGGCTCGACAATAACGGTATGGCGGTTGATTCAAAAGCAAGTGTCTGGACAACTATATCCGCAAAATCAAGAACCGTCTTCTACTTTACAGTTATCGCACCTGCAAAAGAGGTCGTTGATTACAGAATAAATACAAGAGAAACTCCAAAGAAAGGATAAAAAAATGAAACTGGCTATATTATTTATCATGGTATTGTTCGCGGCCGGTTGTGAAGACGTTCAGAAAATCGATACAACTAACGACACCGGCAAACAGGTTATGGGGCTTGATTACAGGGATTTCAACCAGGCCGCAAGTGAAATGATTCAGTCCCTGCTAAAATCCGGCACTTTGGCCAAAAAAGACGGCGGCAAATACGTCCTGACCACTGGCGTTATTACTAACGATACAATGCAGAGAATCGACACCGATTTGCTCTCCGCTAAAATCGAAGAAGACCTCACGAAAAGCGGCCAGGTCGTTATGACCTCCGCCATCGGCGGCAAGGACAGCAACCGAGACTCTATGGTCAACGATATAAGAGATGTCCGCGATTCAGCAAAAGGCGATGAATTCAAACAGGAAACCCTGCCCGGCAAAGGCCAGCTCATTTCTCCTGATTTAAGTCTGTCAGGAAAAATATATCAGAGAGACCTTCGCTACGACAAAAAACATCAGCAGGTCGAATATTATTTCCAACTGAAAATAACTGACCTGAAAACCGGCCTGCGGTTCTGGCAGGAGGAAGTCCTTATCGGAAAACGCGGTAGTAACAAAACAGTTTCCTGGTAAACGGCAAATTTATTTTACAGCAGCGTAAACAAAAAAACAGACTTCAGTTATTCAACAACTGGAGTCTGTTTTTATATGCTTAATTTAGTCTATTTATTTGCCGTAGATTAGCCTCAACTGTTCTTCGGTGGGCATACTTGGATAGCGTTCGCCTTTGGGGCCGACAAATTCAGTTCCATCTTTTTTAATGGTAACCGCAACTTTTGTGCCGTCAGCTTTTATAATCTCAAAATTAAACTCGGTTTGGTTCGCACTCGAGTTTTCGCCGTACAAAGCCTTTAGCTGTTCCCCTGTCGGCAGACTGGTATATTTTTCGCCGGCAGGCCCGATATAATTTGAGCCTTCCTTGTGCAAAGTAATCGGAGTCTTTGAGCCGTCGCTATTATTAATCCAGACCACGACACTATTTTTATCAGCCGGCGGCGTATTGGATTTCAATCCATACAAAGCTTTGAGCTGGTCTTCTGTCGGCATTGCTGAATAATACTCGTTCGACGGCCCGACAAAGCCAGTCCCCTGCGGCCGAAGCGTTACCGATGTCTTCGAACCATTATCGTTTATAACCCAGACTGTAACATTTGGATTGCTTACAGGATTAGCTTCTTTCAACCGACCATCCACCAGCCTTTCCGGCGGAGGACTGTAAGTTTGAACCGGCGCCGCCTGAGTGATTACAATAGGCGGTCTTTTTACAACGACCGGCCTTTCGACTACATCATAATAATTATAGGGATAATAAGGATAACCATAGAAGCCCCAATTATAGTAACGATGATGAGGTCCATACCAATAAGGGTCCGGATAAGGATAACCAAAACCTATACCAATGCTAAAAGATGAATGACCATGATGACTGCGAGCTATGGCATCTGGGGCTGTTAAGGATATTACAGCAGCTAAAACTATTAACACCAATATGTATTTTATAGTTTTCATTTCTTTACACCTCTCCCACTATCTAATACGTTATTGTAAGCCAAATTGTTCGTAATAAACAAACCAGCCGGCGGAAATTAATGTTCGACGGGCTGACCCAAAAGACTTTCAATTTCCTTAAGCTGTTTGTCCAGCAGTTCTTTTGTTTTTGCTTCGATATTTAATCGCAGCAGCGGCTCGGTATTGCTGCCTCTGCAGTTGAACCACCAGTCCTTGAACTGTACCGTTATCCCGTCAAGGTCGTCAATCTCGCCCTGGCTGAATTTGCGTCTCAGTTCCTTGGTTACTTCTTCCTTATCGTCAACTACGAAATTTATCTCTCCGCTCGCGTGATATCTTCTCAGCGGCTTAATAATCTCGCTTACGGATTTATCGGTCGAACTTATGATATTTATCATATGTACGAGCGTAATCATTCCCGAATCGGCAAAGAAATTGTCGCGGTAATAGAAATGCCCGCTAAGCTCTCCACCGAAAATCGCCCTTGCTATGCGCAGCGTTTTCTTCATAAACGCATGACCGACTCTTTCGCGCCTGGCTATACCGCCGGCCTTTAAAATTTCCTCCCGCACAACCCAGCTGCTCCGCAGGTCGTACACAATCGCCGAACCGGGCGCCTTTTTCAAAAAGTAAGGAACCATAAGAGCCGTCAGCAAATCGCAACTGATAGTGTCTCCGTTTTCATCGACCATTATCAGCCGGTCGGCATCACCGTCAAAACATACTCCGACATCGGCTTTACGTTTTTTGACTGCGGTTTTAAGCTGAGATAAATTGCTTTCAACCAGCGGATTGGGGTCGTGCTTGAAAACGCCTTTATGCTCGAAATTGATTTTTGTTATTTCAACGCCTATATCATCGAAAATCGCCGGCACAACTTTGCCCGCCATACCGTTGGAAGCGTCAATAACTATTTTCAGAGGTTTTATCTTCGGGTCGAGAAATTTTAATACGTGTTCCTTGTATGCCTCTGTCAGGTCGCATTTCTCAACCGTGCCGTCCGCAGAACCGCGAGTATGAAGAAGCGCCGTGGCGATATGTTTTATTTCCTTCAGGCCGGTATCTGCCCCAACGGGCTTTGCTTCCAGTCCGGAAATCTTAAAGCCGTTATACTGCGCCGGATTGTGAGAAGCCGTTACCTGTACGCCGCCGCAGGTGCCGAGATGATTTATCGCGAAATATATCTGAGGCGTATCAATCATTCCGACATCGATAACATTTGCACCGGCCGCGTTCATCCCGCGGATAAGCGCTTCGACTAGGCTCTTGCTGTGCAGCCTCATATCGTGGCCGACGCAAAGGCTCTGGCGATTGGAAAGCCCACGGTCATAGCCGCGAAGCATGGACCTCAAAAAAGTCGCTGTCGCATTGCCTATCTTCCATGCTGCATCTTCATTTAACTGGTCGGGATAAACGCCTCGAATGTCATAAGCCTTGAAAATTGTCGGGTCCATCCCGCACCTTCTTTCTGTTCATTTCTTAATTTAATCTGTATATATTATTTAAAGTTTATTTCAATCCCATAACCTTAAAAATTCTAAAGAATCTTTAGAAGGTGCGGGACTCCCATAAAAAATCATAATATTATGCGAGAATTGTACTTACAGGCCACCTCAAGGTCAAATCTATTTTGCTTGTGCAAACGCGTTTATCTTTCTACAATCTCACAAAAATAACTGCGTTGAACTGAAAGATTATGGATAAAGACCTGAAAAACAAAACACTTGCGGAAATGAAGACTATCGTTGCCGGATATGACGGTAAAGAATATCTTGCCAAGTACATATTTGCTTTTCTTCATCAGCACAACGTAAACGACATCAGCCTTATGACGACTCTGTCCAAGGATTTGCGCCAAAAGCTCACTGACGGCGGTTTTTTCATATCGCAGCTTAAAATCGCAGAAAAGCTCGAAGACCCTGACGGCACGGCAAAATATCTTTTTGAAACCGCCGATGGACAGACCATCGAATCTGTCCTCCTTGATGAGTCCGGCAGAAAGACAATATGCGTCTCAACGCAAATCGGCTGCCGGCTGGGCTGTCGGTTCTGTGCGACAGGCTATCTTAAATTCGCCAGAAACCTTACCGCAGGTGAAATCGTCGACCAGGTTATAACCATTTCCGCAGACAGCGGCTGCAAAATAAACAATATCGTCTATATGGGAATGGGCGAACCGCTGGACAACTATGAAAATACTATAAAGGCCGTGAGAATCTTAGCAGACCCGGCAGGTAAAAACATCGGCATCCGCAGACAGACAATCTCGACCGTCGGCCTGCCTGACGGAATAAAAAAACTTGCCGATGAGGAAATCTATCCCCGCCTTGCGGTTTCTCTGCATACTCCCGTCGATGAATTAAGACAGGAGATTGTGCCCGTAGCGAAAAAATATCCGCTGCCCGTGCTCATGGCCGCGATGAAACATTACAATCAAAAAACCGACCGTAGAATTACAATCGAATATTGTATGATAGAAGGCGTTAACGACAATCCCGATTTGGCCCGCAAACTTATACAGCTTTTGAGAGGTCTGCACGCAAGTGTCAATCTTATCGAATATAATCCTCATCCAGGCTGTGATTTCAAACCAAGTCCGCAGGACAGGATAAGGGCCTTTAAGGATATTCTTATGCAGGCCGGCATTGAGACGATAATAAGATTCCGCCGCGGCAGAAGCATAAAAGCCGCCTGCGGCCAGTTAGGCGCCGACAGAATCTCGCGGAAACCTGACCATTGAAAAACAGACAGATTGCGGTTATATTAAGGCTATGCCCAAAAAAAGAAAAAAACAGCCGGATGAAATACAAAGAGCCATTGACTTCGGTATCGATATGGAAATGCTGAAAGATAATCTGAAACGTTCTGTCACGGAAAGACTGGAACGCCATCAGGCCGCTCTTAACCTTGTACGTCTATTTCAAAAAGCCAAAAAATTATGAAAGATTTTTTCTCTTTACTAAAGAAACTATCCCGAAATAAAGTCGACTATGTCGTTATCGGCGGTTTCGCCTGCATAGCACACGGTTGTACTTACGTTACGCAGGACATCGATATATGTCTCGATTTCGATGCCGACAATCTCCTGCGTCTTCAAAAGGCTCTTGCGGATTTGCATCCTGTCCACCGGATGACTCCAAAAAAACTTAAACTGCATCTAACAAAGGAAAATTATAAACAATTTAAAAATCTTTATCTTGATACCGATATGGGTCAGCTCGACTGTATCAGTTTTGTCGAAGGAGCAGGCGATTTCCGGCAGGTTAAAAACAAAAGCGTAACAATAGAAATTAACAAAATCAGGGTTTTAGTTTTAAACATCGACGCGATTATCGAATCGAAAAAAACTCTAAACCGTGAAAAAGACATTCCCGCATTGCTGCAGCTCAAGGCTTTAAAGAAATTAAAAAAACAATGAATATGAATAACCTCCCCAAAGGCATAATCTTCGATATGGACGGCGTTCTGATTGACTCGGAACCCTTTATAATAAAAGCCGCTTCGCAAATGTTCGCTGAAAAAGGGTTGAAGGTGCAGCCTCAGGATTTTCATCCTTTCACAGGAATGGGCGAAAATCGCTTCATCGGCGGCGTCGCTGAAAAATACAATTTCCCAATCGACATTGAACGCGGCAAAGAACGCACTTACGATATTTACCTTGAAATAATAAAGGGCAATTTAAAACCGCTGCCCGGCACAGGAGAATTTATCGCACAGTGCAAAAAAATGAACAAAAAAATTGCCGTCGCCTCAAGCGCCGACATACGTAAGGTCAAAGGCAACCTTGCCGAGATAAAAATACCGGCCGAGACTTTTGACGCCGTTATTGCCGGCGGCGATGTGGAACGTAAAAAGCCCGCACCGGATATTTTTCTGCTTGCCGCAGAAAAGATAGGCCTTGACCCGAAAGATTGCCTGGTAATCGAAGACGCCCCCAGCGGAATAAAAGCCGGAAAGGCCGCAGGCTGCAAATGTCTTGCGATTATGTCAAGTTTCACACCTGTCCAGCTTGACGACGCCGACTTTTTCGCGCCGGATTTAGCCCACGTGCCGACAGAAGCGGTAAACTGGTAACATTGAAAAATATTTGACAACAGTTTTCACAGTTGTTAACCTTTAGCAGTAAGGTTAACCTGTGTTAACCTGTTTAATGTTAGTTAACATAGTAAATTGTTTAAAAATAAGGACTTATGAAAAAACACTTAACAATACCTGAATTCGCTGACCTTCTTGGCATAAGCAGAATAGCCGTCTATAAAAAGGTAAAAGCAGGCAAAATCTCTGCCGAAAAAATTGGCAGAAATTACATTATAACCGACAAGACAGCTAATGAAATACTTGGCAAAGAACTTTCGGAAAGCAAAAAGAAACAAATTGACCGTGCTGTCAAAAAAGTCGTAAAACAGTATGGCCCACTGCTTAAAAAACTGGGAAGTGAATAATGCGGCCACTTGATGTGGGAGAGGTTGAGCGTATAGCCTTTAGACTGGCACAGGAACATTTACGTTTTGACGAGCCAATTCCAGACTTCACCACAAGGTTTCCCAATATACTCGAAAGTAGTCTGTTTGCACCTTTTCAAAAGTTTGGCAGAAAACATTTGTATCAGACATTTGCTTTGAAAGCAGCGATGCTATTTTATCTGATGATAAAAAATCATCCTTTTCAGAACGGCAACAAAAGAATTGCTATTACTACCCTGCTCTTTTTTCTTAATAGCAACAATAAGTGGTTCAATGTGGATATTCAGGAATTTTATAATTTTACTATATGGGTTGCAGCAAGTCCGGCAGATTGCAAAGAGCAAGCCGTCTCCGCCATAGAACAGTTTATGACGAAGCACCTCGTCGTCTGTAAATAAAAGAACAAAAAAAGCTCCCCCGTAGAGGAGCTTAAACTGAAATCTTCTCGGCATGTCATAGAGGCATTACATGATAATCATCACCCTCCCGCAAGCCGAGTTTCCTGGTTTACGTGCAGCAGGGCTGAGCGTCAAATCCGCAATAGCCCATCTCTTCACCGAGCTGTTTTATACGCCACCAGACTCTTTCATCTTTAATAACATCCAGCGCGACCGGATAAAGAATATTGTCCTCCTGGAAAATATGTTCACGCAGGATGGGAACAATAGCCGAAGAAAGTGCGTTAATCTGAATCTTAAACTGTACCGGCTCAAAATGTTTGAAGTTATTCATCGCCATTGTCAGATTGCCGACCATATTTTTGATTCGCCAATGCGATTTGGACAGAACAACACAGATAGTCTTGCAGGGATAGTTTTCGAGCACCGGAAAAATCAAATCGTCTTCCCGCTGATTATGAATATCAATCGCCTGCAGATGGCCGGTGATATGTTCGAGCCTGCGGAACTCACTTGACAGTTCCGTCAGGTTATCGGCGTCCTGAAGCATAAGATTGGCCTCTTCAAGGTCGGCGAGAAAACATTCGAACATTTCATGTTCCGCCAGGATTCTTCTGACCGGATGGTCAGGGCCGAGGTTTGCCCGCAACAAGGCGAACTGGTCGCCCAGAATCGAAGCAAAGGCGTAAACAAGGCTGCGAAGCTGGTCGAGCGATATGCCTGCACCGACAAGATACTTATGGGCCCTGCTTATGTCGGTCAGCCTCAGGGTTGAAAGCAATTGGCGGGCCTCCTGTCTGATTTTTGTCGGGTCCTCCCCACTTCGTACACGTTCGAGAATATCGGCGAGTTTTCGTGCCTTTTCCATAGCCGTGCCTCCTTTTAACAATGCCTTGCGCTTATCGTCAAGCCTTGTTCCAGTAAACACGCGTCTGAAACACTTGCTACTGCCTATACGTATTAATTCGTCAAATGATTGTAAAAAAAACAGTAAAAGCGCATAAAATTTTTAAAATCGTGCTAATATACATCAAACCATGTTAAGGCGGGTAAGACAGGCTAAATGTACCAGCAGGTAAATCGCTTACTGAAAGTTTAACACTTAAAAATTTTTGAACTGATATGGTATAAATATTGTGATATTTTTGTCGCGGCATCAGCCGCAAAATATACGGTTGGCTGTTAGATGCAGATTAACAAAGCCCACTGTGTATGCCCATAGAACGTTTTAAAACGTTTAAATAGGACTCTTTTAGTCCCCCTGCCAGAGCCAGTTACAGCCAAGCCATCTAAGGTCTAAAGCGTCAATTTTTGCGTTCCGGTCAAAATCTCCAATCGTCAAATCAGGCTCAGGCAAGGCTGTCAGCCAGTACTCCGCAAGAATCGCAAAGTCCCTGAAATTGACTATTTTATCATTATTTAAATCGGTAATATTAAACCCTTCAAGCCCGATGCCGGCCAGTTTAATCACCGGCTTATCGATACAATAATCGTAACTGCTGTAAGCAATCAAAGGCTTATCGTTTCGGTCGAAAATCAATTCAGGATAAGCCCCTCTTTCGTCAATCTGTACTGTCGTCCATCCGCCGGCAACATTCGCTGCATACATTAGTTTGTCCTGATAGATATAAGCAATCCCGGCAATACCTGTTGAACTGTGTCTCAGAGAGACTTTGAACTGTGGAGTAGTCGGGGCTATTTTTGTTTCGACCCAGCCTATAATATCATTTACATAAACTGCATAGCAAAGCGAAAGAGTTCTTTTTATTGAATAAGCAATTGCCGGCAGACCGTCAGAAGTAAAACTGCAATCGGAATAAAACCCTTCGACAGCGGGCAGGTATTTCCAAAAACCATCTTCATAAATCGCACAAAATGTTTCGGCCTTACTGTAATCGAAACAGGAAATTAATATCCTGCCGCTGCCGTCTGTATCGATGCAGGCATAAGCCGTCTGCATTTGCCCCATGCCCGAAAGCGTCTCTCTTTGCCATTGCTGGCTGTGAATATCAAAGAACGCGTGTTCGACATATCTCGTTGATGGATTGACATAAGCAAGGTGCGGAATATCGTTATCAGTCAGCGATATATCCTGGTAGCCGGCCTCCAACCCGTCGAGCCGCCAGTATGACCAGCCGAACCAACTGCCTTTGACTGCATACCATATTTCGGAACCCTGACAGAAGGTTATGGATGTTTCATTATTCGAATTAACCATTATTTTAGGCCAGAAGGCGGGGTAAATATCCGCAACCCGTTCGACTTGATAGCCGGCAGGTGTTTGCGCCGCGGTATAAAGCGCAGGATCGATATTGCCCAACGTAAAGGCTGCGATTGGATTGTTATTTATATCCACGGCAATTGACGGCGCACTATCGACATCATAAGCTATCGTATTGACTGTCCAGCTATCTTCCGCAAAGCAATCGCCGCATAAAACTATTACACAAAACAGTAAAACGCATAAAATACATTTCATCTTATTCTTCCTTCCTGCTTTTTTATCTGCGCCTGATAAAGGCAAGGCCTAAAGCTAATATTGCCATTGTCGCAGGTTCCGGAATTTCAACAGGGTCATAAGCGATTCTCATCTTCCCGTCCATACCGACGTAAGAAATAACAGGATTGTTTTCATAATCGAACGCCAGTCCGACCATTTTATTTATATCGGCCTGTATAAGTCTTTCCGGAAGCATCCAGCCGCTGCCGTCATTATAAGCGAAACTGAGCATATTCTGGCCTGCGAACTGTGTTACATAAGCGACTCCTATTCCGCCGTTATTGTCTGCCGCGACACAGAAATTTCCGCCTGGTAATCCGCCAGTCAGTGCATCAAGTATTCCCATCGTCCAGGAATCACTTTGCCTGTCGTATATGGAATATTTGAGAAAATTCATATCGCTGTATAAAACATAAGGCACATCATTATTTGTAAGTGCCATATCTATCTGGCCGCTGCCGCCGATTTCAGGAGCGTCTTCAGGAGAATTTAAGACCCATTGATTGCCTGTAAGAACGCCTTTAGTGGCATAACGAAGCATTGAGCCGTCTCTAAATGCGACGTTCACCTGATTGTACGAATCGAAACCCACTGCGAATGCTTCAGACTGAAATCCCGGCCCGCCTGAATATTCCTGAATCGTACTGCCATACCACGCGGAGCCGGACTTCATTGACAACGTAAGCTCGCCGGTTCCTACAGACCTGCTTAAAACCGCAGGCGCAGAATTGTTGTTGAAAGCTATTGAACTTCTATACATTGCCGAACCATTATAAGAGCCGCTGCTCCATCCGGTTTTGCCGAGCATTACAACCTGTCCGGCATTATCCGCAAAAGCAACAGTACCATCGGGTGCAGTTGCACCGTCAAGATATTGACCTGCAAAATTAAATGTCGTCGGCATCCAGACTCCCGGCAGCATAGCGGCCGCACCGTCCGCCGGACCGGCATAACCGACTACCGGCCAGGTATTATCACTCCGCATCCCTATCGCCGTATTGCCGGCGGGTATAAACGGCGAACCCTGCGGAGGGGTAATTTCATTATAAAACCACACTCTGCCCGCGAAAGAATTGCCGCAAATTATTAGGATACAAAGAGTTGCTAAAATAATTGTCTTTTTCATTTCTTTCCTCCTTTTGAAAAACTTTCACAGATTCCATACAATTCAAGTCCTATAATAATAAGAAAATCAGGTAAAAAGTCAAGAAAAAAAGACGTACTCTGTTGACAAACCGTAATCCTCACAGGTAAAATCTCGTGGAGGCTTATGAGAAACAATGAATGTCAGAGCATATTATTATGAATATCTTGCAATCAGACAAGATAGCGAAATTTCAAATTATGCAACTGAATCATTGGATTTATTCTCCTCCTGAATTGCCTATGCTTGCCCTGGGGATTTCTATTAAGTGCGAGAAAAAATAATATATATAAAAATTTGATATTAATAGGAAAATGGCAGGGCAGGGTAGGGCAGGAACCGGCGGAAAAATCTCAAATCGCCCCGCCGGCAGCACCGTCAAAAAACGCCCATACAAGACCAATGATTGAGCCGAGCGGAGTTACGGTATAACCGCGATAGAGCCTGCCGATAAATGTGGCCTCGCTCGAAGCGCCGTCAAAGACTATAAGCCACCATGTCAGGAAGAACAGCCCAAACCCCCACCATAAACCGAACGTCAGCGCGAATGCTTTTACATTAAGTTTCATTTTCTGTCTCCTTACAGAATTTCATTGCGTACGGATATGACCTGAAAAACAGGCTATAATCAGCTCTTATAATAAATATTCCGCGATGTCAACCGGAATTTCTTATTTTCTCCTTCGCAGAGCAAGCAGGCCGACAGACAACAGGGTCATCGTGGCCGGCTCAGGAATTTCAACAATAACATCCTGCAGCGAACAACTGCTCAGCGAAACAAGCTGCGCCATCGGGCCGGTATAATTGCACGGTAAAATCAGACTGTTCAGCCAGCCCTGCGCGATGGAAACCGCCGCGGACGGATTTGTTCCGGATGCGTTTGCCCTGAGAGAGCCGTTCGACAAATTCAGCGAACTGATGCTGCCGTTGAAATCATAAGTAATTTCATACACGGCGAAACTGAACGCAAGAGCCTGCTGGTTTTCAACTGTGTTTGCGGGCTGACCGCTCACGAAGCCGTTGTAATAGATATAGGTATCGCTCTGCCATGAGCTGTCATAATGCTGCGCCCATAGCTGACTAATTAAATCAGCCTTATTACTGTTCATAGCATCCTGCAGCATAGCGACATTAAACCTCTCGTAAGAAAAGCTGCTGTAAGAGCCGTGGTCATAGCAATACGTCCAGATGTGGTCGCCGATAAGATTTGCAAGCTCACCGATTGGATTGCGTGTGTTCATGACCATTACGCCGTTGGCGCCGTTGTAGGCGTGGCCGTTCAGACTTACGCTCTGCTGGCCGCCGGCATCGACCGCGTAATAAGCCATCTCGATTGTGTTAATGCAGGCAAAGGCCGATACGCAGACTATCGCCAAAAAACAATAGACAAAAATACAGACTTTCATCTTCTTCTCTCCAAATATCTCTTTCAATCTTCTTCTTTCCTGAAACCTGTACCATCTGCCACAAAGCAGTGATATATATAATGTGATTATACTTTCAGGCTATGAAAATTTTCGCTTTGGCGACTGGAAATGGATTGTTTTTTCGAGAAAATGGATGTGCCGTATTTAAGGATTTGTTTTACCGGACTGAGGACAAAAAACGCTGATTTTTTTTTGAAATTTATGCGGACGTTAAACATCCCCCGGTAACGCTGGGGGCCTTTGAGGAGAAACTAAACTCAAAGCACGAAATCCTAAATCCGAAACAAATTCAAAACTCGAATTTCCAAATGCTCAAAACAAAAAAGCCGCGGGTTTCGGACATTTGAATTTTGGTAATTCGGATTTGTTTAGGATTTCGATATTCGAATTTAGAATTTTTGATCCTCGGCAGTTTTTTTGTCTGAGTTTTCCGGATTACAGATGGGTTTTAAGAACCCCCGCTGTGTGCATCGCCAGAATCATCAGGTAGTCCAAATCGCTGAGGCTGTAATGTTCGTGCACCATAGCGTTGTCAACGTAGATTACGCCGAAACAGCCGCTCGGCCGCTTAATACTTGATATCATCGCTGAGCGTATTCTGTCTGTTGTTTCGAGTTTTGCCGCGACCTGCGGAAGAACCAGCGATTGGCCCTTTTCAAATGAATCCGTAATTTTAGGAGCCAGTCTCAGTTCGCTTAGCTGTACCGGCTTGCCGTCTCTTCTTTTGCCGGCCTGATAAGTTATCGGGCCGCTGTTGGAACTTCTTACGCCGCACCAGACATGAAAAGCTGTGAACTGCTGCAACGAAAGTTTCAGCAAAGCAATTACCAGTTCATCAAGATTTTTTGCGTCGCCGAGCGCCTCGACAGCCTGAGCGAAATCGGTCAATCTCCTTGCCGCCAGTCTCATTGCCGGTGCGTGCGACGCGTCAGGCCTTCTTACAATGACCTCATCGCGAGGCGTCGATAGCGATGCCGCTTCCAATGCGACCGTATCGTCGCTGCCGGAGGTGTGCTCCGGTTCTTTTTTAGCATTATCTCCAAGGTCAATCTCTACGGTAAAATCAGATATTTTCACAATGTCGCCGGTTTTGATTTCAGCCTTGTGGATTGCCTCGCCATTCAGATATGTTTTGTTGGCCGAATCCAAATCTTCGACCTGCCATTTGTCCTCTTTAAGATAAATCACCGCGTGTTCGCGCGACACTGCCGCGTCGGGCAGAAATACCTGGATGCCGGTTTTACGGCCAAGATAGACTGGAGTTTTGTCAAACTTAAGGTCGTTTATCGTTTGGTCGCTGCGCTTGACAATCAGATGTATCCCGTTAGAGACAGGTTGTTTATTGCTGCCGTCAGGTTTGTTAGAGAACTCGTCTCTAACGGGATGTATCGTATTTTCCATATCTCCGTCCCGATTGATTGGTCTGAAGCCTGCATTTTATCTGCTGCATAAAAAATACCATAATTACACCTGCAATGCAAACCCTTATGTAAAAGCCCTCTCCTAAACCCATTCTTGTTAGATATTTATAGAACTTTAAAAAAAATTAACAAATTACGCCAAAATTTGCTTGCTTTTTTAGCATTTTTTGTTAAAATACGCACATATTTGATGTTTATCTAACTTTAAAAAGGCTTATAAAACAGGATTTTACGATTTTTTATGACGGCACATCGAACCATAACGGCAATACAAAAGATGGACAGAAATGAGCTTTTGGGGCTCTTTGAGAAACTGCTGTCGAGAGTAGAGATGCTGCCTGCCGAGCAGAAGGCGTTCGTAATGATTTTTCTGAACGGACAAAAATACAGAACGCTCGCCAAAGCCGCAGGCGTCAATGATGCGACCATCGCGAGAAGACTGAGAAAAATAGCCGTCAGAATCAGCAGCGATAATTTTCTGACCGCCCTTGTGCAGGATAGTCCCGTCCTTAGAGAAAAATTCATCAGCGGAAAAACCATAACACAAATCTCACGCGAAACGGGATTAAGCTATTACAAAGTGAAGAAAATAATAAGAACAAATTCGGAGCTTTCATTATGATTACATTATCAGCCAACAAAAAATTCGACTGGAACCTGCCTCTGACAGACAAAGCCGCTGACGTAATACGGGCGTTCGGCATAACGGTACAAAGACTGAAAAACAACGCCGTTACTCATCAATGCGAAATAAAATTATCGCCCGGCCAGATTGCCTACATCACCGGCCCGTCAGGAAGCGGTAAAAGTGTTCTGCTGCGGGAATTCTATAATACATTCAGCGGCGACGATAAAATCAACATCGACGATATCCCCCTGCCTGATGATAAGACCTGCGTTGATTGTTTCAGCGGCAGTTTCCTTGAGACGCTAAGAACTTTAAGCTGCGCAGGTCTCACAGATGTGTTCTGCGTTCTCAATTCTCCCGCGACACTGAGCGAAGGCCAGAAGTACCGCTACCGCATCGCCAAAGCCATCGCAGGCGATAAACAATATATCTTTGCCGATGAGTTCTGCTCAAACCTCGACAGGGTAACGGCGGCAGTTATCTCTTATAACCTGCGTAAATTCGCGGCAAAGACAGGTAAGACCTTCATTCTCGCAAGCTCACACGACGATTTGCTTAGCGATTTACTGCCCCAGGTTATCGTTATCAAGCATCTGGCAGGCGAAGCAGAAATTATTTATAAAAATATTTAATCGCAGATTACACAGACTACATTGATTATTTTTTATTTTCTGCAAAATCAGCGATTTAAAAAAAGGATATATTTGTATGAATTGCACGATAAAAAAATATCTGAAAATAGTTCCGGGAACTATCGCAGACTACAAAGGTCTTAGCAGGTTTCATTATCGCAGTTGTAAAACAGGAGCGGTATCGGCAGTTTACAAAATCATCGATACGCATCCGATGCGAGGCCGGATTGAACCGGTCATCGGCATAATCATTTATTCGATGCCTGCCTGCAGCGTTCAGCTTCGCAACATCGCAACAAAGGGACTGTTTACAAAATTAGGCTCAGCAACCGCGAATATGCAGATTGTAAACAATAATATCCGAACAATCGCAAGAGTTGTAATTGAGCCGCGATACAGGGCTTTGGGACTTGCGTATGAGCTTGTGCAAAAGACGATGCCGCTTTTGAATATGCCTTACATTGAGTCTCTTGCCGTGATGGGAAAGGTCAATCCTTTTTTTGAAAAGGCCGGGATGGTGAAATTCCAGGCCGCGGTATCTCCGCGATGCGTAAAACTGCGACAGGCTCTCAGCGCCGTCGGCGTCGAGGAATCCGACCTTGTCGATATCGAAAGAACTCAGTACCTATTGCGGAGCCTTGACACGAAAGCAAAGCGTTTTATTGAAAAGCAGATTACAGATTTTCTCACAGCCTACGGCAGAAGGGCAAAGACTCTGCCCGACAGCCTTCAGAGAACGGAATTTTTCATCAGCAGATTGTCAGCAAGACCTGTCTATTATCTTTGGCGAAATGCCGATTGTGATTTGAAAATATAAAAAAAGCCACAAAGACACAAAGGCACGGAGAAAAAAATATATATTAAAAACTTTGTGTCTTGGTGCCTTAGCGGCAATTAATTAAACGTTTTTTTACAAGTTCATAGTGAAAAGAGGCTGATAAAAAAAGGCCGGCTTTAAGGCCGGCCTGTCAGTTTCCTTATTTTTTACGAATTATCGCTTAACTGCTTTCATAAAAAGGAGTTAACTAAACAAAGTTTGCAGATACTTAAATATCAGCAAATTTGTTTATTGATACTGAAATGCCATTTTAATATCAACAAACTGTTTTGTTGATATTATAGTATTTTCAAAAAACCTTCTTACCTTCAGCTGTATTCATAAGCTCGGCAAAAACATATAAGGCTGGTCGACGGCCACTTGCTTGAGTTAATACCTTAATAATGCCCCCAGTGTGTAAATCAGACAGTATCTTTCTCGCTGAGGGAGAAGAAATTTTCCCAGAATTTACAAAATTGGTTGATTTAAATATAGGATGTTTGAAAATAAAATCTAACGCATACATCGTATATTGCGAATGAGTAAGATTTTGTATCTCGATTTTCTTTCTTTCGTATAGTGATAAAATATCAGAAGCTTTTTGCTGATTTGCTGTTGCCTGAACCTCAACTGCTTTAAGAAAGAAGGTGCACCAGCCGGTCCAATCGTCATCTCGTGAAACTGCAAGAAGCCGGTCATAATACTCATCGCGATTTGCTTCAAAATATGCACTGATATAAAACATCGGACTTTTAATCAGGCCTGATACATTTATAAATAATGGAACGAACATTCTGCCCATTCTGCCATTACCGTCAAGAAAAGGATGTATCGCTTCAAATTCTGCGTGAAGAATAGCAAGATGAACCAATTTGTCTGCAACGGTCTTATCATGAATATATTTGTCCCAATCGCCCATACCTTCCTGCAGCTTATCCAAAGAAATTGGGACAAAACGCGCCTGTTCAACTGAACATCCAGGTTTGCCAATATAATTTTGAATCCTGCGATACTGACCCGGCGTTTTGTCTGCGCCTCTAACATCGTGCATAAGGCTTTTATGTGCTTCGCAAATCAGCCGCTGGCATAGAGGCAAATCTTTAAGCAAATTTATAGAACGCCTGATAGCCATTCTGTAGTTCAACACTTCTTTAAAATCTTTTTTTCTGCTATCTGGAATATCCGCACTTTTACCTTGAGCCTGATATTCCAAAACCTCTCCCATAGTGGCCTGTGTACCCTCAATTTTGGAAGAAAGAACGGCTTCCTGCATTGTCATAGGTGATAAGAGAATAGTGGCATTTGGAATAACAGAAAGAGTTGCGTCATAACGGGCTAATGCTGCGTTGGCAGGTCCTATCAATGGAACAAGTTTTGACCAGTCAATCTTCTTAGGCGGAAATTTGCCATAATGATATTTTACGGGTTTAGCCATATTATCTTCTCACAACACCTAATGGAATAACCTCCATTCAGCTATGCCATAAATCTACCCCTTAACAAAACATAAGTCAATTTTTTTCCATAAGGAGAAATATCTATGCAAACAACAATCATCAGAATACCGCTTGATAAACTACTGCCGCATCCTGAAAACCCAAACAAAATGAGCAGGCAGAATTTTGAAAAGCTAAAACGTCATATCAAACAATCGCACAACTACGAGCCTTTGATAATCAGAAAACATCCTGAAATTGAAAATCATTTTCAAATCATCAACGGCCATCATCGCGCCCAGGCCCTGCGTCAAATCGGCGAAACATTTGCCGATTGCGTTCAGTGGGATATCGATGATGACCAGGCAAGAATTCTGCTTGCCACGCTCAACAGGCTCGGCGGCAAAGACGAACTGGCCGCAAAGGCCGCTCTTTACAAAAACCTTTCTGAAAAGTTCAGCGTCAAGGATTTAAGCAAACTTCTGCCCGACAATAAACAGGCGATAGAAAGATTAAAGGATATTACCAAACCGCCGGCAGACTTTGCTGATAGCTTAAATGCGTTTTTAAATACTCTGGTTTTCTTCCTCAATGACGAGCAGATTGAAACTGTCGAAACCGCATTAGAAAAAGCAATGCCTGCCGAAGGCACAAAATCAGAAAAAATGGCGAACGCGATAACAATAATATCAAAATCATATATTAAGGGAGTGATAAACGATGAACGCTTACAGAATAACTGACTGGGACAAAAATTATGAGGTTACGAAAGACGGCAAACCAGCCACCCAAAGAAGCAAAAACATCCGCAAAACGTCCCTGTGCTATGTCAGGCTGACGGTGCAGGGACATAATCCGTCGATGAGCTATCGTGAAATGCTGCAAAAAGCCGCCGGCAAAGGAATGATGGTCTTCGGCGTGTTCTGTAAACTGCTCGAACTTGCCGCCAATCAGCCAAGAAACTATCGCGGCTGGCTGCTCGATACCAAAGGCGTTCCATTGACCGCTGAAAGAATAGCTTTTGCACTGTGCTGCGATGCGGGCGACATCGACTTTGCCCTGCAAGTCCTTACGGATAAAGATATTGGCTGGATACTTGAAAAGGATTTTCATACAGAGCAAACTAAAAGCGACAGCGACGATAAAAAAGATTGCCCTGTTATAATAACGAAACATAACGAAACCGAAGAGAACATAACAGAACAGAACGAAACGAAACAACAGAGCCGCGACCGTGAGAGAGCGGTAACTGAAAAAACAGACGCCGATAAGCTCCTTGAAAAAGTTTCAAGGCAGATTAGCGGCAGAGCGATTCCCCAGATCGGCAATCTCGATTCTTCGTTTAAAAATATTTTAAAACCTACTTCCTCGGATTCGTCCGTCTTCGCCAAGGCTTCGACGGATTTAGCTTCGGCAGATTCGCACAATGATGAGTATCGCCGATTGTTTCGCAAATGGATAACCGGCATAAACGATATATTTCCGCAGAGCAAATTCGGCAAAAGCAACAGGACAACGTTTGACAATATGTTTAACTGGCTCCGCGACAATAACCGGAGTTTCGATGAAAAGCTGCTCGACAAGGCATTGTCGCTTGCAAAAGAGGTGCGGGCAAAGCCCGGCATCGACAACCCGCTGGCGTATTTCATCAGCAGATTCAAAAAAGACTTCGGCGATTTTACAAAAATACTGCCATAGATAAAAACTTGAATTTTCAGGACAGGTTTGATATTCTATCGCAAATCAGACTCAGCGGCGAAGCTGGGATGAAATGTAAATGTTATCAGTTTTTTTACACGGAGATATATCAGGATGCTTGACCTTGTGCCAATCTCACTAACCGGTTTCAGTAAACTAATGGAAGAACTGCATCATCTCGAGAAAGAAGCGGCTGAAACGAGAAAAAGGGTCAGCCTGGCTCGTGAACAGGGCGATTTAAGGGAAAACGGCGAGTACACTTACGGCCGACAGCAGCTTGGCTTTCTCGAAGGGCGTCTCGGTGAACTGAGAACGAAAATAAATCAGTCGGACAAAATTGACTGCACGAAAATTCAATGCGACCGTGCCGTGTTTGGCACCGTAGTAACTTTGCTGAATCTGAATACTCAGGAGAAAGTGACCTATCAACTGCTTGGCCCTAACGATGCCGATATCGACACAGGAAGCATTTCAATTCACTCGCCGGTAGGCGACGCTATTCACGGCCTTGCGCCGGGAGACAAGGGAATAATAAAAAAACCCAGCGGCGAATTTCATTTCGAGGTGATTGATATCGCCAGGCCGCAAATCGCGTAGAACAGGTTTCCGCCTGATTTAAGGCTGATTTCGGCTATTTCACAAAGGCAAAGCCATCTATTTTGCTTGACTTTATATCTAAAGAAGATATAATTATTCAGTATACGTAACGGACGACGGAGAATTATCGGCAGTCCACTGAGGAATGCCCTGCGGCAGGAAGAAGAATCTCATTTTTTTTAACTTCAAGAGAAGGTTATGCATACGCTAAGGTATGGCTTACGCCAGAAGACAGTGTTATTTCCCGCGATTCTTACGGTTCTTGCAATCGTCAGCTTTTACGCTTTTGCGTCGTCAGAGCCGGCAAGACCAAAATTAACGGGCATTGATATCATCGGTCCTGATTGCGTACCTGAAGACACACAAAATGTTTATTGCGTCGTAGCTGTCTATGACGATGGTTCAAAGGTAGAGGTTACCGCGGACTCAAATGTCGAGGTCGTTTCAGATGAATGTAAAGTTATAAACCTCGGTGGAATTGTCGAAACGTTTAAACTGGCCCAGCCGGGAAAACATTTCACCATTTACGCAAATTATCACGACCTTGAAGTGAAAAAATCAGTTACTATCTATTCTCATTCGCAGAAAACCAGATAGTCAGCATTTAGTATTCAATTCTTCAAAATTTAAACCATATTTTTTAAGGAGAGATGTTATGTCAATAACAAAGAGACAATTGATTATATTGGACGAATTATTCGAGACTGGCGGCGATGAATCAGCCGTCCTGAAAAGGCACAACATTTCCAGAAAACTCTGGGCCAAATGGCTTGCCGAGGAGGATTTTGCCGATGAGATTGCCGCCCGGATGGATGCGCTGAAGCGCCAGAGCGGGATGCTTATTTCAAAGTACGCTCCATTCGCCGCGGCAAAACTGATTGAGCTTTGCGGCAGTGAGAATCAGGAGACCGCACGCAAGGCCGCTCTGGACATTATCAACCTGCACCGCAGCCAAACGCAGGATACGCCTGACAACGAGCCGCCTGCTCTGCCAAAGTTGCCGAGCATATCGCCTGAAACAGCGTCAAAACTGCTGTCTGTCCTTGCGGAGAATGAATAAAAAAAGCCGCGAGGATAAACCTCACGGCTTTTGGATTTGCGTTCGGAAATTGTCAATCCATAACTACCCGCCAGAGATTATCGCCCGCCCAGTAAACTTCGCCATCGATGCAGCTCGTATCCGCAGGGTCTGTGCAGACCAGCCATCTTTCTGCGAACATCGCGAAATCAACAAAGTCAACTTTGCAGTCGTGGTTCATATCGGCAAGTGAATAGCCTTTGTCGCCGCACTCAATCAGCATAGTCTCGCCGAAAAGGTCTGAATAATATTCTTCGATTTCCGTTTCATCGTCGTAATGATAAAAATCGGAGCCCCATACGGCTTTATCGCCGCCGACAACAGCCGCGTTTAATGTCCAGTTGGGGTCGTTGCTGTCCTTGAGAATTGAAACGGCTGCCATGCCGTTGCTGAACAGAATCGCGCCCATCAGGTTAATAGAGGGAAGCGATCCTTCGCTTTGCGTTTCAACAGAACTTTCCGTATTTTGCGGCACGCTTCTGTCGTCCTGCACCCAGACCGCAAAAGGTTCATCGGTCCTTACAGCCACTTCTTTGCCGGTAATCTCGGACAGTATTGTATATGACCAGTTTGCGCTGTCGGTGTCCCGATAGTTATGTATGCCGAAGACTCCGTAGGTTCCCAGATAAGAGCCGTAGGCGACCAGCCAGTCGCCGGATGCGTCGAGATTGCTTATTATTGTCTCCTGGCCCGTATCATAGTTCCTCGGCAGATAGTTTCTGGTAACAACGGGATTATTAAGGTCGGCGATATTGACTGTTTCAAGATAATACAGCCAGACATAATTTACATCGTCATAATCCTGGCCGCAGTAGCTTAACAAATCTCCGTCAAGAGCAATGTTGCCGTTGATATAGTCGTTGTCGGTAAACTGTTTGACAATGTACCGGGTATTGTTGACATCGGCTGCTTTAAACGCGTAAATGGTACAGTAGTAATCCTGGTCGCAATAAGCGGCAACGCCGTCGTCTATATCGATACTCGTAATGGAATAGCCGATTATGTTCACATCCTTAGTGACAGGGTTGTTAATGTCGTTGATGTCGGCAACACGGAGCATCTGCCGTTCGGTGTTCCAGTCTATAACGTTATAGATGATTGTTCTGCCGTCGGTTCTAATCATATACGCGTTCTGAGCATTAACGTCGATGAGGTATTCGGTATGATTGGAATCGTTCATATAAGTCGCGTAAACCCGCGGCACCCAGTTGACATCGTCTCTGCCGTCTATCCATACGACAAGCTGGTCTTTGGCATCGAACTCGTCATAGTACGTATAGGGATATGCACATGGGTCGGCTGTAAGCTCGACTCCGCTGCCGGCAAGTTTCAGCCCGAAGGCCGGTGCCGTGAGAAATGAAACCGCTAAAAATAAAAAGATGATTTTGTGAAATGACTGGCTCATAATTAGCCTCCTTAAAAAGAAATGCCTGTTTAAACCTTCTTCAAACGGACGGCAATTATACCGCCGGAAATTTCCGATTTCAAGGATATAACCTATTCTGCCAATAAAGCTATTTTTATGCAATAATCCGCCTGTTGGAAGCGTCTTTAGGGAGTATGGAAAACTGCTGACTAATAGGTAAAATATATCCGGATTTTGTGTTACTTTGCCATAACACCGGCCACTATGGAAATAGCCGCAAAGGCATAAAGACACGAAATACGTATGAAATAATACTACTATTTTCTTAGTGCCTTGGTGTCTTAGCGGCTAAGTAAAGGGTTAAAAGGATATGAGAGATAGAAAGTCTGGTTTCATCCCGTTAGAGACGGGGCGCCTCTGGCGGCCGTCAGGTATCAATGACACCTTGTCTCTAACGGGATTCACGCTTGTTGAGATATTGGTGGTTTTATCGATAATTGCCATGCTGACCGGCATTCTTATGCCCGCACTCCAGAGCGCCCGCAGGACTGCCTATAAAACCGCCTGCAAACAAAACCTTCACGGCTGCATGGTTGGCTTCCGTATGTACCTCGACGAAAACGCCAACATTATGCCGACAATCACAAATATGCCTAATTCAGTTTCAGGTCTTGCCGATGTCTTTCCTGTAACCAAAGTACTTGGCAAATATCTGTCAGGTCCTGAAGCCTTAAAATGTCCCGCCGACCCGCAGGCAAAATTCTTCAGAGAGCAGGGTTCAAGTTACGAATACAATACATATCCTCCGCCTTTTCCGGCGGGACCCTTTAATAACCAGAACAGGAAAATCGAGGGAAAGGGCATAACTATGACTCGTCATGGCGAAGATGTTACGGTACCCTGGGCAGAGATTTTTATTTTGAGAGATTATGAAGATTTTCACGGCAAAGCCGGCAAAGCCGGTTCAAGAATGTATTTTTATGCGGACAATCTCGTTGCCGATAGAGAAAGGAACAAATAATGTCAAAGTTAGTGGGTAAACTCAGAAGGCCGGAGCTGAACAAAAAGAAAATCGCGATTATTATCGCTATTGTAGCTTTCGTTTGCCTTTCAGCTTCAGGCGGATTGTATTATATGCTCAAAGATAAAGC
Organism: Phycisphaerae bacterium; assembly: GCA_041652575.1. Lineage (NCBI taxonomy): Bacteria > Pseudomonadati > Planctomycetota > Phycisphaerae > Phycisphaerae bacterium. The sequence goes on along the minus strand of JBAZHC010000001.1, from coordinate 225,928 downwards.
CCCTGCCGATGATGGGTTTGGCCCGCCAAGAATGAGAGAATGGCACGATGCAAATATGCCCAATCCCCAAAAGCAGACTGTCAAAGAAATTATGGATTACAGAAGCAGCGACCGATACAAACAGTTATCGCAGCGAGAGCAGATGATGTATTCGATGATGAGCGGCAGACAGGTAATGGAGTACCAGATGGAGACTTATTTCACGCTGCCGAAGGAAGAAAAAACCGCCTATCTCGATAAAATGATAGACGATATGCAGGATATGCGAAAAAACTTTGAGCAGATGCGTTCGCAGATGCCAAGACGGCCGCGAGACGCCAACGACCCGAATGTTCAGAGACGAAGGGACCGTGCCCAGCAGGCAGGTCAGACCGGCGGAAGAAGAGCTCCTGATCCTTCAAGAATGCGGGCAAGAAGCGAAAGAGGCACAGCTCTGCAACGAGCACAGCGTCAGCAGTTTATGGCGGATATGCAGGCAAGAATGCAGCAGCGCGGAATAAGTATGCCCGGCCCCGGTGGACGCGGCGGTCCAGGGGGAAGATAACCGGCTTGACGAATTATAGAATCAGCGTTACACTCGGCTGAATGAATCCCGTTAGACATCTTTGGAAATAATAAGTTATAGAAATCTTAAGAAAGAGCAGGCCTTATATACACAGACAAAACAGGAAAGTTTTTAGAGGTCTAACGGGATGAAAAACCTTATTATGATTTTTGTTCTGCCGGGAGTTCTTTTGACCCTTTCCTGTAAAGATGCATCTGATAATTCTTTGTCGAAGACTGTAAAGACCGAACTCGACAGGTACCCCGGCCAAAGGCTCGTCGATGTTTACAAAACTTTCTTTCAGGGCTTTTTCGGCCCGGCTCATCTAATCTCTGACGCAAACGATGCGATGCAATACACAAAACAGGAACTGGCCGAAGCTGATAATTTTGAAGACTATGATTATTGCCCCCTGCCGCCGGACGGTAAATTTGTGCGAGTGAATTTAAAACTTGTCAAATCCGGCAAAGTATCGCTCGACGATTTCACAAACGCTTTTGTCAAAAGCGCAAAGCCGGTCGGCAAATCCGATATTGAGAAGTGGAAAAAAGTCTGGCCGAAAATTTTCGCTGAAATTGAAAGACAAAAACCTGATATGCCTAACTTTCAGCAGGACAGGGATTTTATTGAAAGCCTGCTCGCGAAAAATGAATATGTCGTCCATCACAGCGACGAATTTATCGCAAAGTATCATCCGCACTACCGCGTTATATCCGCCGAACAGACGCAAAAACTAAAAAATAAGCAATCAGAATAAAAATAATTGCCGGACATCTCCCCTCTTTTTTCTTGACTTTTACCTATAAAGTCCCATAAAATGCTCGTTTATTTATCCTGACAGACAACTTGTAATTTTGTACGGAGGATTGGAGTGAAAGATAAGAGGAAGCTGCTGAGCTATGGAGTGGCCCTGATTTGCTGGATTCTTTCTGCCGGCATCCTTTTTATTCTCGCTGCAAACAGCAAGTTAAACATTCTCCGCAAACAATTCGAAAACTGTAATTTCCAGGTGACATTGCCGACGAATCGGCTGGACTCCTTCAGTTATACCCGTTTTGACTCCGAAAAGAATTACCGCCCGACTTACGCAATCGCTTTTGAAAATCTGCGTTTGGAAAATAACAGTTTCGGCCCTTTTAAAACCGCTATGTATAAAAAAGCGATGATACGTGATTTGGAGCTTCGGTTTTATCGTTACACCCCTGCCGCCAAAGGCGAATCCGTCAATATCGGCGAGCATCTGGAAAACCAACCGCCCAGCGTTTCTTTAGCTTCTGACATTTCGTCGATTGACATAAAAGAATTAATCGGAGAAGCGGCGGATATATTAACAAATCCTTCGAACAGGTATAGTATCGGCAATATTAATTTTGCCAACGTCTCTGAAGTTTACGCGAATAATTTCGACTGCGGATTTTACCATGAAAACGATTTATCCCTTTCCATACGCTGCAGAAGAGCCGCGGTCTCATATAAAAATTATAATATGGAATTGCGAGGCCATGTAATAATAAAAACCGAAGACGGCACCACTCTTGAAAGCAATTTCGTCGAATGGGACATACGTAATAATGTTTTCAGGGTCAACAATATGTACGTCCTGAATCATAATGGAAACGTTAAAACAGGAACAAACGCCTGTTTCGATTTTGGATTGAATAAAGTTTTATCTCATCAGGCCGTAAATGGCACAAAGGAGAAACATAAATGTATCGCAAAATTGTAATGTGTTTGACAGTCTGCGTCAGTTTTACAGTGTTAAGTTATTCCGCAACAGCACCCGGACCGAATGATTATATAATCCCCGGCCGGATACTGCTGTTCGACGGAACACTGGACGGCGTTCGGGGAGCTTATCAAACATTTGACAATGGAATCAATGACGGTTCCTGCACCCAGTGCCAGACAGACAGGGAATTAAGATTCTTTCACGCCCTGTCAGGAACCGTAATGCTTCTGGTTCGGGAAGACGGCAATTCCGTCAATAGTATATTTGAACTGATGCAAAAATTCGGAATCCCTGTTTCAGGTCAGTACTGGGCACCGTATTTCGAGTCTGACAAACCTGAAGTTAATGGAGTCCGTAACCAGCACAACACCTACCAGATTCCCGATGACGCTCCGGACATTAACAGTATGAAAAATATAATCGACGCATCGTTCATACCGGAGATTGAGGAAATTATTTCTGAGCTGGACTCAATAAGCGATTCGCCCTCGGACAGATTCAGGATATATATATCGGCCGACGAATTAAGGATTTTCTATCCGTCCGATTACGAATTTGAAGAGCCTTTAGGGCCTGTGGAAGTCGATTACGCCGAAGTGCTTTTATTAAAAAGATTTTTAACCGCTCTGAAAACCCAGTTGGAGTTCAGGGCCGCTTACGATATTTACACCAGCCCCGGCGACAAATTATTTGAAAAAGTTTACGGCGGCAGCTTTAACATAAATGAAGACATCCTCCTGACCCATCCGGAAATGCTGAAAGTTCTGCCGACACTGAACGATTCCAATGACGGAAAAGCCGTTCTCGCCCAAATCAGACAGGACTGGATTGACTTCGTAAATTATTATATCGATATGGTCGAATACATCCGCGCAGAAGAAGACCCACAGGAAGATGACTTTTTCTATATAGACCCTAACGATGAGTACCTTGCCGATGAAATTGAAAACAAATTAATCATCCTGCGGGATTCTCTTATCAATGATACCCTTGCGACATTTCCATGGGAAACGACCAAAACTTACGATGTATATGATGTCAATTCGAGATACATAGGCCAACTGACATTGGTATATGATATTACCGGCATAAACGGAGAAAGCGGCAGCCTGATAATTACGGACGGCAATCTTGCGCCTTCGCCGTGGGATGTTGACTGGTGCGGCAGAACTCAAACAAGGCTGATTGAAATTGATTTGGAATATTATTCGCAGTACCAGTGGGGACAGGGAAATTTTAACGGCGACTTGAGCGAAGACGGCAATACGATAACAAACGCCACTTTCGAATATTGGGGCAGCAGCAGCGGAACTATCTATAATCTTTCCGGGCAGGCCGTTGATATTGAAGTTCAGGATGTCAATATTGATTTGAATCCGATTTTCGGCTCTACCGCCCGCTATCCGAATCCTGTCAATCCGAGAGACCTCTTTCCTGAATTCGACCAGTGGAACGGCTCTCTGCCCGGAACCGTCGGTCACGGTTTAGGCGACGACCCGACTCTCGGAGGAATCCTGCCGCAAACAACTCAATTCGACTGGCAGACAGAATTTGACCTGCAGCCCGGAGGATTGATTTACCTAAGTTACCTCGGTTCCACGCCAATTGCAATTGACGGCAATACAACTGATTGGAATGGAAACCAGTTAATCTTCAACGATATAAGCGGCGATACCGAAGAGGGTTCAAATGAAGTCAGCGGTGTTGACATTAAAAATCTTTATATGGCTTACGACAAGAATTATCTCTACGGTGCAGTTGAAACTTATGACGCCCTCAGAAACGATAGCGAGAACACATATAACATCTCTTTAAGCTATTCGCCGGGAGACTCTCTATACAAGCTCATGATTTCTATATACGTATATGACAACTTTGCCTATGGTTCTTTATATTATATGGATACCGATGAATGGGGCTGGACAGGCTGGCAATATATCACTGACTTTACTGTCGCTGCAGGTCAAAATGCAGTCGAATTTAAAATCCCGTTTAACGATATTCCCGATTATCTGCCGGGAAGATTTATTACCATCGAAAGCGAAGGCTGGGACCAGGACTGGAACTGGGACGGCGACGATAATGATACACACTTAAGAATAGGCGAAGTGGGGCCAATAAGCGGCACCGTAAGCTACGACGGTTTCAAAGGCGACCCCATTTTCGTACAGGCCTACACCGACCCCGAGGACCGGGAAGAAAGTGCCGTAGCCACTACAATGATTACAGAACCCGGCCCGTATACGCTTGAAGGAATCGGCATTGGCTGGCAGGGCTATGTCAGGGCTTTTACTCCTTTCTTCGGATTTGAAAATCCTTTCGAAGTAAGTGCGTTTCAAATTCAGACGGCAACTCCCGTCTTTATGATCTTTGACGACTTGAGTAATATCGACATCTCTCTGAATTATCCGATTGAGCTGAAAAACGGCATATCGTTACAGGGCCAAATCGATTCGGAAACCAGAGAAGTTGACTGGTACTATTTCGACGCCGTTGCAGGAGGAACATATACAATAAATCTAATGCCGCCGATTGTCGCGCCCTATATCTGTATCGCTTTGTACGACAGAAACGCACGATGGGAATTAATCGGACTTGATTACTGGGAAACGCAGCAGATTATCTGGACCTGTCCTGAAAGCGGCAGATATTATATCGAAGCGGAAGACGATTATTATCAGCCTGTCGGCGGAACTTACCAGATACAAATGACTACTGATGTAACTTGTCCGCAGGCCGATATAGCCTGTGCCAAATGGGTCGGCGTTGGGGATTGTCAGGTCGATCTTTACGACCTTGCAGTTTTGGTTTCGCATTGGCTCGATAGTTGCTCATATCCTTACTGGTGCGACAAGGCGGACTTCGACCAAAGCGGCTCGGCGAACTTCCTTGATTTTAATACTCTTGCCGATGAATGGATGTCTATGGAATTACGAGATTGATGTAATCATACATAATATGATTGCCCATAACCTTTTCTACGCACGATGGTTATAGTTCGCCTAATCGACAATATTAAATTATTGCCGTACCAACGTCATTCTGATAATATCAGATAAAAACAAGAAACAAGGCAGCATTATGAAAACAAAATCAAAATTAAGCACAGTTAAACTGTGTAATGAGGCCCGCCTTTTTGCTGAGCGTGAATCCAGACATAATGAACCGCTTATTTTCGGTGTTACCGACGGCAAGGCTGTTGGCACTTACTTTGAACATAAATTCGGAAGTTACCTGTCTGATAAATACGATTTTACCCCTGGCAATTCAGCAGCGGGTATCGACTTCCCACAATTGAACGTTGATATGAAAGTTACCAGTATCAGGCAGCCACAGTCTTCCTGTCCATATAAATCTGCACGTCAGAAAATTTTCGGGTTGGGTTATTCACTGCTGGTTTTTGTCTATGACAAAACAGATAACGAAAAACTTAAGACTGGTCAACTAAGGATTTTACATTCCATATTTGTAGAAAAAGAAAAGACTGGTGATTTCCAGACCACCACAGGGCTTCGTAAAATAATCCAAAACAAAGGAAATGCTGATGATATTATAGCTTTTCTAAATGAAAGAATGCTGCCGGTGGACGATATTGAAGCCGAAAAACTGGCTAAAGAGCTTATTAAAAATCCGCCCGACATCGGTTATTTGACTATCTCAAACGCGCTTCAATGGCGGCTTCAATATCGGCGTATTATTGAACAGGCCGGGAAAATAAAAGGAATTTACAAAGTCCGATGACAACAAATACCGCAAAAGGCAAAAAAAGAATTGAATTGGGGGATTGGCAGACTCCGCCTGATTTAGCAGAAAAAACCTGCCGGCTGCTTCTGGATGCCGGAGTTTCTCCTGCCTCGATAATAGAACCTACCTGCGGCAAAGGTAATTTTTTGTTTGCCGCAATGGAAATATTTCCATCGGCAAAACAATGTTTCGGTCTTGATATATCAGGCGAATATTTGCCCGAAGTCCTTAGAAAAATTGAGCCGTTTAAAAAGCATCTCGCAGCTACAATAACACAAGGCGACTTTTTTTCTTTCGACTGGCAAAAACAGATTGAGTCGATGCCCGACCCTGTTCTTGTTATTGGCAATCCCCCCTGGGTTACAAATTCAGGCATCGGCAGTCTCGAAGGGAAAAATCTTCCCAAAAAATCAAACTTTCAGAATATGAAAGGATTGGATGCTGTCACAGGCAAAAGCAATTTTGATATATCAGAGTGGATGATTATCAATATGCTGCAACATCTCAAAACACGTCAGGCCTGTCTGGCAATGCTCTGCAAAACTGCCGTTGCACGCAAAATATTGCTATATAGCTGGAAAAACGGCATTCCGCTGGAACAGTGCAGCATATATAAAATAGATTCACGGCAGCATTTTAATGTTGCTGTGGACGCCTGTTTTTTTGTTGTAAGGCTGGGACAGAAAAAGCCGATTCTTAATTGCAGAATTTACGAAGAATTAACCCCCAATTCTCCCTGCCGCCTCGCTGCTTTGGGAAGTAATCGTATTATATCAGATATGGTTCTGTATGAAAAGTGGAAACACCTAATAACAAATCAAGGTGAGCCTTTTAAATGGCGTTCAGGCATCAAGCACGACTGCGTCAAAGTTATGGAGCTTAAAAAAGCAGGTAATTATTTCTTAAACGGATTAGGCGAGCAGGTCGAGTTGGAAGACGATTATCTTTTCCCAATGCTTAAAAGCTCCGATTTGGCCAATGGCGAAATTGAAACTATCAACCGTTATATGCTCGTGCCGCAGCGATTTATTGGAGAACAAACTAACATTATTAAACAAAATACGCCAAAAACATGGGGATATCTGCAAAAACACGTTGACCTGCTAGACAAAAGAACAAGTATTATATATCAAAACAATCCTCAATTTTCTATTTTTGGCGTTGGCGATTATGCCTTTGCAGATTTTAAAATCGCCATCTCCGGCTTCTATAAGAATATACGTTTTCGCCTTATAAGCCCGTATAATGGCAAGCCTGTTGTTTTAGATGATACTTGTTATTTTCTCAGTTGTTGTTCTGAACAGCAGGCAGTCGTTCTATACGAAATTTTATCATCGGAAACAGCAAGAGAATTTTTCTCAGCCTATATCTGGTGGGATTCCAAACGGCCAATTACTCTCGAACTGCTGAATATGCTGAGCATTACCAAACTCGCAGATGTTTGTGGTAAAAACACCCTGCTTGAAAGTCTTTGTGAAAACACAAGCCAGCATCAATTAACAATGTTTTAATCCTGCAATTCGTCCCGTTAGAAATAAAAATTTCAAAGACACTTATTTTGCTTTTTCTGGCAGTTTCAGGCAGGACTTGCCGGACATCAGGTATCATTGACGCCTTATTTCTAACGGGATTCGAGATTGATGTAATCATACATAATATGATTGCCCATACTGGCTGTCGATGCCTGGCCGAGCGTAATTGTGTTCAGACCCTGTTTCAGTTTCCCGGCGGGAATCGTTACATAATGCAGCGCATACTTGGCGTGAATGCTTTCACGAGTCAGAGCATTGCCGCCGCTGTTGTCAGGCTGCAAAATTATCAAAGGCTCCGATTCGTCCCTGTCCGTCGTAGCTTTAGCGAAGTCGGAATTGACATAAATATTCAATTTGGCGCGATTGGACCCGGCCAAAGCAAGCGTCATCGTCGCATCTTCCGTTGGCGCTTTCTCCAGAATAAAATTAATCCGCCATTTCCACATCTGGCCCGTGATATACGGACTGTGCGCATAATTTAAAATCTTTCCCCAATTGTTCTCGGCAGTGTAATACTCAATCGGATTCGTAAACTCGGCGGCGAATATCCCGAACAGATAAGGCTCGTAATAATCTGTCCTGCCGTGCCTGAACTCCGCTGCGCTTCTGTCGGGGACGCCGATTTCCCATACGATTTTATTTCCTTTATGTTCCACGAGCCATTTCACTTTGCCGAGTTTTACCGTCTCGCCTGCGCCGATTGTAATATTATCTTTTGAATATTCTCCGACCGCCCCGTCAGTAAACGCGTACAGCGTATAATTTCCCGGCTGGACATCTTCGATTATAAAATCGCCGCGCGAATCCGCTCTTGTCCAGTACTGATAATCTTTGCCCTGAAACTGCCAATTGCCGTTTTCTTTTTCAGGCTGAGCCAAACCTATCCACGCGCCCGCCCCGCTGACAGAACTTTTCAATCTATCTTTAACGATAAATTTTCCTGTTACCGTCCCGCGTTTATCCGCCTGGTATTCGTCTGCCCTGAGCCATTTATAGGGCCATTGTCTTTTTTCCGTCAGTGCCGCAGCCTTCGCGTCCGCCCGACAGGCGTCAGGATTATTTTTATGATTAAAATACAACAGCCACGGCCCGTAGATTTTGCTCCAGGCCTGACCTTTTTTGATTGTGAAGCCTGAGCCGTTATAGTGATTTGCGTTTAGATAGATATGAATTATTCCCGCCGCTGCGGTCAGGTCGTTTTTCGTCGGGCCGTCGTTGAAGTATTCGTAACTGCCGAAGACGACCCATGCGCCGAGATTATTTTTTGTCCCTGCAAATCCGTAAGCGTCCAGTTGCCAAAGGTCCGCCGAATACATATATTTGCAGTCGAACTTGTCTTTTCTTGCGCCGGTCGTATATTTTTTTATCTCCCTGATGCCTGTCGCCGCCGCGTTTTTTTCGTCATAGTAAGAAGCCATCTGCCAGTTTCGCAACTGGTCAACGTAAATCCTGTCCAGCAGAAAATCATTTTCATCGTGCGGCATCCACCAGACCATTCGCCATTCGCCCATATTCACATCGGGATAATCCTCTGGGTGGCTAACAATCGCGTAAACGTACAATCCGGCGATACCCTGCCGTATAACAAAATGAATATCGACATCCCATGCGTGCAAATCGTTTGGCCCGTAGATTTTTTTGCAGGAAATATCCACCAGTTCCGGCGATTGACTTGTAATCGAATAAACGCAGTGCCGCGGCTTATCATAGCCTGCTTTGGTAGTCATGCTGAAGTAGATATTTTTTCTGCCGCTCTGACTTATCATCTCCTGACCGTTATATGTCAGCGATGTAATTTCAGCCGCTGCCGTATCAATTGTCGCATTGACAATTCCATTGTTAAGAATCACATTCCCGCCGATTGTGGTAAGCGTAACAATTCCGCCGCTACTTACACCCCCACCGGCAGCTATCGGGACAAGCCAGATACACAAAACAGTCTGTATTATAAGTCTGAGCATTATCAATTTCATATAGTTTCTATGATTGTAATACAACAGTACCAATGTAAAAAGCAAAAAAATAACCCCGTTTTACGGCAAATACCGCCTTTAACTTGTTACACTGAAAGACTTTATAAATAAATTACATTTTCACATATTATATCTTTTTTATTTGCTTATTTTGCTTCAAAAAGATACAATATTATCGGCCTTTGGAATCAGGCTGGGAGTCGGAGAAGATGATTATAGGTTCACGAGGAACGATTTAAGGGCAGGGATTACCTTTTAGTAATTTATTCATATCTTTTCCGCGCTTCTGTTAAATAATTTTCGCAGTTAAAATTCGTTTAAAAAAACAGAATTTTTATCTTGGGAAGGAAGAAGAAAATGAAACGTGGAGTATTTGTTTTTATTTTTGCGGTTATCGCCGCAGGAATCATATCTGCAAATGCTGCAACTTTCGATAATCTCCAGTGGTCTGTTCAGTATATGATTGACACAAGCCAGTCTGACTTCGGTCAGATACAAAGTCCGTCCCCCAGAGACAACAGAGGCCTGGCAATTTCACCTGACGGCAGGTATCTTTACGCCGGCTATAACAACGGCCCTGCAGTACGCAGAATCGATTTGACCGTCGGCGACTATATTGACGCCGCCGATATTCAGCTTACAGGCGTTCGGGGCAAATCTATCGATGTTGACGACGCGGGCAGAGTTTACTTTGCCGAAGGAACATCGATTAAGATTTACAACTCAGATTTGAGTTCGAATGTTTTTAACCTGACAGGTCTTACCAATTCTGAAGGCGTTACCGTAACAAGGCAAGGCAGTCAGCTTGTGGTTTACAACACAGACAGGGGTACAGGCGTATTACAAAAATGGCTGCTTACAGAAAGCGGCGGCTCAATCACAGACGCCTCTCTCGATGCGTCTTTCGGCACCGGAGGAAGCATCACGATAGACAAGAACGCCAGTCCGCGAGGCCTTGAAGTTGACTCTGCCGGCAATATCTGGGTCGCAGGCTACGAAGCCAATAAAGTTTATGTAGTTTCCGCTGATGGCTCGTCGTATCAGACTATTAATGGCGTCGCCGCTCCAATAGATATCGATTTCGCCGGCGGCTCCGCGCTGGTTACACAATATACGCAAAGACAAATCAGTGTATTCGACTCTGTTCTTTTGTCTCTGCAGGATACTATAACTGTTCCCTGGGCATCTCTCGAACTCGACCCTGACGGTCAGAGCGCAGGCGGAGCATTATCAGGCATAGTAATATTCGGTAATGATTTATTTGTTTCAAATGAAACCGGCCAGACCGCAGATGAAAAATCAACCTACGGCAGAACCGACGAGCAAAGCGGATTCATAGGCGATGATTTTTATACAGACTTGAATAGCGATGATAACGACCCGATTCTGCACACTGTTATCCCAGAACCGACAACTATCGCTCTGCTCGGACTTGGTATAGCGGGTTTACTGAGAAAAAAACGGTAAACAAAAGTATAAAGAAATTTTTAATAAGGAGTGGAAAATGAAGAAGTTAATCTTACTTTTAATTGTTGCGGTATGCTGTACAGCTTCGGCAACAACGTTTACAGTTTCGCCCGGCGACCTGGCTGATGGCACGACATTTGCTAATGGTCAGGGTGGTGTACCGTTTGGCTATGACCCGGATAAGCCCGCACCAAAAGGCAGTGATATAGCCGGCCCGGCAGGTTATGAAACCGGCTGTTTCTGGTCTGACGTTCAGGGTTCAGACCCGCGAAAATACACCGCTCTCAGAATGTCGCCAAAAGATATTTTCGGCGTTAGCGATGTAACCATCAGTCAGTTAACAAATATTTCATATTACACAAAAAATATGGATATCGCATTGAACGACTGGCAGTTGAAAATATATACAGAGGTGATTACAACCGGCTGGTATGGCCACCGTTTCAACTTTGTCAGGCCGCAGGCCGCTGACAACGATTGGCATCAGTATGACACACTCGGCATGGCTGTTGATTGGATTTACGGCACAGGAGCAAATTCGCATCCGGCCAATACCTATTTGGCCGATTTGTACAGCACCTACGGCGACGAAAAAATCCTGTTCATTGATATTATCGCAGGCATAAACAGTCCGGCGTATCCGGTGGACAGTTACCTGGATGGTGTGTCTATCAGTATCAGTGGCTATGAAGCAGCAAACATCAATCTTATTCCCGAACCGACAACTATCGCTTTGCTCGGACTTGGTATAGCGGGTTTACTGCGAAAAAAACAGTAAACAAAAGTATAAAGGAATTTTGAACAAGGAGAAAACAAAATGAGAAAAAAAACAATTATTTGTACGGCTGCTTTGTTGTGCCTGCTTGTGGCCGGTGCAGTGCAGGCCGATGAGTGGAGCGGCGCGACTACAGTCAGAGACGAGACGTTCTATGTTGCCTCGACAGGTCTGACACTTGGTAATTGGACAACGGTTCGCGCTGGAACAAGTTATGAAATCAGCGGATATGCGATAACAGAGGATTTCCAGATCAACCTGGAGTATCAGGCGGGTATTCTCGATAAGGATATTGCCAACCTTAACACCTATTTATACCCTGCAAACGCAGCCTTCCCGCCTGGCCACACTAATGGTACCTGGACGAAAAACTACAGTGACAATGAAGAGTATGTTTTAAATATCAACCTTGAGGGAGGGCTGATTATTTATGAATACGCTGGTCTGAAAGAGACTGTCGGCGGCACTGATATCAAGTGGACTCTCACGGCATGGCATCAGACGATACTTGCCGGCGATATTGTTGGAAATCAACTTGTGGTAGTTCCCACAGGAACATACAGGCCGTTTGTCGGTGACCCTCCTGTAAATAATGTGGAGTTATTCGATGGCAACCTGAATTGTGAGGTGCTGAGCTACACTTTCACTGGTGCCGCAGGCGATATAGGTTCAGGCAGTGTTTTGGGGGTTACTCTTGTTCCAGAACCGGCGACTATGAGCCTGCTTGTAATAGGCGGTTTACTGCTTAGAAAAAGAAAATAATTAGACCAAAATGCTTTATAAATAAAAAGGCTGTGAAATTTTTCACGGCCTTTTTTTTGTTGAAATAAGCTGAAAATATGGTATAATCCGACCCGTATTTTCAGCTTTATCACAGGAGGAATAATGGTGAAGAATATTAGCGGAGTTCTTGTTTTTGCAGGTCTTTTCCTTTTTGCGGCAAACACCTTAGCGGCAGTCGAAGACCATGTTTATTTATTTGATATGTGGTATGAGATCGAATATACAAATCCGCTCGATGACAACGATATCAATTACGGCTTTTATATTGAAGTGCAAACAGATGATACCGTCGAGCTGATTGAGTTTCTTACGCCTGCCGGAAACACTTACCAGATTCCAAATCTGGAGGACAACTGGGACGATGTTAATCAGGTATGGACAACCAGAGAATTCGATGACGATTCAGGCAACTGGAACTGGGAATATAATTCGGATAATAATGATGATTATAACGACCTGGACAGATTTGGCAACGGCACATATACTTTCAACTTCTATTATATCGACGATACAAACGAAACAACTACTGTGCGGTTTCTTGTGCCGGAAACCAACAATCCTATACCGCAGCCGATGCAGGAGCCTGAATTTATCTATCCGCAATACCGAAGCAGCATATCGTCTCCGGTAACATTGCTTTGGCAGCAATGCACAGACGCTAATACCGGCTCACTGTGGCCCTGTCTTGAAAATTTGGCAACCGGTTACGAGATTGAATCCAACTTACCCACACCCAAAAACCAGACAAGCTATGGGCCGCATACTATCGCCGCCGGTTACTGGGAGGCTGAATTGTATTTTGATAGATACTATGATATTGTAAATGACGACGGCATAGAAGCCTGCATAGGCAAGAGCAGATGCAAAACTATCTCCTTTGCCGTCGATACGCCGTGGACGGCTTACGAAGTATGGGCAGGCGATACGGATTACCAGGCCTATCCGCAGTGGTGGGAGTATTATCACAACATCGACCAGTATGATTATGTAAAGCTCGGCGAAAGCACAAACGGCAAGTCAATTACTGTCAGCGGTAATTACACATATTATGTCATAGCTTCGCATGAGCCGGTAATGGTAGATGCGGTGCAGGGTTCAAACGGTAATTATTATTACGGCGGATTATCTACCGGCGGAACATCAAATAACTGGAGCGAGATGAGAGGCGAGCCGAACGGCGTTTATACTCAGGTCGGCACTTTAGGCTTTGACGGCAGCTTCTGCGGATTTGCAAGAATTACAAATCCCGGCGATTGGACAGGACTTACTGTTATTACAAATATAAACTGTTCTGAACCGCTGGTTGGCGATTTGGACGGCGACTGCAGAGTTAACTTTATCGACTTTGCGATGATGGCGGAAAACTGGTTAAAATGCAATCTTGTCCCTCAATCCGCCTGCTGGTAAATATTTAATATTTCCAGCTCCCGGCAGAATTCGAGCTGTGATATTTTATTTTTGTTTTCCATTGAATTTTGCGAAAATACATCTATCCTGATTACATTGAAATAACAGTTGTGGTTCTGTATATCAGGATAGGAGAGATAGCCGGTATGGGCAAGAATTATTCGGACGACAGAGAAGGTTCTTTCTCTGACAAATCAAGCGATTACTATTTGCATCTCCTTGAAAACTCCAAAGATATAATATTTTATCTGATGAATGCAAAAACAGGTAAATTCGAATATGTAAGTTCTGCTACAACTGAAATCAGCGGTTTCACGCCTGAAGAAATAATAGAAATGGGCATGGAAGGGATAAGTAAAAGAGTACATCCCGACGACCATCGGACGGTTGAAAAAAAAATTATGGAGGTATTAGCGGATAAACTTCCGCCGAGCAATTTTGCCGGTTACATAGAACAGAGATTTAAACACAAAAAAGGTCATTGGGTCTGGTTTAGCGTTAACAGGAATTTTATAACCGGCGCCAACGGCAAAATCGAAGCGGTCGTCGGAAACATTCGGGATATCACGGAAATAAAATTACTGCAGCAAAACTTAGGGTCGTCATTGGAGGATTACAAGTCTCTATATGATAACGCTCGGGTGGCGCTGTACAGGGTACGAATCGGCGATGGCAAATTGATTGAATGCAATGAAACTCTGGTGAAACTCCTGGGTTATGAAAACAAGGAGCAATGTCTGGCAAAACATTACGCATCAAAATCTTATGCAGACCCTCGGCGCAGGGATGAACTAATGAAGCTGCTGAAAGAAAAAGAGCAGGTTGACGACTTCGAGCTGGAAACCTGGAGAGTAGATGGCTCCGTACTATGGATAAAGATTTCAGTGCGGATGTATCCTGAAAAAGGCTATCTCGAAGGCGCCATATGGGATATTACCGCCTCTAAAATATTAACACCAACTGAAAACAAAATACTCGAATTGGTAATGCAGGGCAAAAGCAACAAGGAAATCGCCTTTCAATTAAAACGCTCCATCAGGACTATCGAAGACCACAGGGCGCATATCATGCAAAAGCTGGACGCTCATAATCTCGTTGAACTGACAAAAAAAGCGATAGACTCCGGAATCGCACCAGGAAAAATTTAGAAAAAACGGTTTTTCTTCATTTTTAATAAAAAATATCTCTATGAAACATCGCTTTTAGGCAAAAAAACAAGCTTTATATTTAATCCCCGTATTTACCACAATTGTAATGTTTTAGATGCCTTCCTACAATTCAGTTCTAAAGAGAGATAAAAATTTAGAGAAGAAGCATGCCGGTGCTGCTGTGACGGGAAGAAGAGGTACTGACTTTTGAAGAAGGGAAATCGTAATTTCCCGTAAATTAAAACAGATTACATCAGAAACCTTGACTGATGCAGTCAAAAACGCTTAAATCTTTGTGTTTAGGGTTGAATGGGGTGTGTAAAAATGACTTTTACACAGGATATGCAAATTTTCGACGAAAAGGAGTGGGAAAAACTTGTTGAGGAACTTTCATTACCTCCAAGACAAAGCCAGATTATTCAGCATCTTTTTCAGGGCAAAAGCGATAAACAGATTGCCCAGGACATGGGAATAGCCCTGCCAACGGTTCGCACGCACCTTGGACGGCTTTTCGAAAAATTTAACACACAGGACCGCAGCGAACTTATCCTTTACATTATCAACTATTTTCGGCATGGCCGCGAAACTAAGGCCTATCATCATAAACAACTACATCATAATTACTGAATTGTGCAAAAACTAAATAACAATCATAATTATAAGGGTGATAATAGTTAGTGAAATTGTATGGATGAAGAGGTAGAAGTATAAAGTATTTTTTGGGGATTGGAGAAGCGAAGATGAAGAAGTTATTGAAGAGATGTACGGTAATCAGCCTGTTTTTGGCTTTCATCAGCGTCAACGGGTATGCTGTTCCAGTGACACTAATGCTTGATGTTGAAGCGGAGAGTTCGAATCCCGGTACAGTGTGGGCTAGTGTACCTATCTACACCGGCATCGATTGGAATACGGTTTACGCAAATCCGGATACGACTTATACCTGGTACCTGCCGATGTCGGAGCAATTCGAAATCAGAGCCAACAATCATCCCGAAATAGTATTGGCGACAGTTACGGGAATAAATATATCCGTTAAGGCTGACCCCATTATCGAAATAGGATTTGCGGTCGCGGCCGGCAGTTTAAAAACGTACTTTTCCTTTACTTCAGATGTACTCAGTTTTGCCCCAATGACAAATCCTGACGCGTTTGCTTATGCCTATGTAGTTCCAAATCGAGGCGATACCGTTATCGGAAATTTTGAATATGGAACCAAGGCTTACCGGGCAGTCTACAACGGCACCGGAGTATTCGCCAATCTGGTAGGCACCGCCACAGGACCTATGCAGACTTACGAAGAAACCGGCTGGCAGCAAATACCGGGAACTGTATCAAGCATCCAGTCGCAATGGTGGTTTTCTCTCAGCGCTAATGGACTGGCGACAGGCTCAGCCTCATTTGAAATAGTTCCTGAACCGGCAACTATAAGTCTTTTAGCTATCGGGGCGATTGCACTTCTGAGAAAAAGAAAATAAATAAACCGGAATATTTTATAAATAAAAAAAGGCTGTTCAGATAAGCCAGAATTCCCTCCTCCCATGGCGAGTTAGAACAACCCTTTTTTGTTTGTCGGTTGGTTTGAAATTCAGCATAACTATCTGTCAGTGTGATACCTCGATTATCTGACCTTTTTCATCACAAACAAGATTCCATTTCGGAGGCATTATAATGGAAGCCGGTGGACCAACATATCTTTTTGAGACCATCCAGCCGGTTTCCTGCTTTTCGGCATACCACTGCCAGTTTGGGTCATCTACCGTTCCTTGGCAGGAGAATATCCACGCCTTGAATATTCTGAAATCATTCGAATTTTGCCGCAGATAACTCCACCTTTGCGGAGCGAATATTAGTTCTTCAATAAACTTCCCGACTTCAATCGCACTGTTAAAATCTGAAATCAAAATTCCCCGGCTGACGATGAACTTTGAAAATGGTTCTTTTCGGGACAATTCCTTGTCAACATAATGACGTCCTGTGATATCTATGACATTTCCATCCGCCGAGACTGCAAAAAGTTCCGGAACGCTGATTATATTTGTCTCAATGACATAGATTTTATAATCCGGCAGATATTTTGACACATATCGGCTTTGAAATTCAACATATCCGTTTATCGGCGGTTCCTTGCCATCAGGCCATGTCTGCTTCAATCTTTTGCGATGCTTTTCGAGAAAGGGATTTACAAATTCGAGCCATTTGCGTCTTGCAGTTCGCCATTTAAGGGCTTCTTTAATACGATAACTAAGAAAGTCTTTGGCATTAGGGTCGGAAACCGTCACTTCGATATTTTCAGGTAAAATCAGGGCGTCCAATTTGCCTTCATCAAGCCACAGATAATAAGTAAGTTTCGGACTAAGATTTGCATCTGTTTGGTCTTTTCTCAGCAGAATATTTCGGCTGACACCTCCAACAACATCAAGTTTCCAGTCAAATTTTATTTCCTTGCCATCGAAAGACTTTGTCCGCCCATGACCGTATTCAATGATAAGCCTATGTGCCGGTGCGTTTATATCAGCAAATTTTTTCAGGGCATCATTGAATGCATTCACATCGCCTTTGTAACAGAAATACTCGCCTCCATTGACCCACCTCGAATAAACCAGTCCCGGACTCTCCGTCATCGTTTTTAAACCATTAGGCCAGTTCGGGGACAATTCAATGGGATTATCGCCAAAGTTCTCCGTTCCAAGCGCGAATACAATCGAAGAAATATTAAGAATAAACAGAAATGAAATATATTGTCTTAACCCGCACATCGCCAAGTCTCCTAAAGCAAATCATCTTACTTCATTATAATAAGAAGAATATAGGCGGCAACTTTAATATCTCCTGTTTTTGGCGGGATTTGAATTATTGTAATTCACGAAGAAATACCGCATCGCATCAATCGGATGGTCGTAAATCCCGTCTTTCAGCGGCAGTTCATTACAGCCGCCCTGCCCTGAGCTTGTCGAATGTGTCGGCGGATAATGATAACACTGCATCGCCTCAATCAATCTCCCGCATCGGGGACTTATTATCAAATTGCTTTTGCCGTCGCCGGAGCGCAGAGACCTTCTGACAAGTTCAATTCCTTCGAGAATAGAACTTCTCCTGTAACGCAGTTTCACGCCGGCCTGTCTCAGCTGGAAAACGGGACTTGTGCCGGTAACGTCATTAACGCCCGCCCCTGCCGGGTCGCAAAATGTCGCGATAACTTTATCCTCGCTGTAAGGGGTTCTGTTTTTAATCTCATCTGCGTGCGCATCGACCGTCTCTCTGCTTTTTATATATTCGTCAATAATTCTCACCGTGCCCTGCGAATCAATCTGAATCCAGAGACATACGAACGGATTGACAAAGCCAAAGTCAATCGCGCGATACAGCGGCAAATCAGAATTATATTCGACAGGCGCTATATGAATATCAGGCTCAAACTCCGCAAAGACTACATTTTCCAGCGACGGCCGCAGACACAGCATTTCAGACTCAAACGCCGCCCTGCTGCTTCTGCGCATCTGCGCTAAACAATCATCGATTTTCAGATATCCGTTTGCCTTTCTTGCCCTGCCGTGACAATCGCTGTTTAGCGGACAACAACTGCACGAGCGGTCTTTGCAGTTTTCAATCACTTCCCATACGCACCATTTGAATATCGGAACACCGGCCGAGGCGGCCTTGCCGACAAGGTCGTGCATAATTCCGAAGGGCTGATGCATTGTGCTTAAGGTTTCCATAGCACCGACTATTTTGTCTGTGCTTTTGGTAATGAATTTTGCCGCCTCGAAAATCTGCCTGTCGAACAGCTCCACTTCATCGCATCGCAGTTTCTGAATATGACTGCCCCGCACACTTGTTGCCGATTGCGTCAGCACCTCGACATCCGAACCATTCAGAAAGCAGCATTTGTTTTTGTGTATCGGTTCGGCAAGAAAATTCTCAAACCCTTCTCTTAAAAAGCCAAGCAGATAATCGTACATCCTTTGCGCCTGCGTTTCGCTGCCTGCAAGTATTCTCGTTTTACAGCCGGGCTTGAAAATACTGTCTAAAAGTGTCGCGGCAGCGGCCAAAAGAGTTTTCCCCCCGCCGCGTCCTGCCCAGACGACGCAATCGCCGCTTGCGCTGCCGGCAAAATCGCTGTTATAGCAGTGCCACAAATAATCCATCGGAGTATTATGTTCGGGACAGATTTTCACATCGCCTATATCAAGGTCCAGAAAAACTTTTAGATAATTTTTCAGGTCATTTTTTGTCCGCGGCCTTGTTCTTTTGAGCGTTTCGTAAAAACCGTTTGCCTCTGTAACACGATGTGGAGATAGAATAATACTGTTCATTGGAAATCCTCTAAAAAAATTGTAGAAAATGATGTGTATAAATCAGAATTCAGAATTCTGTATGCTGTGTTCTATGTTCTGTGTTCCCGTTTTTTACTGCCAGCAGTCGCCCTGCTCTGCCAGGCCGCACTCCAGCCAGGTATCGGCTATATCTTTAAGCACAGGATAATCTGTTTCCCAGCCTGTATAGCTGCCGGCAAAAACTGTAAGGTCAAGTAAGTTTACCTGACAGTCGCCGTTTAAATCGCCCGCAGGCGGTACGGGACATGGGTTAGTTATCGTATATTTAATGGTCGCGTAATCGTAATTATTTATCGAGGCCATACTGTAGCCCGTTACATACATATTACTATTATCAACAATTATTTGTGCGCTGCCGATATCGGCCAGTGAATTCGCATTATAATTCATCTTCCAGTTTTTCACGCCGTTCGAGTCATAGCAGATTGTAAGATAATCTGCCGAGCCGCTCTCAACGCTTGTGCCGTGGATATAAACATTGCCGAAATTATCGGCTGCTATTGCATTGGCATAATCGGTCGAATCGCCCGCGCCGTTATATCTGCTTGCCCAAATCTGTGCGCCTGTCGCGGAATTATATTTTATAGTAGCAGCGTCGACACTGGTTGCCCCTTCGCTGTATCCCGTTACCACAACATTGCCGTCCGAACTGACAGCGATTGCGTAGGAATAATCCCAGCCCGTTGCCGTGCCGGTATAAAATGCCGTCCAGAGTCTGCCCCCCGCCGGCGAATATTTCATTGTTACATAATTTGAATCGAATATCGTCTCGACTGAGCCTGTAACATAAACATTTCCGGCCGAATCAATCGCCATTGCTCCCAGTCCGTCCCAAAAATGATCCTGGCCGTCATAAGTTTGCGCCCACAATAAAGTGCCGGCCGAAGAATATTTCACTATCAGGCAATCCCGTCCTGTGTCGGCTCCTGTCGATTCGCCGCAGGCATAAATATCGCTGTTGCTGTCAATTACAAGTTTATAAAGGGCATCATAGCCGTTTCCGGTTCCGTTGTAGGTCCGTACCCACGCTATGTCGCCGTTAGGTGTATATTTTATTATCAGGCCGTCTCCGTTTGCCGTGCCGGATATATAAATGTTACCGCCGGCGTCTGTAACAACATCAGAAAAACTGTCTTCGCTGTCGCCTGCAGAATTGTATGTCTTTACCCAAAGCTGCGTGCCGGAAGAATTGTATTTTATCACTGCGCCGTCATTGTTCAGCGACGTTGGTAATTTACTGCGGCCGGCAACTACGACATTTGAATTCGCGTCAATCGTTATCGCTTCAGAATAATCGGGACTTCCGCCTATACGATTATATGTTTTTGTCCAGACGGTATTTCCGTCCGGCGTGTATTTTATCGTTACAAAATCTTCATTCGTGCTGACGTTTTTCGCGTAGCCGCTCACATAGACAAAGCCGTTCGAATCTATAGCCATATCTGTCGCGTAATCGTGACTGTTTGCTGTTCCGTTATATCTTGCCGTCCAGTCTATCTGCGGCCCGGCGGCAAAAACAGAACCGCTAATCGCGCACAGACAAACAGCAATTATAAAAAACACCTGAAAATCCATCTTCCTGCTCGTTTGGGAAACCGAAGAAACCGGCATAGCCACCCCTGTCTTTGAGTTATTAATAGGGGTATTATACCACGAAATTGGCAAAAAATCAAGCTTTAAACTGATAAAAAGACTACTTTTACAGTCCTATAAAGCGCAAATCCAGGTATTCTTTTAAGAATATTCAGCCGAGCCGCCTTACTGCCAGCATTCGCTCTGATGCAAAAGACCGCAATTCAGCCAGGTATCGGCTATATCTTCAAGCGTTACATAATCCGTTTCCCAGCCTGTATAGCCATCGGCAAAAATCGCAAGGTCAAAAAAGTTGACATGGCAGTCGCCGTTTAAATCGCCCTGAGGCGGGGCAGGACACGGCTCGAATATCGTGTATTTAATGGTCGCGTAATCATAATTACTTGTCGAATTCATACTGCAGCCGGTAACATAGATATTGTTATTATCATAAACCGCGATTGCGCTGCCGATATCGGTCAGTCCGGCCGAACCGTTATAATTTACTCTCCATCGCTCATTGCCGTTCGAATCATAGCAGATGGTAAGATAATCTGTCGAGGTCGCTTCGAAGCTTCTGCCGTGAACATAAACATTGCCGACTTTGTCGGTTGCAATAGAATCGGTATAATCCGTTGCATTGCCGGCGCCGTTGTATCTGGCCGCCCAGATTTGTGCGCCTGTCGCAGAATCGTATTTTACAGTAGCCGCATCGGAACTGGTTTCCCCTTCGCTGTATCCTGTAACAACGACATTGCCATCCAAACTGACAGCGATTGCGTAGGAATAATCCCAGCCCCAGCTTGCGCCGGCATAAAAAGCCGTCCAGAGCCGACTGCCGGCTGGTGAGTATTTTATCGTTACATAATCGCAATCGCTCGCGGTTTCCACAGAACCTGTAACATAAATATTGTCGGCCGAATCGATAGCGATTGCCTCCAGCATATCCCACTGGTTGGCGGAACCGTTATAAGTATCCATCCATAATAAAGTCCCGTCCGGCGAATATTTCATTATCAAGCCGTCCTGGTATGTACCGGCCCCCGCCGTTTCGCCGCAGGCATAAATATTGCCGCTGCTGTCAATCGCAAGTTTATAGAAAGTATCAAAATTGTTTCCTGTGCCGTTATAGGTCTTCGACCAGGCAAGGGTGCCGTCAGGAGTGTATTTTATTATCAGGCAGTCCTGGTTTGTCCTTCCGATTACATAGACATTGCCGTTGGCGTCTACTGCGACATCGCTTAGCCTGTCGTCGCTGGCGCCTGACTGATTGTATGTCTTCGCCCAGAGCTGGGTGCCTGCGGAATCGTATTTTACCACAACACCGTCATAGCCGGAATATGTGGTGTAATCGTAACCGGCGACAATAACATTTGAATTTGCGTCGACAGCGATTGCCATTGCATAGTCCGGGGTCGAAGAACTGCGGTTGTATATTTTTGCCCACGCGGTATTGCCGTCCGGCGTGTATTTTATTGTTACGAAGTCGTAATCTGTTCCGATGTTTTTGGCATAGCCGGTAACATAAGCATTGCCGTTTGAATCGGCGGCAATGTCCATCGCGTAATCCGGGCCGTTGACTGTGCCGTTATATCTTTGCACCCAGGAAATTTGCAGCGGGTCAATGGCGAATGCAAAGTTGGCCTGAACCGTGCGGTCGGCATCAATCAGAACCGTCGTGCTCGGCGAATTCGGATTTGCAACCTTACCCGCCGTTACCGCTGTGCCGGTCCAGTTAATGAAAATATGATTTGGCTCCGCCAGCGCAGTGATATCTGCAAAGGTGTTTTTGTCATAGCCGTATGTACCTACCCCGGGCGTTGTTACAGTACCGCCGCCTGTAGCAGAGGTTGTCAAAAACTTCAGATTTGTATCGAAGTTTGCCCGGATTGTATAATTGCTGCTCATCATAACGGTTGTGTTCGGTGAACTCGGATTCGCAACCTTGCCGGCAGTTACCGCTGTGCCGGTCCAGTTAACGAAAAAATAACCGCTATTCGGCAGTGCGACTACATTTGCATCGGTGTTTCTGGCATACCAGTATGTACCTATGCCCGGCGTACTTACAGTACCGCCTGCCGAAGCAGAGGTTGCCAAAGACTTCTGACTGGTATCAAAGTTGGCACAGATTGTATAATTGCCGCTCATCGTAACGGTTGTGTTCGGTGAATTCGGGTCTGCAACCTTGCCGGCTGTTACCGCTGTTCCGGTCCAGTTAACGAAAGAATAACCGGTATTCGGCGATGCGGCGATATCTGCATTGGCCTCTTTGGTATACCAGAAGGTGCCTATGCCCGGCGTACTTACAGTACCGCCCGCTGTAGTCGAGGTTGTCAATGACCGTACATTAACCGTGGTAAAATGCCAGACTACGCCTGTAGTTGTACCACCGGAATTCTTTTCATCTATACGCCAATAGTGAGTTGTTCCGCCTGCCATTATTTCGGAGTTAAAAGTCGTTCCTGTCTGATTACCCTGAAACACTGGCGGATTTGTGGTTCCGAAATAAACATCATGTGATACTGCATTGACCCCGGCAGTCCAGCTAAGCTGGACAGCTAAACTGACATTTGTTGCACCATTGTTCGGGTCAGGATTGGTCGCCTGACCGGGCGGCAACGGAATAAGATGAATTATTGTAACGCCCCAATGTGCCATTCCGGAATAACTGCCTCCCCATGTCATTGGATGAACGCTGTTGTCCCATGTGTCGTTAACGTAGATTGTCTGCGAACTCGCTTCGTAACCTACGCCAACCATAGTATGTCCCTCGAGCTGAATCATGACCGGATGGCCGTTATCGATTTCCGTTCTGTAATTGGCCAAAGAAAAACCTCCGGACACTAACGGATCTATTCTTTGAGTGTAATTTTCCTGAACCGTATAACCTCGCGATTCAGCAAACAATCTTAAGCCGTGACATAATTCTGTCTGAGGCAGTCCCAGGCTTGAAGGTGGCACATAATCATACAATTTTGTTGCGTCGTTGTAAGAAAAAACCGATGTAGAGCCGTCTACGTTGGTTTCTCGTGTTCCGTCGCCGTTTGACCATGGGTCAAAGTCCCACTTCCACTGGTTGGTTCCCATATAGTCAGCGGTGCATCCGCCCCAGGTATGTTCGGTCCAGTTTCCTTCCCATGGGTCAGGACCGGGATCTAAGTAGCCCGTCCAGTAATCGTCAACATGCCCTCTTGTCGCTCTTCCGTCAAAACCATTCTGCGTAGCGATTATGGAACACGAACCGGCAATAGGCGTGCTAATCCCCTGTCCGAGATCATGCAGCGGAGCAACGCCGCCGTTAGTCGGGCCTGTATACATATTCGGATATCCTGTGCGGTCGTAATATCCGAAAATCATTCCGGCCGAAGTTGCAGAGCAGCCGTAAGTCCAGACCGAAGTTGGAACGCTGAGCATTACCGCCGACTGCGACATCTCAGTAACTGAGAGTCTTTGGATATCTTTTGGCGGAAAAGGAGGGCTGTCCATAAACATTACTGTGATTTTCTGTAATTGTTCAAGGCTAAGAGAATCTCCCAGGGTTGTTGGTCCTACCTTAATTACTGAAATGCTGTTGGAGTCTTCTCCGGCCGCTGTGCTTGTGCCGATACTCAAAGATAAAATAGAAATAATAATTGCAGGAATAATGACACTGGATTTAAGTGAGTATTTCATGTTCTGTTTCTTTCTCCAAAATTTATATACTGCAATTCCACACGGATAAATGCGGCAAAAAAATTTTAGAACAATATCTTCCCGCCTCCGCATGGCCTTAATATCAAAGCCCAAACCACCTTATTACAAGACATCGGATTGAAGATATTATACCACAAAAATAGTCTAAAATCAAGGTTTAAACCGCCAATAAGGCCTTTTTATTACTGGACTTGCAAAAAATAAGGTTTTTATGATATAATAACCGCCGTAAAATTTATTCTGATAATTTTAAATTCTTTTGTCCGGCGGGTCGGGCGGCCGCCCCGCACCTGCTTGGTATTCTTTTAAGAATTGAAACAGATTTTAAGAGAATATGGAGCAGGTGCGGGGAGGAAAGTCCGGGCAGGACAGGGCGCGGTGATGGCTAACGGCCATCTGGAGAAATCCACGGGAAAGTGCCACAGAAAATACACAGCCTTCGGGCAATGGTGAAAAGGTGCGGTAAGAGCGCACCGCGATTTTGGTGACAGAATCGGCAGGGTAAACCCCACCGCCTGCAAGACCAAGTATGCCGGTATGCTCGGCCCGAGCGTTATCCCGGCGGGTAGGTTGCTTGAGGTTGTCGGCAACGGCAATCCCAGAGAAATGGTCGCCGACTACAGAACCCGGCTTATAGACCCACCGGACAAAAGAATTTATGTTATTTGTGTTTTCTTCTTAAGGCAAACATCCCTAACGCAAGTATCGCTGCGGAGGCGGGTTCCGGAATCGTGGTGAACTCTATCCCGTTGAGGTATTCAATCCAAAGACCGTATTTGAACTCGTCACTGCCAACAGTCATAGTAGGGAAAGCAAGTCCGTTGAGGTCCTTGGCATTGATGACCGAGACCTCAAGGTCGTAGGTGCAATTGGGGTTCAGTGGGCCGAGCGGCTCCCAGGAAGTTGTATCCATCGAGACAGGGATGTTCTCGTACCAATCGTTATCGCTATCCAGCCATAAACCTAAGGCATCCCCGGCGCCGCTGTCTATAGTCCAGGTGAACGTCGGATTGAGACTAACATCCGTTGCACCATAAGCGGGATAGGTGAAATTGACAGGGTTCGTGGGCTCGGTAAGGCCGCTGTTGTCCAGATTGAAGGTAAGCAACGAACTGCTGTCGCTGTAAAAGTCGAAAGTGTACTCGCCAGTTGGGTAGTCGCCCTGCAAGGCCGCAATGGTAAGATACCCCGATGACTCGAATTCCCAATTGCCATCGACTTCGTAAATAGTAGTAAAGGGCGTCAAATCGCCGGGCTTTGTTACTTCGATATGGTCGAGGCTGCCAGAATCATCAAGTTCTACCCAGACCTCAAAGCGCCAGGGGTAGAAATCTGGTGTCCCATCTGTATGACTCTTGTAGGAGGTCATGACTATCGTATCAACGTCGAGCGCTGCCTGCGCCGTGCCGGCTGTTGCCATAATCAATCCCACTACTGCACAAACTGTCATTAACTTTTTCATGATTTATCTCCTTCTTAAATTGTTATTTTTATTAACCGATTTTTTCTAATGAGGCTTAAGGCACCGAGGCCGAGCAATGCGATAGTTGCGGGTTCAGGAATCAGATAAAGTTGATTAGCTTCGGCTGCACTTAGAGCATAATCGTAAATGCGGACGTCATCGATTTTACCATTGAAGAATCGGTAATAATAATCGTTAGCGGATCGTGCGCCGATTAAGACAGGCGAGATTGTTCCCGCCACTATTCCATTACATACGCCGTTATTGTCCAAAACACCGTTTATATACAGATATTTGGCGGCTCCCTGGCGGACGGCGGTAACATACGTCCATTCATTTCCATAACCTCCTGTTGAAACGAGGCCATCTCCGCCGGTAGATGAATCGACAGAATAAGTATCAAAGTGAATTTTATCGTCAGCAGTTTGCTGGATTAACCATTGTCTGCCCAGATTTATATCATACTTGGATATAATATTTCCTGTTCCTGAATTTTCGCCGCCGATGTCATGTGCGCCTTCGGTTTTAAACCAAAAGGCAATTGTAAAATCATTACCGCCAAACTCAAACTGGCTGACGTCTCCGAAATTTACATAATCACCGCTGCTGTCGAAATCCAGACAGCCGTCGATTTTACCGGCTGTCCAGACCGGGTCGCCTGCGATAGCACCGTTATGGCTGTCTGCGCTGTCGTGAACCGTTGCGCCTGAAGTTTCATCCAATGTCCAATGCGATATGGGTGCATCAATAATGCCCGCATAAACAAAACCACTCAGAACTGAAATTAATACGACTGCGAAAATTAGTGTTGTTCTCATAACCCCATACCCCTTCCAAAAAAAATGTTATTCTTTTTTCCTTACTGTAAAGGTTAAGGAGTGAATTGCCGGAAGAATACCGCTGACTTGAAAGTCCCTCTTTGCAAACATCATTCTCTCCTATCCCGAAAATAACGATTTACTATAAAACTATTCAGAAACTAACCGAGCAAATCATCATTCTTCCTCTCCTCAAGGATAGGTGCATATTGTAAATCCTAACGTCCTATAAAAACAAGCCAAAAAAACAAATTTCGGGGATTTTTTTAACTTTTTGTCAATTAAGCGGTTATATTTATCCGGCATCTGTTTCGACGGTCGGCACAGAAGGCATAATGCCCGGCAGCACAGGAGCTTTTTCTATCACCCGCATTGTTTTCCATTTGCCGGCGAGGAATCGAAGCAGGAACAATATTGCCAGCGCGCACACATAACCTGCCAGAGCGGCCCATGCTATATAAAGTCTTGCCCTGCCGTGCAGAAATGTTACAGCCGCCCAGCTCGGAATAACCATAATAATCCAGTTGAGCCAGATTGAAATATACATTACAAATTTCGTATCGCCCGCTCCCTTTAGCGCCGCCGAAAAAATAATATTGCCCGTATCGAAGATGCAGTAAAAACTGACGAAGTAAAGCAGTGTTTTCGCTATCGGCCTCATCGCTTCCATCTGCTCGGCCGATGCTTTCGCCTCGAACGGCAGCATAAACAAATCCGGAAAAAGCCAGTAGCCCGCCGCTATAACAATCATATATCCGAAGGTCAGCCTGGCCGCTGACCAGGTGACTTTTTGCGCGATGTGCGGCTTGTCGGCGCCCAGTGCCCTGCCGACAAGTATTCCTGTCGCTATACCGAAGCCTATCATCGGCATAAATGAAAGCGTATTAATCTGAAGAACCATCGAAGAGGCCGCGAACGATACCGCGTCGATTCTGCCCACGAAAACCACAAAAAGCGTAAAACCCAGTATATCGAGCATAAACTGCACGCCGCTCGGTATGCCGAATTTCATTAACCTGCCGAAAAGGTCTTTATCGAAAACATAATTAGACGTGCAGAAATCCCGGCGATGAGCGGGCCACAAAAAAACGATAAAATAAATCACGCAGGTTGCGGCACTGGCGATAACGGTTGCTATCGCAGCTCCGCCGATGCCCCATTTCGGAAAACCAAAATGCCCGAAAATCATCGCGTAATCAAGCACAGCATTTAGAACTGTTTTGAAAACATTAATCCATAAAACTGTCCATGTTTTCCCTCTGCCTGTCAGGAAGCAGGAAAGCGAAGCGTCGATAATTCCCGGCAACGCCCCGAGCAGCAGAATCCTGAAATATACAAGTTCATATCCGGCGATTGCCGGTTCATGCCCGACAAGTGTGATAAGTGGTCTGGCAAACAAGGCAATTGCCGCCATTATCAGTCCGGCACCGATGGAAAAATAAACGCTCTGCCAAACGGAGGGGCCGATTCTGTTTTTCATTTTTGCGCCGTCGTACTGCGAAACAAAAGTATTGGCATAGCTGGCCGTGCCGAGGAAAAAACTGAAGAATACAAAACTGAGTATTCCACCCAGCATCGCCGCGCTCATCGCGTTCTGGTCGTACCACATCAGAAAAACCCGGTCCACGAACATCTGCAGCGTCATCGCCGAGGTGCTTAGTATCAGCGGAAATGCGATTTTCAGCACTTCTTTGCATCCGCCTTCATTTATATTGATTTTTTCAGTATTTTCTCTCATTATGTCTCTGTAAATTCAGGGCTGACTATGTTAATCTGAAACTTACTTCTTTTCAAAATAATTATGACTGAAACTGACATATGTATAATTGGTGCTGGACCGGCAGGTATGATGGCCTCTATTGCCGCGGCCCGGCGTGCAAAGAAAGTCGTTGTCATAGAGTCGAACACAAGTGCAGGCAGAAAACTTCTGCTGACAGGCGGAGGCAGGTGCAATCTCACGCATACCGGTTCAGCCGACGAAATTATAAGGGCATACAAACCTTTCGACAGGTTTGTCCGCCACTGCATTTATGAATTCGGCCCGCAGAAGCTGCGGGATTTCTTCCGCAATCACGGCCTTGAAACAGTCGTCGAACAATCCGGCTGCGTATTCCCCGAAACTCAAAACGCAGGCGACATTCAGCAAATACTTTTCGATGAAATGAAGAAATTAAATATCAGAATATTTTACGACAAAAAAGTCGTATCAGTCAAATTGTTTAGCCCCGACACCTGCGGTCGGGGTTTATTTATTATTGAATCAGAAAAATCTGTGATTTCAGCGAAATGTTTGATAATCGCAACCGGGGGCGTAAGCTGGCCGCAGACCGGTTCGACAGGCGACGGATACAAATTCGCCCAAAAGCTCGGCCACAAAATCATAAAGCCAATTGCCGTCGTAGTGCCGCTGGTTACAGCGGAAAAATTCTGTTCTTCTCTGGCCGGCATAAGCGTAAAAAATGTTTCAATAACAAGTAAAATCAACGGCAAAAAAATATCGTCTTCGGGCCCGATGCTTTTTACCCACAAAGGTATCGGCGGTCCTGCCGTTTTCGATATGAGCAGAAATATCGCTGATTTACCGAAAGGCAATATTAAAATATTCATCGACTTTTTACCGGATATAAAAACCAATGAACTCGATAAAACAATAATCACGGCCAATCCTCGACAAAATATCATCTCTGTACTTTCACAGCTTTTACCGAAAGCCCTGATTAAGACGATTTGCGCTGAAAATAATATTCCTGAAATCGGCGCCGGGCAGATAAATAAAAAATTACGGAAAACCCTTGTCGAAAAACTCAAAACATTTCCGCTTTCCATTGTTTCCGCCGAACCGGTTGAAAAAGCGACTGCGACAAGAGGCGGCGTCGATACAGCCGAAATTGACAGCAAAACCATGCAGTCAAAACTATGTCACGGATTGTTTTTCGCCGGCGAAACGGTTAATGTTGACGGCCCCTGTGGCGGATATAATCTGCAGTTTGCATTTTCAAGCGGGGTTTTAGCTGGAAAATCCGCCGCTCTGCTATTAGAATAGTTCCGGGTTTTAAAAATGACGGATAAAAAAGAAAAATTGAATATCTTGTTCCTGTGTACCGGCAATTCCTGCCGCAGTCAGATGGCCGAGGGCTGGGCGAAAAAGCTTAAAAGCGACTGCATAGAAGCCTTTTCCGCCGGCGTTTATCCTGTCGGCGTAAGCTCAAGGGCCGTAAAAGTAATGGCCGAAGTTGGTGCGGATATTTCCAGCCATCGTTCCAAGCACATCGACGAGCTTGCCGGAATTGATTTTGATTATGTAATTACGCTTTGCGATAACGCCAAAGAAAGCTGTCCTGTTTTCCACGGCAAAACAAAGCTTGTCCACAGGCCTTTTTCGGACCCGTCTTTTTTAACAGGTTCGGAAGAAGAAATAATGGATGCGTTCAGAAAAACTCGTGACGATATTCGGGATTTTGTTATGACCTTGCCCGATAATCTTGAACAAGAAGTAAAGAGATAAGGATATAATGAAAGTATGCGATTGCTTTTCCTTATTTCCTGCATCTTACCTCTTTATTTCCTTAAAGGAAAAAAATGGCAAATAATGAAAAATTAAGACGGTGGGGACTCGACAAGGCGGCATTTTTCGGCCTGCTTCTGCTCGGTCTTCTTTTAGCGAAACTTCTTATCTCGTCCAGAACGGATTTTAAGCTTTCTGAGCCTGTCGGGGTTAAAGGTACCGGTCTTACGGTTTCTGTTCCTGCCGATGGCGGCTGGAAATCGCTTTCAGACAGCTTCAAATATGAGGACAACGAATTCAGGCTTGCCAGCCTGATGCAGATTAACAGCAACTCAGCCATTTCGCTGCGGTGGCGGTATTTACTTCAGCCGTCCCAGGAAGGTGCCTCGCAGCAGTTCGAGGCGATGGCCGCTTCCGTACAGGGAAAGATTGAATCCGTAAAGTCTGAGAAATTCGGCGACTTTACATTCGACTATGCTCAAATCTCCTCTGAAAAGGCCGTGGTTCTCTGCGGCACAACTGTCCTGCCCGATGGAAAAGTTATCACGCTTGAAGTGGCGCATAAAGGTCTTGGCGGCGACCTTGCCGAGAAAATCTTCAAAGCGCTTCTGGCCTCGGTAAAATATCTGCCGGACAATCCGCTCACAAAAGGCGTAGAATTCCTGAAAAATTTTAAAGCCTCGTATTCGGAAATATTACCGCGGCAGGGTCATCGTGATTATTACCATATAAAAGATACTCGCGGCAATACTATCGGGTTCTCTACAGATAGTATTTCTTACTCGGCAGATTCAAATGACGATTCAGCGGTTACATTCGCAGGAATATCATTCATAAGTTCCAGCTACAACACTTATACCGAACAAACGGTTTTCCACTCGGATATTTCGCTGCGCAGGTTCGACTGGACGATAAAACAGGGCAGTCTGTTGACAAATCGTCAGCAGCCGACTCACATTCAGCTCGACGACGAGAATGTGCTGACCGTACAGAAAAATGACGTTATCAATAAATTTTACTTTACAGACTCAATGGTACCTGACGTTATCTTTGACCGTGTTGTCGCTGAATTTCTTAAAAGTAAATTCGATACCGTTATGCTTGAAATAATACTTTCAGACGGCAAAATAGCACCTGTGATTCTTTCGAGAATAAAAACGTCTGAAACTTCCGTTTTGCCGGCTCAATCCGCGGCACAGGTCGAATTTTTCGGAGCATACACGGTACATCAGAAGATGTACTTCGACGGCCAAAAAGGACTGCTGTCCGCCGAAATACAGGGCAGCTTTTCGTACCGGCTTGAAAGAACGACAAGAGCCGACATTCTCGCTGACTTCCCCCAGTGGCTCGACAAAATCCAGATGATGGAACAATATCAGATGAAAAAAGGAAGTAAGGACATAAAGAAGTAAGGAACAGTTAATGGCAGAGGTAATTTACGACAGTATAATCATCGGCGGAGGCCCCGCCGGACTTGCGGCGGCTCTTTACAATTCAAGAGACAGATTTAAGACGGTCGTTCTCGAAAAATTCTTTCCCGGCGGCCAAATAATCACCACCGACCGCATAGAAAATTTCCCCGGCTTTGAAAGCATTTCAGGCCCTGACCTGATTGAGAAAATGAAGAAGCAGATTGACAGCTTCGGCGCGGAATTCAAAACCGAAGAAGTAAAAAAACTTACAAAGCTGCCTGACGGAAATATTGAGATAAACTGCGGCAAAAAGACATTTATCGGCAAATCCGTGATAATCGCCTGCGGAAGCTCTTATCGCAAACTCGACGTTCCCGGCGAAGAAGAATTTCGCAACGCCGGCGCCGGTGTAAGCTATTGCGGAACCTGCGACGCCCCGTTTTTCAAAGGCAAAAAAGTCGTCGCCGTCGGCGGCGGAAATACTGCTGTCGAGGAAGCACTGCACGTCGCGAAATTCGCGGCCGAACTTACCCTCGTCCATCGACGGCAGGAATTCAGAGCGACAAAAGTGCTCGTCGAGGAACTTATGAGCAAAGTCAACAATGGCGGAAATATAAAACTCAAACTCGATACCGTTGTTGTCGCAATCGAAGGTGATAAAAAGGTTGAAAAAGTACGTGTGAAAAACGTAAAAACAAACAACGAAGAAACCCTTCCCTGCGACGGCGTTTTTATCTTTGTCGGTATGGTTCCGAACACTTCATTTCTCAATGGTTTTGTCGATTTAACCGAAGCGGGCTTTGTCAAATGCGATGTAGGCTTTCTGCGGACGAAAGTGGCCGGCGTTTTCGTGGCGGGCGACTGCAGAACAGGAGCGGCTATGCAGCTTGCAACCGCAGTCGGCGACGGCGTAAACGCCGCAATGATGACAAAACAATATCTAAGAGACGCGAACTGGTGGAATCAGCCGGTTCCGGATGCACTTACACCGGGAAAATGGTGAGATACTTATAGCCACTAAGGCACTAAGACACTAAAAATAATATATATAAAAACTTCGTGCCTTTGTGTCTTCGTGGCTTTCTATCTTTTCGACGTTGGGATATATTCTCTTTTTTCCGCGACGCTTTTATACGCCGGTCTGATAATGCGTCCGCCGCTGACGGTTTCTTCGATAAAATGAGCGCACCAGCCGGAGATTCTCGAAACCGCAAAAAGCGGAGTATAAAGCGCGGTCGGTATTCCGAGCATCCTGTAAACAAAACCGGAATAGAAATCCACATTCGGACAAACTTTCTTGTCTGACTTTTTGATTTTCTGGAATATCTCCGGCGAAAGTCTTTCAATAAGAGAATACAACTCGAATTCCCATTCGAGGTCCTTTTCCTTGGCAAGTCTTGCCGCCTGTTTTCTAATCAGGGCCGTTCTAGGGTCTGAAATCGTATAAACAGCGTGCCCCAGACCGTAAATCAGGCCCGTACCGTCGAATGCCTCTTTTTTGACAATCCTGGCGAGATAATCGGCAACCTGGTTTTCGCTTTCATAATTCTTTACGTTCTTTTTGATGTCGTCCATCATCGCGATGACCTGAATATTCGCTCCGCCGTGCTTTGAGCCCTTCAGCGAACCTATTGCCGCCGCGATTGCAGAATAAACATCGGTATCGGACGAGGTAACCACGTGCGTAGTAAAGGTCGAATTATTTCCGCCGCCGTGCTCTGCGTGCAGAACCAGACAAAGGTCGAGCAAATCCGCTTCTGTCTTGGTATATTTCTTGTCCGGCCTTGTAAGCATAAGGAAATTTTCCGCTGTGGAAAGTTTCTCGTCAGGCGAATGGATATAAAGGCTCTCGCCGTCATAATAGTGTGCCTTGGCCTGATAGCCGTAAGCGGCAAATGTCGGAAATCTCGCAATCAGTCCTATGCACTGACGAAGAATATTTTTCAGCGACCTGTCTTCCGGCGTCTTGTCGTATGAATACGCCGCCAGAACGCTCCTTGCCAGTTTGTTCATCACGTTATTGCTGGGCGCCTTGAGAATCATATTTTCCGTAAAACCTTCCGGCAGATTTCTGTTCTTGCCGAGCAGGTGACAGAATCTGGTCAAATCCTTTTTCTTCGGCAGCTCGCCGAACAGCAGCAGGTACGCGGTCTCTTCGAAGCCGTGTCTTTTTTCCTTCTGGAAACCGGAAACAATATCTTCGATTTCCATACCTCTGTATCGCAGCCTCCCCTCGATGGCTTCTTTTTCGCCTTCGTTGATGACATAGCCGTGCACGTCGCCGATTTCGGTAAGACCGGCCAATACGCCCGTGCCGTCGGCGTTTCGCAGGCCGCGCTTGACGGCAAACTGTTCGTAAAGCTGCGGGTCAATTTTATTGTTCTGCTTGGCGAGCCTTGAAAGCTCGGTCAGAAACGGGTCCTTGGGAGTCTTTTCTGGAACAATTCCTTCGATATCCGGCGTTACAACTTCTGCCATTTTTTCACCTGTTAATTTAGGATTTCCGGTTAACCGCCTCAACGCACGATGAGACGACATAATATAATAGATAAGAATAGCTTATGCAAGAACCTTTCTTGACTTTCAGGCTAATTTGGGGGATACTGTTGTCTTAAATAAAGGTCTAAGCCGCATAGGGATGAATCCCGTTAGACCTCTTTAGATATGATTAGTAGAAAAAACTTTAGAAAAGGCGAAATTAACATAGATTAAATAAATGAGAAAGGGTTTAGAGGTCTAACGGGATGAAGGCAGCGGAAATGAAAAAGGGTCAGACGATCCTGTGGGAAGGAAAGCTCTATATAATTATAGACTTCGAGCACGTCAAGCTCGGCAAAGGCGGCGCAATTTATCAGACAAAAATCAAGGGTGTTATTGACGGACTGATAAATAACGCCAGAATCAGGTCCGAGGAAAACATCGAAGAGGTTACTCTCGATAAGCGGAAATACGAGTATCTTTATTCCGAGCCGAACGGCCACGTCCTTATGGACCTTGAAACTTACGACCAGATAACGCTCGACGATGACGCCTTCGGCGACGGCAGAAAATATCTCAAGCCCAACACCGAAATCGCCGTCAGTACATATGAAGGCAAACCAGTTATGGTTACTTTGCCAAATTCTGTCGACCTTAGGGTTGTCGAAACGCCGCCGGAGATAAAAGGCGCAACGGCTTCGGGCCAGCGAAAATCCGCAACGCTCGACACCGGCGCCGTTATCAGTGTGCCGTCGTTCATAAAGGTCGGCGATGTTGTCCGTGTCGATACACGCACAGGCGAATACATTACAAGAGCATAAAGCCTGAATTTTAAATTTTAAATTGTTAATTATGGCTCAGGGAAAAATAAGTCGGCTGCTCGTAAAGCTTTTCGGTTCACGCAACGAAAGACTCATCAAGGG
This sequence comes from Phycisphaerae bacterium, assembly GCA_041652575.1. Taxonomy (NCBI): domain Bacteria; kingdom Pseudomonadati; phylum Planctomycetota; class Phycisphaerae; species Phycisphaerae bacterium. The sequence goes on along the minus strand of JBAZHC010000001.1, from coordinate 190,629 downwards.
ATATATGCGCATCGCCTTAGAGGCCGGCCAATTCGAAGAGCAGATAAAAAACCTCAGTGACGACGCTTTAAAAGCAAAAACAGCGGAATTTAAAAATCGTTTATCTGCCGATGCAAACCCGGAACACATACTGTCCGAAGCCTTTGCTGTCGTTCGTGAAGCGGCAAGAAGAACCGTCAATATGCGGCATTTCGATGTCCAGCTCATTGGCGGCCATGTCCTTTATGACGGCAGGATTGCTGAAATGACAACCGGCGAAGGAAAAACTCTTGTTGCCACTCTTGCCGCGTATCTTGTCCATCTTACGGGAAAAAAGGTGCATGTCGTTACCGTCAACGACTATCTGGCAAAACGCGACTCCGAGTGGATGGGCCCGGTTTACAATGCCCTGGGGCTGACCGTCGGCGCGATTCAGGCAAATATGGAAACCACCGGCGCCGACCGCAAGGCACAATACTCCTGCGATATAACTTACGGAACAAATAACGAGTTCGGCTTCGATTATCTGCGCGACAATATGAAAGTCTCTGCAGAGCAGCTGGCGCAGGGCCCGCTCGAATACGCGATTATCGACGAAGTTGACTCTATCCTTATCGACGAGGCCAGAACGCCGCTGATTATTTCCGGCCCCGCTTTCGACGATGTCAGCAGATACAAAAAGGCCGATGCCGTCGCAAAACAGATTATAAATATGCAAAGCAACTATAATCATATAAATCAGCAGCTCGATTCGGCACACAAGACAATAGCGAACGCTCAGGGCGAACTTTCAGAATCGAAAAAAGCAAAAGACGACCTCCGCGTACAAAAAGCCCAGTCTGTAATTGAAAAAACTCAGACTGAAATTGAAAACCTGCAGAGCCGGCTCGACTCGGCAAAGCAATATTACGAAATAGAATACGACCGAAAAGCGGTTCATCTCAATCACGACGGCCTCGGCGCAGCTCAGGACCTTGCCGGCGTCGGCTCGTTCTTTACAGGCTCGAATATGGAATGGCCGCATCTTCTCGAACAGAGCCTGCGGGCGCATATTGTCTTTGAAAAGGAAAAAGACTACGTCGTAATGGACGGCAAAATCATAATTGTCGATGAATTCACCGGCCGTCTTATGCACGGCAGACAATGGTCGGACGGTCTTCATCAGGCCGTAGAGGCCAAGGAAAATGTTACTGTGAAAGAGGAATCCCAGACCCTTGCGACAATAACGCTGCAGAACTTTTTCCGTCTCTATGAAAAAATAGCCGGTATGACAGGCACCGCCATCACCGAAGCCGACGAGTTTATGCAGATATACAAACTCGAAGTCGTTACCATCCCGACAAACAAACCCTGCATCCGCGACGACAAAGACGATATGATTTATAAATCCATTAAGGAAAAATTCAACGCTATCGTAGAGGAAATTCACGACACAAGCTCCGCGGGCCGCCCTGTGCTTGTCGGCACGATAAGCGTCGAAAAGAGTGAGGCGATTTCAAACGCCCTGACCAGAAAATACGGCATAGAGCACGAAGTTCTTAACGCCAAACAGCACGCAAGAGAAGCGTTAATCGTTGAAAAGGCGGGCCATCAGCACACCGACCGCTCGGGAAAACTCTGCGGCAACGTTACAATTGCTACGAATATGGCCGGCCGCGGCACGGATATCAAGCTCGGCCCGGGCGTCGCCGATATTGGCGGTCTGCACATAGTCGGCACTGAGCGACACGAGTCCAGAAGAATTGACAATCAGCTTCGCGGACGATGCGGCAGACAGGGTGACGCCGGTTCTACCCAGTTCTTTTTAAGTTTCGACGACGATTTGCTGAAAATCTTTTCTCCTGAATGGACAGTAAAGGCTCTTTCATGGGTCGGCTGGGAAGAAGGCGAGCCGATTCAACATCGCCAGATTAGCAAAGGCGTTGAAAAGGCGCAGAAAAAAGTCGAACAGCGGAATTTCGAGGCAAGAAAAAGCCTTCTTGAATTTGACGAGGTGATGGACTATCAGAGAAAAACCTTCTATTCCCGCAGAAGACAGGTAATCGAAGGCATAGGCCTTAAGGATATGATTACCGCGATGATAGATTCGACAATCGATAAGGCCTGCAGCGATATACTCGACGCGGACTATCGTTTGAAATGTATCGCCGAATGGGTAAAGACAAATTTCGGAGTCGATATAAATCCGGGCCGTATCTCCGGCTTTAACGCCGAGCAGATAGAGGAACTGGCAAAGAAAAACGCGAAAAATGAGGCCGCAAACAACATCTCCGTTACTCTTGGCGAATATCTCGAAGACTTCGCTGACAAGAGCACCTGGAACATCGAATCTCTGTGTAAATGGGCGATGAGTTCGTACAGCGTAAATCTTTCAGGCAGTAAAATCCGGCAAATGACCGCTGAAGAAATCGAACAAAACCTTATCACCGCCTCTGCCGAACAGATAGAGAAAAAAGATTGTTCTTCGCTGGCCATATTCCTTGACGCTGATTTTGGAATCAAAACATTTGCCAACTGGTCGGCCAATAAATTCGGAATCAAACTCGATGTAAACGAGCTGGAACCATTAAAGCCGAAGCAGGTTTACGAAAAGCTTCTCGGCCTGGTACAGATTCTCTATGCCCGTCGGGAAATAGAATACCCCGTTGAATTCGCGATGAGTATGACTTATCGCACCGACAGCGTAAATGTCTATGCGTTTGAAAATCTTGCAGGCTGGATAAACGAAAGGTTCGGTAAAGAAATCACTGTTTCTTATCTGCAGAATACTTCCCCTGCCGCGGTCCATAAAGAACTGCTGAAAATCAGCGAAGATTACCACAGCTCAGGTCTTAAAAATGAAATCGATGAAAAAATCGCATCTCTTCAGCCAGACCAATTCGTTGAATGGGCGAATAACAGGTTCAAAGCAAATTTGAAGAGTGATGATTTCGCATCAGAGCCGCGACCGTCAGAGAGCGGTATGGTAAATACCGCTAAGGAAAAACTGCTTGAGGCAGGCAGGGAATTTTTAAGGACTGAACTTAGCGAGCTTGAAAAATATGTCCTTCTGCAATTCTACGATTCAGCGTGGAAGGACCATTTGTATGCGATGGACCACATGAAGGAAAGTATTTTTATGCGGGCTTATGCCGAGAAGGACCCGAAAATAGAATATAAACACGAGGGATTCCGGATGTTCGGCGAGATGCTTGATTTAATTGAAGATAAAGTTACTGATACAATCTTCAAGGTTCGTCTCGAAGCGGGTACAAGAACAAAAAGTATCTGGCAGGCAGGCCAGACAAAACACGAAGAAGTTAGTCAGTTTGAAATGGCCGAACGTCAGCGTGCCGCCGCTCAGGCCCCGCAGGGCGAAGCAACCAGAGTCAAACAGATAAAGCTTGAACAGCCCAAGGTCGGCAGAAACGACCCGTGTCCGTGCGGCAGCGGGAAAAAATACAAAAAATGCTGCGGCACTAACGCTTAATTAGCCACAAAGGCACGAAGGCACTAAGTTTTAAAAATATATACTTCTCTTTGTGCCTTCGTGTCTTGGTGGCTATTTTTCAAGATTTCTTAATCCACTTGTGACGAAAGATGTCCCTGATTTTATCTGTAAATGAAATTCCTGACTTTTGAGTGGATGCGGAAAAATCCAATTTCTTCAAATCATTGGCTTTTATCTTCTTTTTGAACAGAGAGGAGATAAACAAAACGAATGCAATTTTTAAATCTTCAATCTTCAATCTTAAATCTTCAATTTATCTAACAATCGCCGTTTTTGTCGCGGCCAAAAGCCTGGCGCCTGTGAGGCTTTCAATTTGCTGCTGATTGAACAACTGATGTCTTTCGAGAATTTCAGGCTCATCGGTATAATATCTTTTTACCGCCTCAATGCCGCCTTCCGCGGAACCGTTTGTTTTATAATCTATATCCAAAAGCCATTTACTGAATTGGTCGTTATATTCAGCAGGAAAGATAATCGCGACAGCAAATTTATCATCGTCGTATTTTGCAAGATGAACTTTTGCTTTTGTCGGCGGCGCAGTCGTTACAGCCGAGCTTATCAGTTTCTTATAATCGCTCTGTGCTGCGACTTCATCGAATTCATAAAAGAACATTCCCATCTCAAGCTCGAATATTTCATTCGGTACACCCTTTAGTTCCATTTTGCCGTCAGGATATGCTTTATAAATTCTGTAAACTTTTATGTCCCTGAATTTTTCGCTTTCGAGAAGTTCCGCCACTTCATCAGCGGTAAATCCAACCCCATTGTGACCGCCGAAATCAACCGCATAAAGGTCGACGTATCTATCCGGATTTTTTATTTCTGGTAATCTCATAAATCAATCCACCTTTATAATGGCTTTTATCTGCTTTTTAAGGCTGGGCAGTTCTTTTTTTGCAATATCCCATACTACGTCAATCAGAACACCGAAATAATGATGAACGATTATATTTCGCATACCTATGATATCATCCCATGGAATTTGTGGATTATCGGCACGGAATATTTTGGAGATGGCCCTGGCCGCTTCGCCTATAATCTCAATATTTCTGACTACTGCATCCTGTGTTTTGTGGTCGGACAGAAAGTCCTTGTAGCTCATACCTTTTGCATAGCTAAAAATTCTTTCAATGGCATCAAGTATATCCAGTAATCGCAGTTCAGTATGTCGGGACATTTATAAAATCCTTCATAATCTGTTCCTTAAGCCTTCCCTGGATAGATGGTAAAGTCAATAGGTCAACATCTCTGCCAAGTATACCTTTGAGCAGTATTTTCAGGCTTAAATACTTTCTGTATGTTGTCTTGTCAAATTTAACAACAATATCCACATCGCTATTTGCCCTCATCTCCCCTCTTGCGGCAGAACCGAAAAGTCCAAGTTGTTTCACACCAAGTTTTTTTATCTGTCCGCGATGCGATTGCAGCTTCCTTATAATCGGCTCAGCCTTAATTGCTTTTTGAACTTTCCCGTTTTTATTTTTTTTTATATTATTCATAATTTAGCCTGTTCAATTTACCGAAAGTTTCGCGAATTTAAGTTTTCCTGCACGGACAATCATTCCGTTTGCAGGCGTTATCGGTTTATTCGGGTCGGTAATTTTTTCGCCGTCGATACTCATTCCGCCCCCCGCTATAAGTCTTTTCGCTTCTCCGCCGCTTGCGACAAGATTGCACACCGCCAGCAGTTTCGCCGCCGTTACAGGCTCGCCCGATATTTTTACCTCCGGCATATCCTGCGGCAGTTGTTTCTGCGCAAATACTTTATCAAACTCATCGGCAGCGGCCTGTGCCGTAGCTTCATCGTAAAATTGTTTTATAATGGTTTTGCCGAGAAATACTTTCGACTCTTTCGGATGACTCTTTTGCGAATCGACGAGTTCCCTGATTTTTTCAGCGGGTATATCCGTCAGGAGCGTAAAATAATTTTCCATCATTTCATCGCTTATACTCATCACTTTGCCGAACATATCTTTTGGCGAATCTGTTACGCCGATGTAGTTGCCTTTTGACTTGCTCATTTTTTCTACACCGTCAAGGCCGACAAGTATCGGCATCGTAATTACAATCTGCGGCTTTTGATTGTTTAATCTCTGCAAATCGCGTCCGACAAGGTTATTAAACGTCTGGTCGGTTCCGCCCAGTTCGACATCGGCCTTTACCATAACAGAATCATATCCCTGCATCAGCGGATATAAAAATTCATGCATACTTATCGCATCTCCTGCTTTATAACGGATTTCAAATGTATCACGTTCGAGCATTCTTGCAACAGTAGTAGAACTGGTAAGTTTTATAATATCGGCAAGCCTCAAATCTGCCAGCCATTCGCTGTTTGGCCTGACTTCGAATTTGTCTTTCGATGTATCGAGAATTTTCCCAGCCTGGTCGATGTATGTCTTTGCGTTTTTGTCGATTTGTTCAGGTGAAAGCATCGGCCTTGTTGTGTTTTGTCCTGTCGGGTCGCCGATTCGTGCGGTGTAGTCGCCGATAATCAAAACAGCCTTATGTCCCATATCCTGGAACTGTCTCATCTTCCGCATAACTACGGTATGTCCAAGGTGAATATCCGGCGCAGTCGGGTCCATACCGAGTTTGATGCGAAGCTGGCGTTTTTCTTTTGCCGCCTCAACAAGCCGCTCGGCAAGTTCTTTTTCGTTGAAAATCTCAACTGTTCCGCGTTTAAGCTCTTCAACCTGCTGTTTTATTGTATCTGTCATATTTACCTCAAAGACGTGGTATTTTAATCGAAAGCCCATATTCAATCAAGAAATGATTTTGGGTATGTAATCCGTAAGCCCCCGGGTTTATCCCGGGGGTTCGTTTTCAAAATAATCTTTTACTATCTATTAAAAAATTGATTGGCCCGTCGTTTGACGCCGTTACATCCATATAGGCGGCAAAGATTCCATTTTGAACTTCAAGCCCTTCTGCTTTTATAAGTTCGACGACTTTTTCATAAAGTTTTTCTGCGATTGCAGGCTCTGCCGCCAAATCGAAGCCCGGCCTTCTGCCCTTTCGGCAATCTCCGAAAAGAGTAAAGTTGCTGACGACGAGCACCTGTCCTATTTTATCTTTTACGCTTAAATTCATCTTGTCGTTATCATCGGCAAAAATCCGCAGGTTGACAATCTTGTCCGCTACGAATACCGCATCGGATTCGTTGTCGTCTTTGCCGACGCCGAGATAAACGAGCAGACCGGCATCTATTTGACCGGCGATATTATTATCGACGGTAACTTTAGCGTTTTTTACTATTTGAACTATCGCTCTCATATCTGAATGTTAAACGAGGATTACATCTCCGTCAATGCGCAAAAAAAATCCCGCATTCAACGCAATGCGGGAAAGGGCAAAAGGGAACTAAAAAATCATGGCTCAAACTGTTTTCTCGATTTATCTCCTTATCAAGGCCTGATTATACCATAAAAAATCTGTTTTTGCCAGTTGATTCACTTAAAACAGTGCTTCCGGCCGGAACAAACAAATGCCTTATACCGCCATAAAACATTTTATGGGACTCGGCATAAAAATTTTTCGGCCTGACTATCTGCTGCAGCGTTTTTATCAGTTGTGATTCCCGTAATGCCGCTAAACATTTTCGCCGATAATAAAGATAGCTTGAATTAGCAGGGAAAATACTATGCAGGAACCGACACATATACTTGTAATTGACGATGACGCAACAATAAGGCTGCTGCTTCAGAACGCCCTGGTCAAAAAGGGATTCAAGGTCTTCTCCGCTGCCAATGGCCGCGACGGCATTGACCTCGCAAAATCCGAAGAAATCGATATCGTACTATTAGATTGGATGATGCCGGAAATGGATGGTATGGAAGTACTGGTAGAGTTGAAACGTAATACCGAAACTATGCACATTCCGGTATTAATGCTCACCTGCAAGGATGATTCGAAGGATATTGACCTGGCCATCAGCAGAGGCGCCATCGATTACATCGTTAAACCTTTCAACACTTACGAAGTTCCGGATATAGTGCAAAAGCATCTTGAAAAAATCCATCATGGCGAACACACACGCAAACAGGGCTTTTTCAGCAAACTCTTATCTCACCATTAATATTATCTATATTGCCGTTTTGAACCCGGCGATACGCCCCCTATTGCATCATTAGTGATTTCCTGTATAAAATACCGCCAATTAGCCGATTTAGCTATATCGGTCGTTGTGGTATTTTTGAAAGGAGTCTGTTTATGGACGATTTAACTGTAAAAAAATCCCCTTTGCCGTGGTGGCTTGCCGGGCTTGTGCTGGGTCTGGTGCAGATTCTGGCTGTCGGCCTTGCCGAGCCGCTTGGCGTATCGACACAGTTTGTCATCGTCGACGCAAAAATTATTAAATCTGCCGCGCCGCAGTACACACAAAACCACGGTCTTATCAGCTCTGAAAAATATCAAAAGTTAGGTTACGGCTTTTGGCTCGATGTCGGAATTGTCGCCGGAGCTGTTATCGCCGCTTTGGGAATGAAAAAATGGAAACTGAAAAAGACGACAATCTGGTGGCAGGCGAATTACGGCTCGAACGTTACTAAAAGAATGACAACCGCATTTATCGGCGGCTTTTTAGTCCTGCTCGGTGCCAGATTCGCCGGTGGCTGCACAAGCGGCCAATTCGCAAGCGGATGGGCACAGCTTTCCCTTGCGGCCGTGCCATTCTCTATCACGCTCTTTGCCTTTGGAATGATAACGGCAAAAATATTTTACCCCAAATGTCCCGATATCGAAAAATAAAAGGAGTTGAAATATGGATACTAACTTAACAGGTTTTGGAGCAGGACTGCTTTTCGGAGCGGCCTTATATATGGGCGGCCTGGCACAACCGGATAAAATCGTCGGCACATTGAGATTGAAAGATTTTCACGCTATGCGGACTATCGCTTTATTCGTTATAGTCGGTATGCTCGGCACATGGTTCCTCGATATGGCCGGCATCGCACATTACAGTGTAAAACCGGCAGCGGTTGTGTCGGTGCTTATTGGCGGAGCAATTCTCGGCATTGGTTTCGGAATGACAGGCTATTGCCCCGGCACTGGCCTTGCCTGTGCAGCTTCCGGAAGAATTGACGCCCTTGTCTCTGTCGTTGGTATGTTCGCGGGAGCTTTCTTTTTTATCCTTATCTACCCGGCTATTGTCGTTCCGCTTGATAAAATCGCCAGTTACGGCAAAGTAACACTTCCGGAAATTACACACATCCCTCGCAGCGTTTACACGCTGGTAATATCTGTTGCGGGTCTTGCGATTCTCTTTAAAACAAGCTGCAAATGCAAAAAATGTAATTAAAATAATTTCGCAAAGGTTCGATAATAAAGCCGACGGCAAATCGCAGTCGGCTTTTTTGTAAAAAAACTCAGGTAAAATGCTTCCTACTCTTGCATTTTCCATTTTATTTTGATATAATCCTCTAAGAATTGGGGTAGCGAAAAACATCTTCAACTGATAAATCGACTTTGTGCTTTCAAGTGAATCTTTTGCTTTATGGGATTTTTTAGTATCTACCCGAATCTATAGCTTTAAAACGAGTTTATCTGCCCGGGGGGCATTTAAGATAAGTAACCAATATTTTAGAAAGGGGTAAGATTATGTTGAAACGAGGACTATTTGTATGTGTTTTAGGGGTACTTTTAACTGCTATGCCGGCTCTTGCTGACACCATAGGCCCATTTTTCACCACGGCAATTCCACTTACAACAACCGATTGGCCTGGAACTCCTGACGCTACTTCGTTAACATTCCAGCAGTTTGACTCTTCGCTGGGAACATTAACCAAGGTAATATTTAACCTTAGCGGTTTTATGAACACAGATATCACAGTTACCAACAACGGCGGCACTTCGTCAACAGGCGATGCCCACACCCGTTTGAGGTTATATATTGGATATCCTACTGTAGAGTCTCCCACGCTCTCTCTTGGCGCTCCGCAAATCGATATATCCAGTGATGACTTCGTGTTCACCAATCTTGCTCCGGGCGGCAGCGTGTCAGAAAGTTTTGATGATATTTACTTTTCAGCTTCCAAACAGTATACCGCCGCCAATATACTCGCGGCATTCACCGGGGCCGGCACAATTACGCTGGATGCGGATACTCTCACTCAAACAGTTGTCAGCTACAGTGGCGGCAATACCATTGCTACTCAAATAACCGAAGCTAGTCTGGAAGAAGGATGCGTTACTTATATCTATACTCCGGTTCCTGAGCCTGCTACAATTGCATTGCTCACAATCGGTGCTTTGGCCTCTATAAAGAGGAAAAACAGTAAATAATCTTTCTAAAGACTATTCTGTAGAAGGGTTTTAACCATATAATAAAAAGAGTCCCGACAAATCGGGGCTCTTTTTTTGCGCAAATTTTCAGAAAATCAATAAAAACAGATTTTTCTCTTGCATTTTCTTTTTTTTGTGGTATAATCCGCAGTTGAATTGGGGCAGGCGAAGAGTTACACAGGGCAAAGGCGAAAACACCGGTTTGAAATTCAGTATCTGATTTGAGCTTTTGGGTTCCTGCATTATTTTGCGGTTCTCATTGGAGGCATATCTGACGCTTTTTATCTGGAGAAGAGTTATGCAACATTTGAGTTTGCGCGCGTTTTTTAAAGCGAGTTTAAAGCAATTAAAAAACCTCTTTTTAGAAAGCGAGGTCTTATATGACCGCGAAAAGATTTTTAACCATTTGCGCCTTGGCAGTATCGTTAGCCGCTTTACCGGCTTTTGCTGACACCATAGGGCCTTTCTTTACTACGCCAATTCCGCTTACAACGACTGACTGGCCTGCGACTCCTGACGCTACATCGTTAGCGTTCCAGAAGTTTGACTCCTCACTGGGAGAATTAACCAAGGTAATATTCCGCCTTAATGGTTTTATGAACACAGAAATCACCGTTACCAACAATGGCGGTACCTCGTCAAGCGGCGATGCCCACACCCGTTTGCGGATATATGTCGGGTATCCCACTGTCGAGTTTCCCACACTCTCTCTTGGCGCTCCGCAAATCGATATATCCAGTGATGACTTTTTCTTCACGAATCTTGCTCCGGGCAATAGCGTGAAAGGAACTTTTGAAGATATTTACTTTTTAGCAACCAAACAATATACCGCTGCTAATATACTTGCGGCATTCACCGGGTCCGGCATAATTACACTGGATGCGGACACGCTCACTCTAATATCTCTAAGTTACGATGGAGGCAATACCATTGCTGCCCAGGCAACTAAGGCGAGTATAGACAGTGCATGCGTTAGTTATATCTACACTCCTGTTCCTGAGCCTGCCACAATCTTTCTTTTAACGATCGGCTCAGTATTTTTCATAAAAAGAAAAAACAGCAAATAATTATTTGCTTCGATTGGATGAGGTCTAAAGAAGAAGTTATTCAAAACAGGATATTTTAAATAATAGAATAACTTCTTTTCGGAGTCGATGAAGCGGCCCCTTCGCAGCATCGAACAAGGTGGACAAATGTTAGTTTATAGAGGCCTTATCCTCTGTTTTATTGTGAGTTTTTTTAACACTGCTTTTGCCGAAGGTGATTACGCTGTACTTATGCAGGAAAGTCCCGCCGGTGCCGGTGTTATTACCCCGGGCATTGGCGTACACACATTTGAAATCAATGAAACTGTTACACTGACAACCGTTCCCAATACCGGCTGGAAATTCGTTTACTGGCTTGGCGACGTACAGGACTCGACTGTCGGAAGAACCAAACTAAATGTTAACGGCCCAAAAATCATCATAGCCGTTTTCGAACAAGATAAATACGCAGCGATGGATTCTTCCGCCGGTCCGCAGATTAGCGTAGGCCCGCCGGCTTTGTATCCAAACCGTATATCTATCAGAGGTGGAGAATATACCGGCGGCGGCTCAAGAAGATATAATCCTCCGAATAATACGCTGCCATACATTCCTCCGGACGAGCCTGAAAACATGGCCCCGCCGGTGCCGGAAAACCAGCCTTCGCCAGTGCCCGAAGAAATCCCGGAACCTGCAACCATGCTGCTTTTGGGCATGGGCGCATCCCTTTTGTTCATAAACAGAAAAAACAATACAGAATAGTTTATTATTGAAAGGAAAGTAATAATGAGAAAGAACAATACTAAAAGACTTAAATTGGCTGGATTGTTTGGAGCTGTGCTGCTGCTGCAGACGATAGCCCATGCCGGATACTACCTGCCAGAAAGTTCAACATGGCAGGGTTCTCGTTATTACAATCAAAACGATGTATATGCGTATGTTGAATACGCCGTTTACAACACCGACTCAAACAGTTATCACGATACAATGGACGGCCAAATCGACGGATTTGCCAATCCCGGCAACGGCCAATACATTTACGCTTATCAGGTAATAAATCTCGGCACTGATCTGAACCCGATAGCAACGTTCAGCCTTCTTGACGGCGACCCAACCGCTACAGATTATATCGGCTATACAGACGATGGAAACGGCGGCCTGGTCCCGGACAATTACGGCGGTTCTTTTATATGGGAATTCACAAACGGTCTTTTCATCGCCAATGCACATTCCGCATTTCTGGTATTCACCTCCGATTCAGCACCGGTTGCAGGTTCTCTCAATATCTCTACGGAATACGGTTTGGAACCTCCCATCGTTCCAGAGACCGCGGCAGCTTCGATCCCGGAGCCGGCAACAATTACATTATTTACAGTTGGTGCCTTTGCTCTTTTGAAAAGAAAAAGTAGAAAATAATCCTCTTTATTCAGGAATTTAGGCTCAATTGAGCCTATTGGAGTCTGAGAAGATGTTTTTTAGATATAGAGTCCCGAAAAATCGGGACTCTTTTTTTTGCGCAATAAAAAAACCATTTTTTTGGCATCGGCCGATTTATTTATTATATTTTTATAGAATGTAAAGCTCTCTGGTCTTACGGCCAAAGAGATTTTACGCTTTTCAGCGAAATCCGCCGAAGCAAAGTGGTTTCACTATAATTTCGGTGGATACTGGTACTTGGCATTAAGCTACGGGTTTATGCCCGCAACTTAATGCCGGGACGGCTGAAAGTGTCATATCGCTATAAGTCCGGCGAAGCGGGCTTATAGCCTAAGGTTTATTTATGGGGTGTTGTCGCCTTGGGCGGCAAACAAGGGAAACTATACTCATGGGGGGTTTTAATGAAAAAAGCAACCATTCTTGCCACAGGGATTATTCTACTCGCATTTTCGGCAACACAGGCAAATATCTTCTGGACTAATTCAAGCGGCAGCGGCGGCTATTTCGACTGGCAAAACGGACAAAGTCTATACGGCCTTTTTGGCGACCCGATTTTCGTAGGCGACAATACTTTTGTATTTTTCCCTTCAAATTTCAGGGCGGAAAGTGTCAATGGCGTTTCCGATTCGGTTTCCGACCGTCTTGAATTTGAGCTTATAGCACATGAGGGTTTCAGTTTTCAAAATATCTCTGTTATAGAATATGGCGATTACGGAATTTTAGGTGATGGCCAGGTTCAGGTATCGGGCGGATTGACTGTCGAAAATATGGATACAGCCAACAGTTTATTCGGCACTATTACAGCCACTCCTTCGATGCCTGCAATCAGCGGCCAGGGCGCATGGCAGGGACAGGCCCAACTCGGTATCGGCCAGATAGACTGGACCCGTATAAAAATCACGTTTGAAGACAATTTGCTCGCGATGAGCGGCGATGGTTCGAGTTCCTTTATAGAAAAGAAAGTTTTAGGCAACGCGATAGCCTTTCAGATAACTCCGATTCCAGAACCTGCTACCGTAATTACATTAACTATCGGAGCAATATTTATATTCCGCGATTTCCGCAAAAAACCGGCGGCTGCTTAAAAAGTATAACGAAAAATTTTGTTCTTTTCCGGCATGAGCCTTGTGAGTATTTCACTCAAAAGGCTCTTTTTTTTAGGTCCTATCGCCAAAACAGATACCGCAGACATTTCCCCCGGCCGGGCCCTTCCCCGATTTGTTTATTTTTTTCTTGACAGACGCTATTTCTTTTGATATAATTTGCGACAGAATAGGGGTTGGAGAAGAAAACGGGAGCACGAGAAAGCACGTATTGGCAGGATTGAGAAAACCGCGTTTTAGGGATAGTGGTTTTTTCTGCGCATTTTTCCGCTTGTAACCACTTAAAGGAGAAAACAGCAGGGTTTTCGCATTTATTTTGCGATTTTTTTGAACCTTGTGCTGTTTGGCAATCGGTTTATCTGATTTTCGTCTGGTTTTATCCGACTGAATTACTTGACTTACATCGGAGCCGGTCTGCGCACATTTTTGATTCTTGTTTGGGAGTATGAGCAGCAGATAGAAGGAAGAGGCAGGGAAGCAGAGAAAGCAAGTTGTTAGGAAAAGTTGAGAAGAAGTTTTTAGAAGAAGTTTTATGAAAAGAGAGAAGAGGTGTCATAATGTATGTGAGAAGAAGTTTTACAGACATTCCCCGTTTCCACCTCCGTCTATTCGTTCTTCTGTTACTGCTTTTTCTTATTCCGCCATTACAGTCCGCATTTGATTTGGGCGATGCGCAGGCTGTTATCTTCTGGCAGAATCAGAACGGCACGGCAAACGAATTTGACTGGGTAAACGGAGGAAGCGACAATGGTCTCTTCGGAGATCCGACTCTTGTCGGCGGAAGCACATTTGTCTTTTTCCCGTCTAATTTCAGAGCAGAAAGTGTCAATGGCGTGGGTGATATCGTCTCGGACAGGGTTCAGTTCGAAATAATCGCTCATACCGGCAAACAAATCAAAGGCATTCGGATTACCGAATACGGCGATTACGGCATCCTGACCGAGGGCAGCGTATCTGCCACAGGCACTTTGTTTCTGACAAATCTTAATGCATTCGGTGTCCATTACGATGCGCTTACAACATCGCCTATTTCGCCAATCGATGGCGGTCAGGGTACATGGACCGGCCAGGTTGTCGTCGACGATATAGGCTGGACTCGTCTGCAGGTAGTGCTCGACAACAATCTTTTGGCGTTCAGTCTGCCGGGGTCAACTGCTTTTATTCAGAAAAAAATCGTCGGCGGAGGTATCGACATAGAAATCATCGTCCCCGAGCCGGCAACTTTGGTTTTGCTTACGCTGGGAAGTATGGCTTTCATTCGTAAAAAAACTATCCGCAGATTTGTAACATAGATTTGACCCACGGAAGCGCGATGTAATTTAAGGATTTGAGAAAAATTTTTATCAAGAATTGGAGAAGAAGTCATGAAGAATTTAATTTACAGGTTTGTACTTTTAGTAACTGTAGTATTTTGCATTCAAAGTTTCCTTTTTACAAATCAGGCAGACGCATTTGTCTCCTGGAGCAACTCTACCGGTTCTGCCACTTATTTTGACTGGCAAAATGGAGGCAGCAATTTCGGCCTGTTCGGCGATCCTACTCTTGTCAGTGGAAACACATTCCTGTTTACGCCGGAGAATTTCATCGCCATATCCATAGATGGCGAGATAGGCAGCGCCTCGGATACGCTTAGCTTTGATTTGATTGCACACGCCAATGTGCTGATTACCGAAATACAAATTTCTGAATATGGCGACTACGGCATTCTCGATGCCGGATTTGTTGATGCGTACAGTATCCTGCAGGCGGATAATCTCGTAACCTTCGAAACAGAATCTGTCAATTTAATCACCAATCCGCTAATGCCGATTTTTTCCGGTACAGGCGAATGGACCGCTGACGGAGCAGTCTCTTTTAGCGGATGGACACATCTAAGGGTAACGCTCGACAACAACCTTCTGACAATAAGCGACCCCGGTTCAGTTGCATTTATTCAGAAAAAAATCCTCGGAGATTCGGTAGCTATAACAATTATACCTGAGCCTGCGACAATAGCCGCTCTGGCCGCGGGTATGGCATTCCTCAGAAGGAAGAAACACTAAAAGGAGTATATCATAAATTCGGTCCCCTTCATAGGAAGCAGGCCGAAGGAGAAATAGCGATGAAAAAGAATAGCAAAAACAAAACAAATAGTTCGATGATGACCGCAATATGGCTGCTGGCCATTCTTGTTCAGCTTGTCCTGATTACATGCCCCGCACAGGCTCTTATTTACTGGACAAACAAGGATGGTTCTGCCGGCTTCTTCGACTGGTACAACGGCGGAAGCGACAGAGGTCTTTTCGGCAGTCCGACTCTGGTTGGCGGAAATACTTTTCTATTCACTCCGTCAAACTTCAGAGCCGAAAGCCTCAATGGCATCGCTGCCATAAAATCAGACAGGCTCGAATTCGGACTGCTCGCTCACGAAGGTTATACCATCACCGGCATTCAAATTACCGAATACGGCGATTATGGTATTCTTACCAGCGGCAAAGTTTCTGTCAGCGGAACAATGTTCGCAACAAATCTCGACGCCTTTACAATCCTCTCTAATAGTTTTGTAAGCACGCCGGCCTCTCCGATATCAACCGGTATGGGAAGCTGGACAGCCGAGGCGGCTATAACAAACATCAACTGGACCAATCTGAAAATAGTGCTGAACAACAATCTTATGGCTATCAGCAGTCCCGGCTCGACATCTTTTATCGAAAAGAAAATCGTAGGAGGAGCCGTCGCCATCGAACTGATTTGTGACGGCCCGGAAATTCCCGAACCCGCAACAATTGCAATGTTATCTATAGGTTCATTAGCCCTCATAGGAAGGAAGAAATAGCAAAAAGAGAATCGGAGAAAACAACAATTTTTTAGTGACAGGGTTGTCAGGCTGAAAAACCTGACAGCCCTGTTTGTTTATGTGGAAGAAAGAGAAAACGATGAAGAGGATAAAAAGAAGAAGATGATAACGAAGTCAGCGACAATTTGTGCGGTATATGTTTGTATGCTGCTGACTGCGGGCATGGCTCTGGCCGCCATAGACATCAATCCGCCCCCCTGGTGGCAGGAAACTAATACCACCTGGCAGGTTTGGGAGTTTAGTTCTTCTGACGCCGGACCAATTGAGCCTGACTGGGACGGCTATCTTCTCGGCACTCACCTTACTATAACGCCGGCATCTGACTGGCTGGCCCAAGACCTCCCCTGCGAGTACATACCGGAAATCGGACTTGGCGCAGGCTTTGGCGTCTGGCAGCTTTCAGGCGGAAGTATCAATGCGTTCGTGGAAAATTTCCAGCAGCCCAATCCTCAAAAGCGCATCTGGATTCAAATTACCTGGCGGCCGCAGGAATCAGGCGACTGCCCTGTAATTTATCTGCAGGACTCTTTAGGCGGACAACTCGGCCCTGTAACAAATCCGCTCAGCGTAATTCAAATCGGTTCCGACTGGATTCACAGCACTTATGAAATCGTGCTTAACTATAATCCGCCGGATGAAATTATTCGTATCGCAGGTTCGATAAACGTGGACGACCTTGTTATCGATACATGGTGCAGCAGTATCCCTGAGCCGGCAACAATCACTTTGCTGGCTATAGGTTCATTGATATTAAGCCGCAGGAGCGGATTAACAGGAAGAAAAAATAGCGTAAGGATAAAAAGAATTTAAAGATAAGTTGGTGACAGGACTGTCAGGTTGGGACTTGGCAGCCCCGTCTGTTTAATTGGGAGAAAACAAATGTTTACGAAAAGAGAAAGAAGAAGTTTTGTTGGTATTTTATTGGTTGTTTTTGCTCTGAATGTTTCTGTCTATGCTAATATGATTTACAACTTTGACATTTTCAATAATTCGCAATACGAAAACGACCCGCGTTTTAATTTCACAATTACATTAACGGATGAAGGCTTAAGCAGCACCGGCAAACATCTGGTCGGCTTCAGGTTCGACAACGACAGCACCGCCGATTCTTCAATCACCGATATTTATTTTGATGCTTACCCTGACACGAGCAGTTGTCTTGACTTCAGCAATGTTTCCGTTATTGAAAGTTCGGGCGTATCTTTCAGCAAAAAGGCAAATCCGAAAACTCTGCCCGGCGGCTCAGAGCTTACGCCGAAATTTGATAAAACCCCTGAATACAGCGCCGATTCTGATTCACCGGTTTCGCCTAAAGGCATAAATCCGGGCGAATGGCTCAGTCTTGTCTTTACACTTAAAAACAATAAATCTTACGATGATGTAATCGCGCAAATAGCGAACGGCGGCAGTACTTGTCAGGAAAATCTACGAATCGGCATTCACATTCAGTCTCTCCCTGCCGGATGCAGATGCAGTTGTGATGACAGCGCTTCCGCTATAAACTGTACTCAGCCGATACCGGAACCGGCAACTATGGCAATGCTGAGTATTGGAGCAGTATTTATGCTACGCAATTTTAGTAACAAGAAGACTGTTATTTAAAACGCCACAAAAATAATCTTTTTCTCGCAGCCAAAGGCCTTTATGCAATCTCATAAAGGCCTTTTTTAATTCATATTCTGAAAATATATTTCTTTCCATTGACGAACAGGTATTGTTTCTGGTGTAATCCACTCCATCATAGGGGCGGGAGAAGAAGGCATAGATTGGGGAAGGAAGAAGAAAGACGCGCTATATAGAGGATTAGTCTTTGCGCGTTTTTCGATATTTATCTGCTATAGGCATTTTGCACGCTGAAAAGGAGAAAACACCGAGGTTTTAGTGCTTATTGGAGACACTTTTTTAAGTCTTACAGTGTCGGGCAGCTTGTCTGATTGATTTTACATGGTTTAGTTGCCTGATTTACAACAGAGATTGTCTGCTCGCATTTTTTAAGTTTCATTTACCGCAGCTTGCCCACTGCAGGAGAGGAGGGTTTGCGATTGGGAGGCTTAAGGAGAAATTTTGGGACAGACAAGAGAGAACTCGAGGAAAGCGAAGAGGTGTTATAATGCAGGGAGAAGGTAAAATAACAAAAAGCTGTACGCGAATTTTTTGTTTTCGTTTCGGTCTCTATATCCTGTTATTACTGCTTTTTCTTATTCAGCCGTTTCAGTCTGTATTTGATTCCGGCGATGCACAGGCCGTGCTTATCTACTGGAGCAACAGAAATGGCACAGCGGACGACTTCGACTGGCAGAACGGCGGCAGTGCCAACGGCCTTTTCGGCAACCCTTCCCTCGTTAATGGAAATATCCTCCATTTCTCACCTCAAAATTTTCTTGCCGAGAGTATTAATGGCAAAAGTGCTTTTGCAACAGACCTCCTTAAGGTTGACATAATCGTCCATTCAGGGAAAAAAATCGAGGGTATCAGGATTATCGAATGCGGCGATTTTAACGTCCCTTCCGGTGGAAATGTTTCAGTTTCAGCCGGAATATTTGCAGCCAATCTTAATCAGAACGAGACACGCAACACATTCTTTAAAATGAATATTTCGGATCCCTGCATTGATTTCTGGAACGGCCAGGCGGTTATTGAAGAACTCAACTGGACATATTTACGGATTACATTGAATAATAATCTTACCGCCCGCAACCCGTCGGGACTGGACACATCTTTTATCAGCAAAACATCGTTTGATATTGAAATTATCACACCCGAACCTGCAACCATTGTGATACTTACGCTGGGCATCTTTTTGCTGCCGTTATTCAGCAGGAAAATCAATACCGCTAAATCTGCAGTAGCGGGTTTAGCCCCACAGAACAAGAAGGAGAGTTTTTTCAGGATATAGGAGGAGAAGTAATGAAGCGTTTGACTTTCAGACTTGCCGTTTTGACTGCTGTAGTGATTTTTATTCAAAACCCCATTTGCATAAACAACGCGGATGGTTTTGTTTTCTGGACCGACCCCAATGGCTCCGCGGATAATTTCTATTGGGCAAACGGCGGCAGCGATTTCGGACTGTTTGGCGACCCGACTCTTGTCGGAGGAGATACCCTTCTGTTCTCTCCCTCAGGCTTCATAGCAAAGAGTCTTGATGGAGAATCTAATTTCATTACAGACAAGCTTGTTTTTGAGTTGATTGCCT
The DNA here is from genome assembly GCA_041652575.1 of Phycisphaerae bacterium. NCBI lineage: Bacteria > Pseudomonadati > Planctomycetota > Phycisphaerae > Phycisphaerae bacterium. Next base: position 171,284 of record JBAZHC010000001.1, on the reverse strand, counting down.
ATTCAGGCTTCAGATTTCAAAGCATTTCAATTACAGAATATGGCGATTACCAGATTTCCGGCAACGGCTCGGTTAATGTTTCAGGTAATTTGTCTGTTGAAAATCTGGATGCTGCGGGCAGCTTAAACAACGACCTTGTTGCTGTTCCTTCAATGCCTGTAACCGGCGATAATTATGATGTATATGGCTTATGGTCCGCTTCAGCTCAGGTTGATATCAACCAGCCGGACTGGACTTACATTAAAATCACACTGCAAAACGACCTTCTGGCGATTACCACAGAAAACGGCTCTATTGCCTGGATTGAAAAGAAGACGCTTGGCACCGCCATAGCAATACGAATAATCCCCGAACCTGCAACCATTGCGATTTTATTGATAGGCTCATTAGCCTTCATACCAAAGAAAAAAAATGACAATTACAAAATATATCTATAAGAAAGGAGATGTGCGGATGAAGTAATCAAATATGCTAACCCGCGGCAGAAGAGGCGGGTTAATTAAAGGAATTTATTAATTAAAAGGAGAAACTCAAATGAAAAAATTAATTACGATTGGCGCGGTTTTGTTGATTGTTATTGCAGCTAATGTGAACACCTTTGCGTCAGTTATTCAGGAAGATGTACTTTTGCCTCTTGGTACTTACGATGTCACATATATTTCCTTTGATTATACCTATGGTGGTAACTCGGCTGATGATGAATTCCAAATCAAAGGCTATTATGAAGGTTCTGGCCATTGGACAATGGACATTAATTTCGACAAAGACGGTGCGCCCCTTGTAATTGACACAGATTATGGTCCCTACTACACGATTGGTAGTATAGGGTCTTACATTGGTTCTCACCATTATGATTTCATGCTGAATAGCTACACAGGTTTGTGGAAACTGGAAATCGATATGAGCGAGATAGACTTCTATGCAACTGCCGATACCGAAAATCCTCAGCCTGATGGCACTGAGGTCATACTTGGAAATGTTGTGGCTAACAAATACTACTCGGATGAATCTATTACCTCCGGTGAAAACGCACTAGCGTTGGGCTGGGCCACATGGAATGGCAGTTCCTTGGAAGGTAATGCGGCAGATGGTGTTGGTGGGGTTAGGCAGTTCAAGCTCAGATTTTACGTAGAAGATTCAGAAGGTGGCGATGGCGATTCGCATGGGGACATAACAGCGTTGAATGTTCCCGAACCGGCAACAATTTGTCTCCTTGGCCTTGGCGCTTTGAGTCTGATTCGCAGTCCGAAGGACTCTACGAGAAAAAAATAACAATTAGCGAAAGGAGAAACTCAAATGAAAAAGAAAATTGTAATTTGTTTAGCAGCCGGCCTGATGCTAAGTTTAGCGTGTGTATCATGGGCAAGTATAGTCATACCTCCAACACCAGATACCACCCCCCCTAGTTGGTGGAACAATGAAGATGGTCTTTTCGCCTATGGATACTGGCAGTCTGACATCCTAGGTGGTGGTGACCCTGTTTCGCCGACGAACGATCCTTACCACTGGGCTACAAATTACCTAACCGGCAACACCGCTTTTACGGCCGATATAGGCATAGAAAACGAAACCATTATAGTCAATCTGGCTAACGTGCGTCATGATGAACTCGATAAGCAAATCTACATCTACATCACCGGAACAACCGAAAGTACCGAAGACCCGATAATTAGTGTTCTAAACCCCGACGGCGGGACATTTACAGGTGACTTGTCATGGAACATAGGGACCGACGGTCTATGGCATTGCAAGGTGCTCGGCGTGATTCATCCTCAGCCGGACTACGCGTATCTGACGGTTACTGTGCCGGGGCTGCAAAGTGTGACCAACATCTGGGCAGGTGAACTCTGCGTTCCTGAGCCGGCAACAATTTGTCTCCTCGGCCTTGGCGCTTTAAGTCTTATTCGAAGGAAACTGTAACTATTAAAACATAAGGAGGGCTTGAGTTCTGACCGAACAACTCAGCCCTCCGCTTTTTCAAACAGTTAGTGAAAAATAAAAAGGAGAAAACTCAAATGAAAAAATTAATTGTAATTTGTGCAGTAGTAACAATGATTTTGGTCGTCAGCACAGGCGCTTTGGCGGTAATCAATTTAACAGACTTATCGGAGAGCGGGGTGTTTTCTGCTAAATACAATCGGTATGTTTACGGTGTGGACAGGCCGGCCGAGCCAGGCGATGGCGATATCACAATCATTTCTTTTGACTACAGTTGCGGGGATGACGCAACTTACGCACCTGAGCATGCTGCATTCCGTATCAGAGCTTTAGGCGGCGCAACGCCAGAAGCTGATGGAGCCAATTGGCTGAGTTCTTTTAATATCCATCCCGGTAGCTATAACCTGGATACCGATTACGGCCCAAGCGTATCATCTGACCCTTTGGCGTCCGGGGTAAATCATTATGAATTTACGCTGAATCGTTCTACCGGCGAGTGGGACCTGGCTCTTAACGGTATCCCTGGCGTTTTGGTCCAAAGTATACCTGAGCTTGGTGGCGTAAATTACTTCTCAGACGAGTCACCTGAAGCTTATGCAAATGCTATTGGTACACCTTTTGAACCATATGTTGGCATTGGTGGAACCGGTGGTTACAGAATTCTATTTGAAGAAGCCTCCGGTGGTTCGGTAGACAACATCCAGATAACAAATATTCCGGAACCGACAACAATCACCCTGCTCCTCTTTGGCGCTTCAAGTCTGATTCGAAAAAAAAGATGAAAGGAAAAAGTATAAAGGAAAAACTCAAATGAAAAAAATAGTCACAATTTGTTTAATATGTATAGTTTCAACTGCTAATGCAAACTGGCAGCCGGGCGATGACTACAAGATGCATTACCCTCAATTACCCGACACGTTGGGCTGGGATGTAGCTTTTGATTCTATGACGTTACAAAGGCCTCTTGCAGACGATTGGCAATGCAGCAAAACCGGAGTTGTCAGCGATATTCACTTGTGGCTTTCATGGTTAGGCGATGATGCCACCTATATTTCATCCATGCATGTGGCGATTTACAGTGATAATCCTTACGATGTATATACCAATCCGTTTAGCACGCCTGGTGAAATTCTATGGGAAGGGCTGTTTTACCCTGTTGACATGATTTATTACGGCTCCGGCGACCAGGGCTTTTTCAGCCCGTTTGGAGGTCCCCCTGTCGCGAACGATCACGAGGATATTTATCAAATCAATATTACCGATATTCAAAACCCGTTTGTTCAGGAGGAAGGAACCATCTATTGGCTGGCGATTAACCTCTGGTGGGCTCGCACCGAAGATCAAGAGATGCCTGGCTGGAAAACTTCTGAAAATCACTTTAATGACGGCGCGGTTTACTCGATGAATGGTTATTGGTATCAATTGGTTTATCCTGAAAACGACCCTCCTAACAGAACCGGAAATCTCGATCTGGCGTTTGTGATTACTCCGGAACCAACAACGATTTGCCTGCTCGCCCTTGGTGCTTTGAGCATAATCCGCAAAAAGAAATAGAAAGGAAAAACTTGTCCTCGTAAAAACAGGGATAGCAGAAAAAATATATAACTATTTACAGGACGATTAGACCCATAATATAGCACTTTTTAAGAAAAAGAGCTTATAACGTGCCTGTTATATCATTCGGCTTAGCCATTCCGATTCTTCGGGATGGCTTTTTTATTGCATTACAGACCGCAGATGATAAAATAGGGAGTTTAAGATTTTAATTAAAGGAAGAAGAAGTGACATTGGGAAGAAGAAAAACAGGTATTTTGTGCCTTATAATTGCCTTATGGGCGTTTACAGCTCAGGGAAGCATCATTTATTCATTCAATATTTTTGACAATTCCAACTGGTCGGAAAACAGCCAGCTTAATTTCACAGTAACTGTTTCTGAAGAGGGACAAAACCAGGCTGGTTTTCTTTTTGAAAATTCCAGTTCAATCAGTTCTTCCATTACTGCCGTTTATTTTGATGACGACTCTTTATTGAGCGGTACGAATGAGACTTTTCTGCAGGGTTCGGGAGTAGCTTTTTCGCAGGGCGCAAACCCAAGCCATTTGCCGGGAGGCGATACACTAACGCCTGAATTTGCCAAACCTGCCGATTTCAGTGCGGATTCCGACTCTAAAGGCGGAACTTCTCACAATGGTATCAATCAGGGCGAATGGCTTAAAATCATATTTACCATCGAGAACAACAGGGATTTCGATGATGTAATTAATGCCCTTTCCGAAAGTAAAGATTTGCGGATAGGACTTCATATACAAAGTTTATCCAACGGCGATAGTGTCTCCGCGATAAACCGTTCCATACCCGCAAATACCCAAATACCGGAACCCGCCGCAATAGTTCTTCTGACAATAGGCATAGTGGCTTTTTTGAGAAAAAAATAATTACTTATTTAACGACAAGCCCTATCTGTAATAAACCATAACTTATTTAAATGCTTTCAGTTAAGCCATTCCGGCAATTAAACCGTAAGAATGGCTTTTTTTCTTGAATTGTAAATTTAACATATTAAAATAGGTATATTGGCGTATTTGGGAAGATGCGTAAAATTATCCTCGAATAAGGATAAAACTGGACTGAACGGTAAGGGTGATGCTTTGGCAATAAATCATACCAAGCCTTTTGGCTGCCCTTTGCCAGCTCCCGAATCTAAATAATAGTCGTATTAGCGTCAGGTATTTCAAAGACCTGAAAACATTAAACAGATATACGCCGTATAAATAATGTATAAAACGACGATATTAAATAGACCCAAAAGAAGACGGGAGAAGAAGAAGTGAAAAAAGACATTAAAGGGGCGATGAGAAACACAGCCTTGCTGCTTGTTATTCTTGTTCAGCTTACCCTGATAACCTGTCCTGCAAACGCTATTATTTCCTGGACGAACAAAAACGGCTCGGCAGATTTTTTTAACTGGTATAACGGCGGCAGCGACAATGGCCTTTTCGGCAGTCCCGCTCTTGTCGGCGGAAATACATTTCTGTTCACTCCATCGAATTTCATAGCTGAAAGCCTCAACGGTATTCCTTCCATAAAATCGGACAGGCTTGAAGTTTCTCTGCTCGCCCATACGGGATATACCATTACAGGCATTCGGATTACCGAATATGGCGATTATGGCATTCTCGGCACAGGCAAGGTTTCCGTCAGCGGAACAATGTTCGCGGCAAATCTTAATGCCTTTGATGTTCATTACGGTAATTTTATAAGTACCCCGACTTCACCGATAATAACCGGTACAGGAGATTGGTCGGCACAGGCGTCTGTGACAGATATTAACTGGACGAATTTTACGATTGTATTGAATAACAATCTTATGGCCATCAGCAGTCCCGGCTCGGCAGCTTTTATAGAGAAGAAAGTAGTAGGAGCCGTAGCCATTGAACTGCTCGGCTCGGGCGGCGGCCCTTCAATACCCGAACCCGCCTCAATAGTAATTCTGCTAATAGGCACAGCGGTTTTTTTGAGAAAAAAATAATCATCGTTCTATAAACAAATAATCTTATTTTAGGAGTAGAGGCATGAAGAAGTTGTTGTTAGTGTTAATCCCTGTCTGTTTGTTATCGAATTTAGTTCAGGCAACCACTGTAAATATCTCCAGCTGCGACGACGCGTGGGTTGGGTGGACGTGGAATTGGCCGCAGGTCAATGAGCGATATTGGAGCGATGGTTTGGGAATTGAAACGCACTCGGACAATTACTCATGGTCTACCGGAAGTTATCAGTACATCTCTTATGTCAAGTTTGACCTTTCCTCTTTGCAGGACAATGCGGTAATTACATCGGCCAGCCTGAATCTTTATGTAAATTCAAACGGCTCTGATTCTTCTCCCGGCATTTATCACGCAGATGATAACTGGGAAGAAGAAACGGTTGTTTATAGCACAAGGCCGATAAATGATTCTACAATAGCTGCTGCCGGCAGTTGGTCTAATATCGCAAATCAATGGGTAAGCTTTACTCTATCTACATGGAGCTATCAGGCTGATTTGTCGGATAATTATTTAACGGTTATGTTATACGCTCTGGGCAATGGCGGCAATGATTCGAGATTTGTCACGAAGGAATATTCAGGCGGCAATTACGCACCGTATCTTTCGATTGAAATTCCGGAACCGGCGACAATTTTCATGCTGGTGATAGGCTCATTGACATTTATAAGAAAAAAGATAAAAAATAATCAAGCGTCAGATGCTGTTGCTGCTTAACCACTTTATTTAAAAGGTGTTACAGCTATTACAGCACACCGTTAGAACTGGCCGCACCCCTGAAAGGTGCGGCTTTTTTATTGAATTTGGGCAAAATCACCTTAAATAAACATACACATAATTTCGCAACCACTGTGTTGATTTGGAGTTATAAATCGATAACAGGATATAAATCTTCTGGATTTTAGGGTAATTACACCATAAAATTTAGTTTTGCTATGAATATCATTTATAAAAATAAAAAGCTCGAACGGTATCTTATATTTGCCAACGTTGCTGTAACTACAGTTGTTGTTGCAACGGCTTTATTGCAGCTGGGATTCTTCAGGCAGATACTCTTTGACAGGCAGATGTATCTGATACTCGTTGCCGCCGTAATTTTTTTCATCGCAGAAAAACTGGTAAGGTTCTTCAACTCCCGTTCCAAAAAAGACTACCTGATTTTTTTCTGGTTTGAATTTATATTTATCATTCTGCTGGTGATACTTTACTACTCGGCCGGCGCTCTATGGGCACTGGGTGTTTATCTGCTGCTGCAGATTATCACAAAAGTATGCAGAACCATGGTTGACCTTGCCGCCTCAGGCAAAAGCCCTGCCCTGACTTTTGCCGGCTCTTTCATAGCGATTATTTTTACAGGCTCCGTCCTTCTGATGCTGCCGAGAAGTTATCTCATCCGACCTGTAAGCTTCGTAGACGCCCTGTTCACCGCAACAAGCGCAACCTGCGTAACAGGTCTTACAGTAAGAGATATTGGAACAGATTTCTCGGTCGTCGGTCAGACTGTAATTCTCGTGCTCGTCCAGCTCGGAGGTTTGGGCATCGTAATTTTCGGCGCGGTCTTCAGCCTGCTTTTCGGCCAGGCGCTCAATGTCAGACAATCCGTCGCGATGCAGGACCTCTTAAGCACACAGACTGTCAGCAAAATATCGCATATTATAGCTTTTATCTTCATAACCGTCGTTGCGATAGAAGGCCTGGGCGCTTTGCTTTTGTATAATATGTGGGACGCCTCCGCTCCGATGGCCGGTCACATCCACAGCCAATGGTTCTGTTCTATATTTCATTCCATCAGCGCCTTTTGCAACGCGGGCCTCGGCCTGTTTTCCGACAGCCTTATAAGCTACAAAACGGATTGGCGAATTTATTCGGTCATCTGCCCGATGATAATAATCGGCGGCCTCGGTTTCGGAGTACTCTATAATCTCACAAACGTTTTGGTCGACAGAATCAGATTTATTTTAAACAGATTCCGCCCTTATAAGAAACGCCATTTTAAAACTCCCGTCAGAATTCATCTCCAGACGAAAATAGTTCTGGCAGTAAGCCTGATACTCATTCTTGCCGGCACCGCGGGACTTCTCATCATCCAGAACAACACCGGCAATCACAAAATAGAACTCGGCGACGCGTTCTTTCAGTCTGTCACCGCCAGGACGGCAGGTTTTAACACCATTGAAATCAAAGCACTTTCCACGCCTGCGAAAATGGTTTTGATGATACTTATGTTCATCGGCGGCTCTCCCGCTTCAACCGCCGGCGGTATTAAAACCGTTACCCTCGCCGTAATTATTATGGCCGTTTACGCAACTATACGAAAAAGAAACGAAGTGGAAATCTTCAAACGCTGCGTGCCCCTCGTAATGGTCGGAAAGGCCCTTACCGTCATATTGCTTTTTACGGTCTTGTTTTTCACTTCCGCCTTTCTGCTGACGATAACTGAAAGGCACAGCAATTTCGAAACTTCCGCCATATTCTTTGAAACTGTATCCGCTCTCGGAACTGTGGGGCTTAGCTGCGGGATTACAGCGTCTTTGACAACTGCCGGGAAAATAATTATCATTATTACAATGCTGATAGGCAGGCTTGGCGCGCTTACGTTGCTTGCCACCCTGACTTTTAATATAAAACCGGCCCGTTATAATTATCCGACGGAATCGCTGGTAGTAGGATAAATTTATCCCTGTTTGGCTCTTATGCCCAAAGGAGAAAAATATGAAAAAGTTTGCAGTAATAGGTCTTGGCAGATTCGGCCGTAAACTCGCCATTGCTCTTACCATAAGCGAGGCAGAAGTAATTTCAATCGACCAGAATCGTGAAATAATCGACCAGGTTCGCGACGAAGTTACACATGCCGTCAGGCTCGACAGTACGGATGAGGATGCTCTCCGCGCAGCCGGTGTCGACAAGGTTGATGTCGCGATTGTCGGAATAGGTCAGGGCGGCCGCAGCTTCGAATCTTCTATTCTGACCGTTGCCAATCTGAAAGCGCTCGGAGTGCCGCTGGTTTACGCACGGGCCGAAAGTCTTATTCAGGGCCAGGTCCTTGCTAAAATAGGCGCTACCGAAGTAATTTATCCTGAAATCGAATCTGCTCAGAAATGGGCGTATAAGCTTATCGCACCGCAGATAAACGAAAAGATAGATTTCGCGCCCGGCTATTCGATTGCGAGCGTAATCGCGCCAGCGAGTTTCCACGAAAAAACCGTGCTTGATTTGCAGCTTCGCCAGAAATACCGGATTAACCTTGTTTCGATAAAACGGGGCGTAAAAACCGGAGACAAAAAAGATGAGGGCGAAATAATAAACGTTCCGCTTCCCGATACCGTCATTTATGAAGGCGATTCTCTTATGATTGCAGGTTCGGATGTGGACCTTGCGAAACTGCCGGAAGAATAAAGCCAACGTTACGGAAAGATTAAATTGGAAAGAGTAAATTCGTTCGAACGAATTTACTCTTTTATTTTTCTGTATTTCCTCAGTTCATCGAGCATTTGCAGCATATCATCGGGAACCGGCGCCTCGAACTTCATCTGCTGGTTCGTTTGAGGATGCGTGATTTCAATCTGCCATGCGTGAAGAGCGGGCCTTGCCAGCAGCGGTTCTTCAGGCTGAGCCTCCCTGTCCTCTATCTGCCAGCGGTAAATAATTTTCCCGCCGTACATTTCATCTCCGATTATCGGATGTTTGATATACAACATATGAACGCGTATCTGGTGCGTCCTGCCTGTTTTGATATTTACTTTCAGCAGCGAATAGCCCCTGAATTTTTCAATGACTTCATAAAACGTTACGGCTTCCTTGCCGTCCGGCCGAACGGTGAACTTTTCATGTGCTATCGGATGAACCGCCATAGGCTTATTAATACAGTCGGCCGTAAGGTCGGGCGTGCCGTGCACAATCGCAAGATAATACTTTTTTGTTTTTCTCTTTTCGAACTGCTTGGCAAGCCGCCAGTGTGCCGTCTCGTTCTTGGCGATAACAAGAACGCCTGTTGTGTTGCGGTCGAGCCTGTGAACTATTCCCGGCCGGAAATCCTCGCTGCCTTTTGAAAGTTTCTTCGAATGAAACGCCAGCGCGTTGATAAGCGTACCTGTTTTGTAACCTCTTGCAGGATGAACAATCAGGTTGGCCTGCTTGTTGATGACAAGTATATCGTCGTCTTCATAAATAATATTAAGCGGAATATCTTCAGGAATATATTCCTTGGCGGGCGGGGGCGGCAGAATTACATCCACGATATCGCCCGGCGAAATTTTCGTGCTGGGCTTTACAGACTTTTGGTTGATTGTTACCGCCTGCTCGTTTATGAGTTTCTGAAGAGTGGTTCTGCTGAAATTGCTTAATCTGCCCTGAAGATACTTATCCAGTCTCCGATGTGTTATGTTGGTTCCTACACGAAGGGCAAGATGTTCGGCGCCTTCGGGTTCGGCGGATGAACTCTGACCGTTTTGCTCGTCTAAATTCTCCGGCTCGATGATGAGCTCATCTTCACTCATCGCAGGTTATCGAGCCAAATTGGAATCGGATTTATTGCCGGATATCAAATTGTTATCCGCTATCGGCGCTTCCAGGCTAAGTTTCCCTGCGGGGAGTCTTTCAACCGGCTTGGTCTCGGCTTGGCCCGGTTCAGGCTTTTCAGACTTTACAAAAACGACCTTTCCCTCATTGTCGCTCAATGTATCGGCGCGAAGCTGTGCCCTTGCCGAATACAAAGTACCTTTGTATTCTGGAGCCTGTGCGATTTTGCTGTAAAGTCCCCTGGCCCCTGCGAATTCTCCCATATCCTCAAGGCACAGGGCAATGCCGTATTCCGCCATTGCTGATACTGTCGCATCGGCCTTTGCCTTTACCAGTGCTTCTTCGTAAATTTTCATGGCCTGCCCGATCTGATATTTCTGAACGTCCGGCTCAGCCACCTGGAGCCTGTAGTGAAGTTCGGTTCGAAGGGCCTCGGCTCTTTTAATCATTGCAAGAGCCGACAGAACGTCGTTTTGTACTTCAGCGGCAGCGTTCTCAAGACCGCTGGCCGTGTTCAGGAAAATGTCCGAAACTCCCAGACCCTGCTGTTTTCCCTGCAATATTGTCTGCTTCTGCCAGCGAAGCTGGTCGAGCATCGCCGTAGTTTGCGACTCTTTCTGGTCAAGGACACGGGTTTCTCTGTGATAAAAGAAGATTGTGTATGCGATAAGAGCGACAACTACAATCGCACCTACAACTATCGTTGTCAGGTTTTCTTTATACCACTGCGGAAAATTCGCAATCCAGTCTGCCAGTTCGTTGGTCGCCAATTCGTGACGGCGTTCTGATTTCATCGTTTTACCTCATTATTTAGCCAATATTTAAATTACCAAAGATAGGTATTATATCATTTACCTTTAGGCTTGCAATATCTCTTTTACGACACTAAAATTCAGCCTGTTTATGAATTTATATTAAAAAAAACAGGAAAAAACCGATGTTTTACAAAAACCTATTTTTCTTACTTTCTTGCTCCATTATTTCCCTGCTCCCCTGTTTCTGCGCCGCCGAGATAGACAAAACAAAATATATAACCATTGACGAAATCACCCCCGGTATGGACGCCGTATGCCTTACGGTTTACAAAGGCGTTGAAATTGAGAAATTCAGCCTTAAAGTGGTGGACGTCGTCAGGAACCTTCGGCCCGGTAAAAACGCGATTCTCGTTATGGGCACTGATGAACGATTTATCCACACAGGCCCCGTTGCCGGCTGCAGCGGTTCGCCGATATATATAAACGGCAGACTGGCCGGCGCTCTCGCCTTCGGCTGGACATACAGCAAGGACCCGCTCTACGGCGTAACGCCCATAGAAGAAATGCTGAAAGTCGGCACTGATATGCCGATGACAAAAACATCTTCTGCGTCTGCTGCGTCTGCTCAGGATTTCTCAAAACCGATTGACCTCAAAACAGCTTACAATCAGATAATTAATTTCAAAAATCCGGAATCTTCAGCCGCAGGCGGGATAACTATGCTTCCTTGTCCGATAGCGACGACGCTGCCGATAAGTTCTATTTCAGGTTTTGCCGGCATTTTTGAATCTGCCGGTTTTATGCCCGTATCGGCCGGCGCTTCCGGAAAATTTCCCGAATATTCTGATATGCAGATGAAGCCCGGCTGTATTCTTTCTCTGCCGTTGGTCTATGGCGATATCGAACTTAGCGCTATCGGCACCGTTACAGAGGTCGCCGGCGACAAAATTTACGGATTCGGACACAGCTTTCTCGGCGAAGGGGCAATTGATGTTCCGATGGCGACAGGCTATGTGCATACCGTTATAGCAAATCTTGTCAGGTCATTCAAATTCGGCAAGACAATCGACGTCAAAGGAGCTTTATACGCCGACCAGTCGTCAGCGGTCGTCGGAACAATCGGAAAAAAGGCTGTAACTATTCCGATGCGCATTACCATAGACCGCTTTAACGATGAAAAAATACGCACCTATAACTGTCAGGTTGCCTCGCACCGTTCTTTCACGCCTCTCCTGGCCGGAACCTGCCTGGCCGGAACCGCCAGAATGGTTGGTGCCCTGCCGGCGGACCATACTATAAGATACAAAACACGTATCGGCGTCTCGGGCTATGATACCATTTATATGGAAAATTTCTCAAGTGCTCTTGACCTTGAAGAATGTCTGTCCGACAGTATCGGCGCGATTAATTTGATTCTGAACAACCCTTACGACAGACCGGCGATTACTTCCATTGACTTCGAAGTTGAAATCCTGCCAAAAGCGTCTGTTTCCCGTATATGGAACTTTGAAGTCTCCGGTACAACGGTAGAGCCCGGCCGGACAATCACGGCACAGATAACGCTTGAGTCGTATCTGTCGAGCAACAAAACCTATAAGACACAGATAAAAATACCTGACGATACCCCGCCGGGCGAATATGAGCTTATAGCGATGGGAGCTTCCGATTATAAACAATTCATCACCGGCATTGCGTCTTATAAATACACGCCGGAAAATATGCCCGACCTTATAAAAGTCATCAACGACATCGCAAATATAAAAAGAAATGACCTTTATCTCGTAATGGCCCTTCCGGCCGGCGGCACAACTCTCGATAAATCAGAACTGCCGCAGCTGCCGATGACAAAAACATTGCTGCTGAAAAATGATAAACGCTCGACGTCGTCTCAGCCTGCTCCGGAATGGCTCAGCCGGATAATACCGGTTGACACAATCGTACTCGATGCCAGAAGTTTTACAATTACCGTTGAAAAAAAATAGACTCTTATGGAGAAAAAAATGAAAAGATATTTGTTTCCTGTGCTTGTTATTCTCATCGCCGCCTGCGCCTGCCCTGCCGTTACAAGCAAAATAATCAGGCAAAAAACTATTGACGACTTTTCAAAGGGAAAAATACAGAACACCGTCATCAGTTCCCGCGGAACGATTTCGCTTGCCGCCGCTTCGCAAACTCTCGCGGCCGACTTCAACGATGTCTGGACGATAAACTCGATAGTCTGCAAAGACGACGGCTCGGTATATATCGGCACAAGTCCCAACGGCCAAATTTACAAATACAAAGACGGCAAAACCGTTTGCATTTACCCTGCCGAAAAAGAAAAAGAGCAGGCAAAGGAAACAAATGAACCCAATAACCCCAAAAACGATCCCATGAGAAAACATCTGGCCAATGAGCACGTCTTCAGACTGGCCCTCGATTCCGGCGGAAATCTTCTCGCCGGCATAAGCGGCGATAAGTGCTATCTGCTGCGTTACGACGGAAAAAAAGTTGAAACCATTTTCGAGCCTAATCAGGCTTCGTATATTTTCGCCATCATACTCGATAAGTCCGGCAATATCTTTCTCGGAACAGGCCCCAGGGGTCAAATCTGGAAACTCGATAATAAATGCCGCAATCCGCAGCTTATTTACACCTGCCAGGACAAAAATGTAATGTGCCTCGTCACAGGAAAAGATGGCTTCATTTACGCCGGCACTGATACGAGAGGTCTGGTTTACAAAATCAGCATTGAAAAGAAAACCGCTTCGATACTCTACGACAGTGATGAAAACGAAATTACCGACCTGCTTTTCGATAACAGCGGAAATCTGTATGCCGCAGCCACTTCTTACAAATCGATAAAAGCTCAGCTTAAGGGCCGTTCAGAACAAAAGAGGCCTCTTGCCCTCGGACAACCTGAAAGCCGGGAATCCGAAGAATCGCCAGATTCAGATTCAGCCGCCAACCAGGGCACATCGCTCGAGATTGCCAACTCGCCGCAGGACGACCAGCCGGCCCAGAAGCCGATACCGACAGAACTTGCAAGGGGCAAATCGTCAGGCACAGAAAGTCATATCTATAAAATCGACCCTAACGGTTTTGTAACCGATATCTTCAGCGAAACAGCCGTCTTTTTTACGATGTATATGCAGGACGACCAGATTCTGCTCGGCACAGGCAATAAGGCGCAACTGTTCAGCATCAATCCAAAAACTGAAACCGAAACGATGGTTTACGAAGACAAGATGTCTTCGCAGATAACCGACATCAGAAAATTCGGAAAAGATATAATTTTTTCTACCGCGAATCCGCCCAAACTCGTAATGCTCAAATCGACTTTTGCCATGGAAGGTGACTACGAATCCGGCCTGATTGACGCCAGTCAGCCAGCCCAATGGGGAAAGCTCCAGATTGAAGCCGATATTCCAGACGGTACGAAAATTTTATTAAGTGCCAGAAGCGGAAACGTGGAAGACATAAACGACCCGACTTTTTCTCCATGGACTCCGCCGGTTAAGATAGTCGAGCCTGTTGATTTGGCCGTCCCGCTCGGCCGGTTCTGCCAGTATAAATTGATTTTAAACGGCACAAACGCTGCTGCTCCCGTCGTCCGCGGAATAGCCGCTGCTTTCGTCGTACCGAACCTGGCGCCGAGAGTAATGGAAATTACCGCAGTCAGGGCAGATGACAAAAACCCAACTCCCGGCATGCGCAAAATCGAATTCAAAGCCACCGATGACAATGACGACAAGCTCTTATTCGAAATCGATTTCAGGAAAAAGGGACGCACCGGCTGGATTAAACTGACAGATAAACTTGATAAACCAGGTTTTGACTGGAACAGCAAAACTGTTGAGGACGGCATTTATGAAATCAGGGTTACCGCTTCCGATGAACTGAGTAATAATCAGGACACGAAACTGACAGGCTCAAGAATAAGCGAGCCGGTAACAATCGACAATACCGCCCCTGTAATTGAAAAACATCAGCTTCAGACATTCGCCAATTCAGCGATTCTTACTATGAAAGTTACCGATGAATTAAGCGTAGTCGGAAGCGTAAGTTATACCGTTGACAGCAATGAAGACTGGATTTCCGTCCTGCCTGACGATAACGTTTTTGATACTCTCTTCGAAAACTTTACCATAAAAATCGCGGACTTGAAACCCGGCCAGCACGTCATTGCACTTCAAATATCTGACGCCGAAGGTAATACGATGTATAAAACTTATGATGCTGATATTAAAAAATGAGAACCGTACCTTTTGAAAAAATCGTTTCGGAAGTTGAAAAACTCTGCGCAGCCGGCAGCGTTGAACTGCCGCAGGATGTTTTGTCCGCATTGACAGATGCCGCGGAAAAAGAGTCCAGTGCATCTGCGAAAAAAATCCTTAATCAGCTTATCGAAAACGCGAAAATAGCAAAAGAAAAACAAATTCCCATTTGTCAGGACACAGGCCTGGCCGTTGCGTTTGTCCAGTTAGGCTCCCAGGTAAAAATAGAACCAGAGGACAAAACTATCGTCGATGCCATAACCCCAGTCGTAGCAGGTGGTTACGAAAAGGGATTTTTAAGAAAAAGCATCGTTTCCCAGCCTCTTAACGAAAGAAAAAACACCGGCACAAACACCCCAGCGGTTATTCACACTGAAATTATCCCCGGCGACAAAATCAAAATAACACTGATGGCCAAAGGCGGCGGATGTGAAAACAAAAGTCAGTTCAAAATGTTTCTCCCGACCGACAGTGCCGAAAAAATTTCCGATTGGATTGTAAAAACAGTTGCCGATGCCGGCGCTGATGCCTGCCCGCCGTTTGTCATCGGCGTAGGTCTCGGCGGTGATTTCGAGCAGTGTTGCCTCCTGAGCAAAAAAGCACTAACAAGAAATTTGAATTCGCACAATGCAGATACGTTTTACGCCGAGATGGAAAAACGGCTCCTGAAGAAAATAAATTTACTTGGCGTCGGTCCCGCAGGCCTCGGCGGCGATACAACCGCTTTATCTGTCCTGATTGAAACCGCCCCCTGCCACATCGCCTCGCTTCCTGTCGCTGTCAATATCGAGTGTCACGCCCATCGCCACGCTTCTGTCGAAATATAGCCACGAAGACACCAAGACACAAAGTAATTTTATTATATTTTATATCTTTTTTCTTAGTGCCTTTGTGTCTTTGTGGCTATCCAAGTGTTTCATTACATAGATTTGCTATCGAGATATAATCTATCCCGCTTAATTCTTCCGGCCTGTGATGCGGCTCGACAAAGGCCCTTGTGAAAATATCTTCCCAGTTATGAATGCCGGCTAGTTTTCCTTCCGCGTATTTAACGCAGGCCCTCATCATTTTCCGCCGATGCCCCATAAACAGATTTACCGCCTGTTTGAACAGTTCGATATTATGAATTTCATCTATTTTTTTCTGGTCTCTGTCGAATCGCACCATTGCCGAATCGACCTGCGGCATCGGCCAGAACACCTTGGGCGACAGTTTTCTCAAAACTTTGCAATGTCCCATCGCAGCAAGAAAAATACTTAGTATCCCGTAATCTTCGCTGCCAGGCGCCGCGGCCATCCGCATCGCGACCTCTTTCTGCACTGTCACAATCATCGAATCGGCAGTTACCGGCCCGTCTAAAAGATTAAGCATTACTGACGAGGCGACATTATACGGCAGGTTAGCGACAAGAAGAACCCGGCCGAAAATTTCTTCCTGTGCATTCTGAAGTTTTTGAATTACTTCGTGATTGATTGTATTTTTATTCTCAAGAACATCGGCGATTATAATCTCGAAATTTTTCGCGTTACGAAGATGTTGTTTTGTCACCTCTGCCAAAACCTCATCACATTCGACCGCTATAAGTTTCCCTGCCCTTTTGGCAAGTTCGCCTGTTAAGGAACCGGTTCCTGTTCCGACTTCGAGGACTATATCATTTTCGGTTATGGCCGCGTTTGTAAGCAGCAGTTCCATAAGATTCAGGTCGATGAGAAAATGCTGTCCGAGCCGTTTATTCGGCTCAACCCCCGCCTCCGTCAATAACCTTTGTATATCCGTTTTTGTCTGCATATTTGTATTTTTTTACTTCTTTGCTTCTGCGTCCTGAGTCCTGAATGCTGTGTTCTGTTTTTTTGTTCTTGCCATTTCTACCGCAAGTTTAATCGCCGCCTTCATACTCGACTCATCCGCGATGCCTTTGCCTGCGATATCGAACGCCGTTCCGTGCGCCGGCGACGTACGGATAATCGGCAGCCCTATTGTAACATTAACCGCATCTTTGAACGCAAGCAGTTTAACCGGTATCATTCCCTGGTCGTGGTACATCGCGACAACGCCGTCGAATTCGCCCGCCGCCGCCCTGACAAAAAGCGTATCGGCAGGATATGGCCCGGAGCATTTGATTCCCATTTCCTGTGCAATCAAAATCGCGGGGCTGATTATCCTTTGTTCTTCATCGCCGAATTGTCCGTTTTCGCCCGCGTGCGGATTCAGCGCCGCTACCGCTATATGCGGATTTTTAATCCCGAAATATTCCTGCAGCGCGGTATTGAGTAAATCTATCGGCTCGTAAACACAGCCGATTGTGAATTTATTCCGAAGGTCGAACAGTGCTTCATGAATTGTCGCAAGTGCGATTTTCAGCGGCCCTGCCGCAAACATCATCGCCTTTCTCGGGCTTTTGCACATTGCCGCCAAAAGTTCCGTATGTCCCGGCCATTCGGCCTCTGCCTGTTTCCAGCTCGTCTTGCTTATCGGTGCCGTAACAACTGCGTCTATTATGCCTGTCTTTGCCGCATCGATGGCATCGATACAGAATCTCAGCGACGCTTCACCGCCTGCTTTGCTCGGCCCTTTTACGAACATCGGAACCGAATAATCGTCGTAATCGGCGATAATAATATTACGCGGGTAATCTCTGCTTATTTTTTCATGCTGGCATCTGCCCCAGAATGGTTCTATTTCCGCAAGGTCGGCGGCGTATTCAAGAAACTCATCCATTCCGAATATGATGAATTTCGCTCCCCGCCGGACAAACGGGTCATACAGGGCCTTGACGATAATCTCCGGCCCGATACCCAAAGGCTCGCCCATCGTTATGCCGATTACTATTTGTTCATCTGAATTTTTATGATTGTTCTCAGGCAATTTACACCATCATTGTCATTCCCGCGAAACGCTTGCGTCCCTTCGGGAGCGGGAATCAATTTTTATTTTTTTTAACCTTTTTATGGCCTTCCATTTCAGTTTGATAGCCTATCCGTTTTCTGGGTTTTTCATTTTTTTCAAGCATATCACCTAAAATTCTGAAAATATATTTAATTTTTTCATCATGTTCTTCGAGTTTGCGCCTGAGTGCGATATTATCAGCCAAAATCTGACGCAGCTTTACAAATGTCCGCATAATCGCGATGTTAACCTCAATAGCTCGCTTACTCTTCAGCACGCTTGATAACATTGCAACACCTTGTTCTGTAAAAGCATAAGGAGCATATCTTCGTCCTCCTCGACCGATTTTTGAGGTGTCAATTTGGCACCTCAAATTTTCAAATTCTGACCTCGAAAGCTGAAACATAAAATCTTCAGGAAAACGGTCTATATTTCGCTTTACCGCTCTGACCAAAACCTTAGTCTCTACCCCATAGAGTAACGCCAAATCACTATCTATCATAACCTTATGACCGCGAATAACATAAATATACTGTTGAATCCGTTCTACAGGAACTATCGCGTTTTCTGTTGCCATTTCTCTATTCCGTTAAATTTATATTCTGAGGTCACAATTTGTGACTTCATAAGCAAAATCCAAAATTTTTCAATTTATCAATGGTAAGGTTTGATTTATTCGGCAGCCTGTCCGCCATAGCCCTGGCGGAGGCGGAAATATTTTCGAGTTGTTTTTTCACGATTCTGCAGAGTATGTCCGTTTCGATATTGACCGAATCGCCGACCCTGTAATTCCTGAAAATAGTATTTTCGAAAGTAGCAGGAATAATTGCTGTGCTGAAATTGTTTCTTTCGATATCGGCGATTGTAAGACTTACCCCGTCGATTGTGATTGAGCCTTTTGGCACAATGTAATCCAAAATTTCTTTTGGCGATTCGAAAGCAAACTGCCAAAAGTCTCCCTTCTTTTCGATTTTTTTAATTTTGCCCGTCGCGTCTATATGCCCCTGTACGAAATGTCCGCCGAATCTGTCGTTGGCCGACATTGCTCTTTCTGCATTCACCGGCGAACCTGACTTCAAATTTCCAAGCGTAGTATTCGTCAATGTCTCGCCGCTTACGTCGAATTCAACTATATTTCCTTTAATGACAGCAACTGTCAGACAAGCCCCGTTAATAGCGATACTGTCGCCGCATTTTACAGCTTGGCCCAGATTTATGCCCAGTCTCATCCCACCGCCCTGCCGGACAGTAGAAACTACATTACAAACACACTCTATCAATCCTGTAAACATCGCAACCTCAATAAATTACAGATATTATGGACTACAAAACCATATTGTCAAATACCTTTTTACTACCGGTTTTTTTAACTTTTCAGCTAAAAAAATAATGGTATTATGGTATTATAGTATAAGCTTATTTTAGGGAAAAGTGGACAAATTATGAGAAAATTCGGAAATCCGTCGAAAGTCGTTTTTTTTATCTTTGCTATCATTACTCCTTATATCTTCAATGTTTCGGTACAGGCTGCTGATCCGCCGCAGCCAAGGCCGTTAAGTCCGAAAGCGCAGGCTATCATGGAAAAGAGGCAGCTGTTCCAGCAGGAAGCTGCCGCAGCCGCACCTGAAGTTGAAGCTGAATGTGCAAAATTTATTGCCTATGTTAATTTCGGCCAGGCACCGGACGAGCCGAATCTTAATGCCGGTCTCAAGAACATTGCCCGCAACAGAAAGTTCGCGCCTGTATTCAATGAGCAGCAAAAAGCCGTATATTACACTCTTGCGTCATGGGTTTATTATTTCGACCAAAAGCCGGACAAGGCGATGAAGCAGGCGGTTTTGGGTAAAAAGAGTGCTCCGATAAATTCGAATGTTACAAAAACTAATCTTGGTCTTTCTCTGATTTATAAGGATTACAGTTTAGCGACCGCAGCTCTCATTGGCCGCGGGGAAACAACAGAATCAGACTCGCAAAGTGAGGATTTCCAATCGTATCAGCAATTTCCTTCCGACCAGTTGGACATTGATATCAACAGTATTCGCGCCGACCTGCTCGGCAAAGTTTTTGATATTCGTCCGCCGTCTGCGATGACAGATAAGCCTGTCAAAGACGTCCTGTGTTTGCTTCTTTGGAAAATTGACGCTAATGACCTGGATTATTTCGCGCCAAAGGAAACGCCTAAACCGGCCGAAACAAATGAGCCGAATACTCCGCCGGAAATCATAGTCGAACAGCAGCCGTATCAGGCCAGGCCAACACCTGCCCTTGAAGCCTTTTCGCAATTACAGAGCCGGTTTAAAAACACAAAAGCCGTCTTCTTCGGAATTAATCTTAATGACATTTCAAAAACAAAGAATTTTGAAAACTGGCTGGCCAAAAATCCTCAACCATGGCCCATTGCCGCACCTTTAGCCCAGTTGCAGGAAAAAGTAACTTCGTTTCTTGCCGCCAGTCCCGACAAGCCGATGCTTGTAGTCGTAGGCCCGGATTCCACAATCAGATATGTCGGCGATGTTAATAATTTTCTGCCGCGGATGATTATCGGTAATATTTTAAACAATCCTCAGGAGTTTGCCGAGCCCAACGAACCAAACAAGCCCGGCGAACCCAATGAACCTAATCAGCCGCAGTCTCAGGCCGATGCTCCGGTTGCGCCGGTTCAGATTTTGACCCCGCCCGCGGCAGAGCCGAATGAACCTAAGCAGACCGCTGCCGTAAAAGATGCCAACCAAAACAGTCGCACCGTTCAAACACCACAGCAGCCTGTCGTAAATAAAAATGCGCCGGATGAGGAATTTACCGAAAATGACTATCAGGCGATACAGCTTCTTGAGAATGCCAGAACCTTTTTCAAAATCGGTAACAGGCTTCAACATCATACTTATGCAAAACCAATTGAAATGTGCCGAACGGTAATAAAAAATTACCCCAATACAAAATATGCCGAGCAGGCTCGAATACTTATGCGTAACGTACCAGAAAGATTTCGTGACCGTTTCGGCATTACTAACGAAGAGCTTGGACTGTAAAAATTATTCTGCACGGAGGTAGGAAAGATGGAAAACATACCTGTAATCAATATCGAGGCGAGTTGTCTGCCTGAGGCATGGGAAGCGGCGGTTCTGGCGGTATGGGACAACGGCCTTGAGATTAAAACCCAGTACGATAAATCCACCGACCCGCCCAGCAAAGACGCCACTGCGATGATTACCGTTGTAAATCCTTTTGCCGAGCCTCGAATACACAAAAATTTCCCCGGCGGCCCCGAAGAGCTTGAAGCCTATCGGCAGGAAGTTGTCGACGGAATTCACGACCACTGGATTGACCCCGCTGCAGGAAAATGGACTTATACTTATCACGAAAGGCTCTTCGCCTATTGTCCAGTCGAGGACATCAGGAATCCCAGGTCCCCTAAGCCTTTTACCTCAATCAATCAGATTGAATATATAATCGATTCTCTCGCCGCCACTGCATATACCAGACGCGCACAGGCGATTACCTGGATGCCGACTGCCGATGTCAAAACAGACGACCCGCCATGCCTTCAAAGAATATGGTGCAGGCTGATTGAAAATCCAGACAAAAGTTTCTGCCTGAATATGAACACCCACTGGCGAAGCAGGGATTTATATAAAGCATGGTTTATGAATGTTTACGCCCTGACGGACCTTCAACGGCTCATCGCCGAAAAAATCTCCAAAATAATCCGCAAACCTGTCAGGGTCGGCAGATACGTTGACATTACCGATTCGCTGCACATTTACGGCAGTTATTTCAAGGATGCCGCCGCCGAGGTGGAAAAAATGAGAGATGGCGATTTCAAAAAACGCTCCTGGGAATCTTCACATCCTGCCTTTGCCATGATGACTGCCGAGGCGAAGGAAAAACTTGCCCAGGACCCCGATTGGTACGCAAAGGCCAAAGGATAAACTAACGCCTTTTCTGTCATTCCCGCGAAGGAATGTCACCCTCGCGCAGGCGGGGGCGGGAATCCAGAAAAATTGAAAATTGAAGAATTGAGGAATCGGCCTACGGCCGAGAATACATAAGAAAACCTCGCCAAAGACATTCCTTAAATCTTCAATTTTTAAATCTTAAATGCAAAACCGTCCCATAATCTCGCTGATTTTAAACAAATTCCACAATTTTAAAAATTTTTTACCGTCTGATTTGCACATTTCACTTTCATTTCTTATGTTTTTGTTGGAGGCCAGAAGCTTGCTCGCCTTGGGGCGAGACGCTATTTTAACGAGCTCCTTTTTCTCCTTCTGCTATTTGTGCTTCCTGCCTTGGGGGACTTATCCAGGGCAGGGAAATTTAAAAGTTCATTACGGGACTTTGGAAATAAAAAAAACTTTTTTACCGATTTGCATCTTTGGATTTTATTTCTTATGGTTTGGTTAAAGTGAAATTTAAAAGTTAATCGCTGACTAAAAAGACTTCTTCTCTCCTCCTTTAACTTGTGCTTCCTGCCTTGGGGGGAATACCAGGGCAGGTCGGATATGAAGAGCTCAGTTGAGCTTTGAACTATAAAATTTGCTTCGCCGGGATTACAGAATTTAAAAGGACGTACATAAATGAGGCCAGACCCGCTTTACTGCGTGGCTGCCTGAAAAATTCTAAGACGTCCTAATCACAGATTGTTCGGGGGGTTTTGCTTATACATTTGGGGGTAGGGTCTCTGCTAAAAGGGGACGCAGAGGCCCCTTTTTTTGCGCCCGGATTTACACCTCCATCTATACAAATCTTAACGAATCACACTGTGAATTCCCTATTTCACCTGCTGTTACCGCATTCAAGTACACACTTTGCGACAAACCAAAAGATTTACTAACAGCCGCATCTGCCTGTTAGTAAAAATTTTAAACATTTTTGGTTGACATACTACATATAGGCTTTAGAATGACATTTGTTCAAAATATTGTAGTTTTTCCGGTAGAAAAGAATCGTGAAATGCCCCTATTGCAAGGAGAACAAGGACAAGGTAATCGACTCGCGTTCCAGCGAAGCCGGTCGGATAATACGTCGACGCCGCCAATGTCTTGCTTGCAGAAGGCGTTTCACTACTTACGAAAAAGTCGGCGAAAGTTTTAAACTTAGCGTCATAAAAAAAGATAATTCGAGAGTGCCCTACGACAGAGAAAGAGTTATCGCGGGGCTGCAGAAGGCTTGTTACAAAAGACCCGTTTCTGCCGAGCAGGTTCAGCAGATGGCTGACAGGATCGAGGAAGATATTTTCAGGCATTCTGACAGGGAAGTAGATTCGAAATTTATCGGTGAAAGCGCTATGAAGCATCTAAGAACGGTTGACAAGGTTGCTTATATCCGATTCGCAAGCGTTTATCGTCAGTTTGACGATGCTGGAGATTTGCTTGACGAAGTAACTCAGGCCATCTCCCAGCCTGACGATACAGGACAACCAAAGCTGTTTACCGATTAATAATATAGCTTTTAAAAACAGGTTAACGAATGCAGCTTAGGGTAATAAAAGCAGACGGCACAGAAGAAGAATACCTGCACACAAAGGTTATCGCCGCGTTTATAAATGCCTTTGCGGAACCTGCCGGAAAATACACTTATGCGGCTCAGCAGTTGGCCGAAGCTGTTACTTTTTATCTGTACAACAGCCGCAGCGGCAGCAAAATCTCCAGCAGCGAAATATTATCGGTAATCAAGGCCGCTCTCAGTTCGACAGGTTTTAATGCGGCAGCCGAAGCCCTCGCCGAGCATTATCAAAAGCGGAATCTTTTAAGGTCAAGGGTCGAAGTAGTAAAAGCTGATATGGAAAAAATATCGGATATCGAGTCTTTGCAGAAAATCGGGTTCCCGAATTCTGCCGCTCGATGGAACAAATCTAAAATTATTATTGATTTGATAAGCGAATACAATCTCGACCCGGCAACGGCAAGAACTATCGCCTCGCTGGTCGAAGAGAAAATACTTAATTCCGGTTTTCGTCTTGTAACGACAGGTTTCGTCAGGTTTTTGACGCTTTGGCAGACAAAGGAAATGCTTACCGCTCAACAGCAGATTAAAACATGTAAAACCTCGGCGAAAACTGATTCTACTGATGTTTATCATGCGGACACGGACGACCGCATCAGGCAGCTGCAAAACGGACTTTGCCCCGTCGAAGCTTAAAGGTATAGGATAGAAGAAATAAAATCCATCGCCTGCTTTGGACAATGCTGCCTGATTTTTTTGTATATGCCTAACCCTATGATTCATCATAAGGGCGTTCATTCGTCGCCTGCGGGTTGCGTTTATTGGGAGTTTGGAGTTACAATTATGAACCTTATACTCTTTATTGTAGTCCTTCTCGTATCGTTTATTGCCGTACGAATTGGAGCCATCGCTTTTCAGCTTACGAGACTCGAAGGAGTTATTGCTGGTGAACACTAAAATTAAATCCGACCGTCTAAATGACCCGGCCATAAAATATGCAGGTAAAAATATTGCCACACTCTTACAGGACAAAACCGTTGCCGATGCGATTGTTTTCCTCAGAAATCAGAATATCACAGATGAAATTGTTTACATTTATATAGTTGACGAAAATGATTCGCTCGTCGGTGTTTTGCCCCTGAGGAGATTATTAAACAGCGATATCCACAAAAAGCTTTCATCCATTATGATAGACCGTGTCATTTCTATCCGTGACAATGCTTCCGTACTTGACGCCTGTAATATGTTTCTTGAGCATCGTTTCCTTGCACTGCCTATCGTCAATAAGCAAAAGAAAATCAAAGGAGTAATAGACATCTCCCTTTTTACAGATGAAGTCAATGCTTTCGCACGTAAAAGTGAGCAGGATAATATCTTTCAGCTTATAGGTATTCATCTGGCCCACGGGAGAAGACTGTCTCTAATGGGAAGCTTCAAAGACCGTTTCCCCTGGCTGTTATTCAATATCGCAAGCGGTTTAATCTGTGCTTGCATAGCTGGCAGATATGAATTGCTTATAAGCCGGATTACTATTCTAACCCTATTTATTACTATTATTCTCGCTCTTGCAGAAAGTGTCGGTATGCAGTCAATGACAATTACACTACAGGCTTTGTCTGTAAAAAAAGTTCACTGGAAACATCTTTTGGGGACTCTTCGACTGGAAATATTTATCGCCACTGTCCTGGGTATAGGAGGCGGAATAACAGTCGGCCTGATAGCTCTTATCTGGAAAAATCAATTGATACCAACAATCGTTATAATTTTAAGTATCTTTCTTTCAATGACAAGTGCCTGTCTTTTAGGCATAATTATACCTGCTTTGATTCGAAAATTTCGTTTTGACCCTAAAGTCGCTTCAGGTCCGATTGTGCTGGCTGTTTCAGATATTGTAACCATTATTTTTTACTTCAATCTTGCAAATTGGCTGATTGTCCATTAAAAACCATTTTTGAAAGGACTTGCATGAAAAAGATTTTTATTTCTCTATTTTGCTTCTCGATTATTTGTAACTGTGCAATCGCCGCACAAAATCCCTGCGACGTAAAACTCGGCTCCAGCAGTGCCGTCACTCCTGCCGACAGGGCCGACAAGGACTGGTGGCTCCCTCGCCACAACGTCATTCTCGAAAGAAACAAGGGCAATGTGGACATTATAATGGTCGGCGATTCCATTACTCACTACTGGGAAAGAGATGCCGGCAAAGCTGTTTGGGAAAAATATTACGCTAATCGAAATATCGTAAATATGGGTTTTAGCGGCGACCGCACGCAGCACGTCCTTTGGCGGCTCGAGCATGGCGAAGTAAATGACATCAATCCGAAACTGGCTATTATAATGATTGGAACAAACAACTCCAATGGCGAAGATAACACCGCACAGGAAATCGCCGATGGTGTTAAAGCAATCGTCTGCCAATTAAGAACCCGCCTGCCGAACACGAAAATTTTGATACTCGCGATTTTCCCAAGAGGCGATGCCGACCAGCGAAAAATCAAGGAACAGGATGCGTCATATAACGACCAGTGGGCAAAAAATGACAAGGCAAATAAAATTATCTCGAAAATCGCCGACAGGAAAATGATTTATTATCTCGACATCAACAAAAAGTTTTTGAACAAAAAAGCTATGCTTACAAGAGACGTCTTCCCTGACCTGCTGCACCCCGGCCAGAAAGGTTATGAAATCTGGGCAAAGGCTATGGAACCGATGATTGATAAGCTGACTAATGAAAAGAAATAATCTGATGCTGTTGACTGCATACTGCTATTGAAAGGTCCATCATGAAAAAGTTTCTGATGTTGTTATTTTGTTTGGCGGCTTTGAATTGTGCTTATGCCGCCGTTAATCCGTGCGATATAAACGACCCCTGCAATGCGGCTCTTAAGCCTGTCACATTAAACCTTGATTGGTGGCTTCCCCGCCATAATGCCGTTCTTGAAAGAAACAGGCAGGGCAATGTGAACATTATTATGGTCGGCGATTCAATTACTCATCGCTGGGAAGATGCGGGCAAAGATGTCTGGCAAAAATATTACGCCTCGCGTAATACCGTTAATATGGGCTTTGGCGGCGACGGTACGCAGCACGTCCTTTGGCGCCTCGAACATGGCGAAGTTAATAACATTAATCCGAAATTGGCAGTGTTGATGATTGGCACAAATAATTCCAACAGAAACGATTATACTGCCGAACAAATCGCCGAAGGCGTTAAATCCATCATTTGCCAGCTTAGAACTTGTCTGCCGAATACGAAAATTTTGGTTCTTGGTATTTTCCCTCGCGGCGATGCCAGGCAGCGCAAAGATAAAGCGTTACTTGAAGCTTCGTACAATCCTCAATGGGAAAAGAACGATACGGCAAATAAAATTATCTCAAAGGTCGCGGATAATAAAACAATTTATTATCTCAATATAAACAAAAAGTTTTTAACCAAAAAAGGAAAATTGACCAGAGATATAATGCCTGATTTGCTTCATCTTAACCAGAAAGGTTATGAAATCTGGGCAAAGGCTATGGAACCGATGATTGTAAAACTGACAGGCGGAAAAAAGTAGTAGTATATCCCCGCACAATTTGCGCATAAAAAAAAAGCCGGCATTTTTTTGCCGGCCTTTTTCAATTTATCAATTTACAGGATGGGTCTGCCGTCTTCGTGTCTCCAATATTTTATTTTCCAGAGTTTCTTGACATCGCCGATTCTGATTTTGGTCGTCACTATACCGTTAACGTCATCGATATACAAACCCGCCCGGCTTTTATTAAAAGTAAGACTTTCATAGTCAAGGCCGTTTGCGTCCGCCAGTCTTTCCGCCAGCGCCGGAGACTCTTTCAGCACATAAAGCAGTCTCTCGAACATCTGGTTGGCCATCATTGCGCCTTCGTTCAGCACTCTGCTGTCCTGCCGAACTTCCAGGAAATCGTCGCGGGTATATTCAAGCACTTTTTTAAGCACTGCGATTCTTTTTTCATTTATGTTCGTATATGGTTCCGACAAAGTTTTTTCATCGAATACCATTTGACTGTCGAACCGCATATTCTGGCCTTCGTTATGAAGGTGCCACGCCTTTTCATCCACTGTCAGAAAATATTTCCGCGATACAGTCGCCGCATCTTCGTCGAACGCCGCCATAGTCAGCCAGAACTGGTGGGTCTGTTTCTTTTCAGACCAGCACGAGGCAACGCTTTTGCCTTGGCTGACAAGTTCGGGCTTATACAGTTTTATATTTTCCAGCACTTCGGCACTGGTCGTCTTTTTCACCTCGATAACACGATATGCCTCCGGCAGCTTATTCGTATATGGCCGGTCTTCGAACCATACTCTTTCGAGTGGCTCTTCTATCCCGCACCCTGCAAAAAACATCCCCGCAATGGACATTAGAACTGCTGCCAAAAAACATCTATGTTTCACTGCGAATTCCTTTCAATCTGCCTTCTGTTTTCTGAGTCCTGCCTTCTGAGTGCTGGTTTATACTTCCTTAGCGTGTATCCATTTCATCATTTTACGCAGGTTTCTGCCTACCTTTTCAAGTTTGCAGTTGTAGTCTTTCTTATAGAGCGAGTTGAATTTCTTCATACCGCGTTTATATTCGCCGACCCATTCTTTTGCGAATTTACCGCTCGTGATTTCTTTGAGTATCTTTTTCATCTCGGCTTTGGTCTTCTTCGTAACGATTCGCGGCCCTCTTGTCAGGTCGCCGTATTCTGCCGTATTCGAAATGCTGTATCTCATATAGCTCATTCCGCCCTGGTACATCAGGTCGACGATGAGTTTCACTTCGTGCATACATTCGAAGTATGCTATTTCAGGCTGATAGCCCGCTTCGACAAGCGTCTCGAAGCCGGCTTTTATTAACGAAGTCAATCCGCCGCAAAGCACGCACTGTTCACCGAACAAATCTGTCTCGGTTTCTTCTTTGTAGGTAGTCTGGATAATGCCGGCTCTCGCTCCGCCGATTCCGTTGCCCCATGCAAGCGCTATCTTCTTTGCGTTACCAGTAGCGTCCTGCTGAACGGCTACGATACACGGTACGCCGCCGCCCTTTTCGTATTCGGCGCGGACAAGATGTCCCGGCCCCTTCGGCGCTATCATAACGATATTAACATCTTTAGGCGGCACAATGTATTTGAAATGGATATTGAATCCATGACAGAATCCGATTGTCTGGCCGGCCTTGAGGTTTGGCTTAATCAGATTTTGATATATCTTGGCCTGCATCTCGTCCGGCAGTGTTATAATTATCAGTGTTGCCCCGTCCATCGCCGTCTTGATATCGCTCGGCTTGAATCCCCATTTCTGAGCAAGCTTATAATTGTCAGTGCCTTTCAGTTCCGCAACTGCTACCTTAATTCCGCTGTCGCGAAGATTAAGACTATGGGCATGTCCCTGGCTGCCGAAGCCTATTACCGCCACTTTTTTACCTTTAAGCGGACTTATAGGTGCATCTTTTTCATAATATATTTTCGCCATTTTACTTTTCTCCTAAAATCTTAAAAACAAAGTACTTACTAATCTTCACTTGTTGTCTGGCTGAACTTGGCCATTGCGATTGTGCCGGTTCGAACCATATTTTTTATGCCGTAAGGCTGACAAGCCTCGACAAACGACTCGATTTTCTCTTCCGGCCCGGTAAACTCAACCATAACAAATTTTTGCCCGATGTCCACTACTTTCGCCTTGAACATTTCGACCAAAGCCAGTATTTCATGCCGTTTTTCCGGCGGCGTATGGACGCACATCAGCATTAAATCGCGCGCCACTACTTCCCTGCCCGAAAAATCCTGAATCTTGACCACGTCTATAATCTTGGCGAGCTGTTTGCGAACCTGCTCGACTACTTTATCGTCTCCGACAACGACTATCGTCATTCTACTAAGGGCGGGGTCGTCTGTCCTGCCGACCGCCAGTGAATCGATATTAAATGCTCTTGCCGCGAACATCCCGGCAACGTGCGCCAAAACTCCCGGCCGGTTCTGTACTAATGCGCTTATTATATGTTTCATATTTCCCTCAATTTTATTTCTATTAAAATTCTATGCCGAAGGCATTCCAAAATTTTAATTTTTAAATTTTAATTTTTAAATTCCGTTACGCCATACTCTCGAATATATCCAGCCCGTCCATTTCGTGCAGGCTTTTGCCTGTCGGAACCATTGGCCAGACGTTTTCTTCGCGTTCGACTCTGAAATCCACAACGCACGGCCGTTTCTCGGCCAGCATTTTTGCGATAGCGGTTTTCACTTCGCTTTTCTTATCGACTGTTATACCGACTGCTCCGAACGCCTCCGCCACCGCCGCGAACTGCGGATTCTTTAGTGAGCTTTTCGAATATCTCTTGCCGTAGAACAGTTCCTGCCATTGACGGACCATGCCCATATATCCGTTATTGATAATGCACACCTTTATCGGCAGTTCGTATTGAACCGCTGTGCAGAGTTCGTTCATCGTCATATTGAAGCTGCTGTCTCCGTCGATATCGATAACCAGCGAATCCGGCTTTGCGACCTGTGCGCCGATTGCCGCCGGCAGTCCGAATCCCATTGTCCCCAGTCCGCCGGACGTTATAAAATGTCGCGGCTGTGTATGTTTATAAAACTGTGCCGCCCACATCTGATGCTGACCGACTCCGGTAACGATTATCGCGTTATTTTTCGTCGCTTCCCAAATCTGTTCGATAACATATTGAGGCTTTATATTTGGGCTCTTGGTATCATATTTCATCGAATAA
Source organism: Phycisphaerae bacterium (assembly GCA_041652575.1). Lineage (NCBI taxonomy): Bacteria > Pseudomonadati > Planctomycetota > Phycisphaerae > Phycisphaerae bacterium. The sequence goes on along the minus strand of JBAZHC010000001.1, from coordinate 141,216 downwards.
CGGCTCTTCCAGTCCGCGATTTTATCGAACCACGGCTTTCTGTCCTTATGCTGAACTTCCTTGGTCAATTCGCTAAGGATATACTTTGCGTCGCCGACAACCGGTATATGAACATTAACGTTTTTGCTTATACTCGCCGGGTCTATATCGATATGAATAAACTTCGCGTTAGGTGCGAATGTTTTTATCTTTCCGGTAACTCTGTCGTCGAACCGCGATCCGACTGCTATCATCAAATCGCATTCCTGAACCGCGAAATTCGCGTACGCCGTTCCGTGCATACCGAGCATATCGAGCGAGTGCGGCTCTCTCTGGTCGTAGCTGCCCAACCCCAGCAGTGTCATCGTAACCGGCAGGTTTGCCTTTTTCGCTAATTCCCTTAATTCTTCCGACGCGTTGGACGCGATAACGCCGCCTCCGACGTACAGAACCGGCCTTTCGGATTTATTTATCGCTTCCGCCGCCATTTTTATCTGGCGGTGATGACCTTTTTCCTGTGGCTTATATCCCGGCAGCGTAACTTCTTCTAATGGCTGTAATTGATATTTTGCGATCTCTATATCGACTGGAATATCGATAAGCACCGGCCCCGGCCGTCCCGTTTTGGCGATAAAGAACGCCTCCCGTATCGACCGCTGCAGGTCTTTGATATCTTTAACAATCATATTGTGTTTTGTGATTGGCCTTGTTATGCCTGTAGTGTCGGCTTCCTGGAAAGCGTCGTTGCCGATAAGGTCGGTTCGAACCTGTCCCGTCAGGCAAACCATCGGAACAGAATCCATCATCGCGTTTGCGATTCCAGTTATCAGATTGCACGCCCCGGGGCCAGATGTCGCGACGATGCAGCCAACCTTGCCGCTTGCGCGGGCATAGCCATCGGCCATGTGACAGCCACCCTGTTCATGACGCGGAATTATAAAGTTAATCGGAGCATCATACAGCTTGTCAAACAATGGCAAAACCACCCCGCCCAGATAACCAAACATCGTATCAACGCCCTGCTCAATAAGCGTATCGACAATAATTTCAGCACCGGTTTTGATGGGTAATTCGGATGAGGGTGTTTGTGCGGAATCTTTCTGATGTGCAGACTTTGACATTTTTTTTACTCCTAATTCCAGCTAACTGAAGCTTTTTTGGACTTTTCTGAAGTGCCGACCGTTAAGCAACGAGCTTTAACAGCCTGCCAAATCAGGATTTACGTCCCGCCGCAGCGCCATAATATTTACTTAAACCATTATATTAACACGATTTCCCGATTTTGTCAAGAGGCCGGCCGATTTACCGGCTTTTGCGTTTTTCCAGTTCAGCGTAAATTCCCCTCAATATCGGGATGTGAATATAGGTTAACATTAATTTCCCGTCGTCCTTTTTGATGTTCTCCTGCCAGTTCAATTCGATTCCGATATTGACTCCGTCAATCATCGTTTCAAAAGTATTTTGATATACCGGCTGGTAATCGCCTTTTAATTGAATTTCTACTATCTTCCTGTTTTTTGCGCTGGCATCGGTAAACTCAATATCTATTTCATAAACCCGTTCATTGAAGACGCAGACCAGAATAGATTTTATGTTCGGGTCGTTATTTTCGAGTAACCAGACCTGGCCGGGAGTATCTTTATCCGCGAAAACATAATCGCTCGGCAAAACTTTTAACCGGCCGCTCAACGTCTCAAGCGTTTCGCCCAAATACACGCCGAAAATCGGCTTGCTTATTCCGCCGGTTGTTTTGGATTTCTTATCCTCCTGTATCTGCGGTATTACATAGATTCCCGCATCGGCGCATAATTTTCGCAAATAGGCTATTTCCCGTTTCTGCGATTCCACGGTACTCTGAAGACTTTCCACCTCCTGCTTCAAATACGTAATGGAGTTTTGGATATCCCTGAGCACATTTGGCTCTTCAGTCTGGGCACAGACAATGGAAAAAAATAAAACGATAAAAACAAAAATCCATTTTTTCATAATAAGCCCCTCAAAATAGCTTAAATCACCCGCCAAAGGCGGACGGAGTTAAAAATCCGAAATCCGAATATCGAAACCCTAAACAAATCCAAATTACCAAAATTCAAATGACCAAAACCTGCTAATTTGGCGTTTTGAACCTTTGGAAATTCGAGTTTTAAATTTGTTTCGAATTTCGGGTTTAGTGCTTCGGATTTAATCACAATCCGTGTCTTTTTCATTATATTCTACATTTTACCGTTGCTTTTATGGCTTTGCAAGGGGCTTAACGAATTATTGCTATTCATCCGCCCCGGCGGTATAATACAGGACACAGATAAAGGAGAGCTAAAATGGATAAGCAGGAAGTTAAACAGGTCGCCAAATGGGATTACGATGTAATAAAATTCAAGTCTGCCGACGAGGTTCTGGATTTCGCAATCGGCCGGGAGATTGACGCCCAGTCGTTTTATATGAAACTCTCGAGCATAGTAAAAGATAAAAAGCTGGTCAAAACCCTTATAGATTTAGCCGCTGAGGAACTCGAACACGAAACAAAGCTGCACGCCGTCAGGCTCGGCAAGGCCGCGATAGGTACGCTCGAAGTGGGAAAGCTCAACATTGTCGATTATGCAAAGGACGTTGTTCCGACCCCGGAAATGACTTATGCCGACCTGCTTGTTATAGGAATGAAAAAGGAAGAGACCTCGCGCAGGCTTTACGCTGAGTTGGCGGAAATCGTCGAACAGCCGGACCTGAAAAATCTTTTCACAAGGCTGGCCCACGAAGAGGCCGACCATAAACTAAGATTCGAGCTTGAGTACGACCTGACAACTTTCTGAAACCGCCCGCAAACACTCAGGGTTAGCGTGGTTAGCCCTGTCGGAGCGAAGTGTAGATTTTCTATGCTTAGTTTTCTCGCTTCGAGGAAACTGTGGGGGCAGATCCCCTTAGGGGGCATATGGTAGGGTACGTTTTTTTATCCGAAATCTCAATTCCCCGAATTATTAGAGGTTCCTTTAAATGTTAATTTCTCCTCAATCACCAACTTCGCAAACTCTTCCGCCAGTTCCCTTTTCACTCCTCGTCTCATAAACGCCTTTGCCAGTTCCTCTTTTACTTCTTTGATGTATTTTTCGTATTTCTCCACCGCCCTTTTCACCACAACTTTGCTCTTTGGCAGTTTATATACGCATTGTTCTTTTCTCCTTGCGTAAAGCAGATACTTCGCCTGCTCCAGACTGTCGAATTCCAGAAGCACATCACCTGTCCCGGCGGAGCCTTTGTGCGAAGAGGTACCTGTCCCGGCGAAGCCTTTGTGCGAAGAGGGACCTGTCCCGGCGAAGCCTTTGTGCGAAGAGGGACCTTTTTCAGAGCAGATTTCAAATTTCCTGTGTGCGTTTATTTTCAGCTTCCCCCCCGGCAGTCCCACTACGAAGTATTTATCCGCCGAGTTTTCTTCTATCGCCATAACGCGATAATAATGCCTCATTACATCTTTAAGGTCTATCTTTTTGCGTCTATCCCGATGCGATGCCCCCGTAATCCTTTTGCTTAGCTTCACCTCCGGCAGAGATACCGTAAAATGCGCTTTCAGCTCTTTCTTAACCCTGTTACTCAAAAAATCTTCCGGAAATTTTTTTAATGGATTCTCCTTGAAAAACTCCTCCGTTACCGTTTTTTGCAGTTCGTATAAAATTTCTTCCGGTCGTTTTTTCATATAATCGGGTTCATTAAAATTATTTAGCCCCCGGACCTTTACCCGCCTATGAAGGGTGTGCCGGGGGGTTTTCTTTCTCACCCTTCATACTTTTCTAATCTTTTATTCCCGCCATAGCCTGTCCTCGACCTGATCGGGGAGCGGGAATCTATTTTTCCTCGGCCATAAATTCGGCGATTAACTGATTCGCATAAGATTCGGCGGTTTGTACGAGGATTTGCTTGCGAAGCAAGAACAAAACTATATAAACAACAAGTAAAATGATTGATATGATAATAAGAATGGGATTTTTATACCATATAGACCCCACTATAATATTTATAATGCAGAAAATTACAGAGTATATTATTCCACCAATTAAATTTCTCACGAATCCATACCAGATATTTTGTTTCGAAACTAAATAACCCTCTTTAACTTTTAGTCTAACTAACTGAGTAGCTTCATTCAGGCGTTTTCTTGCCTCTGTAATATCAGCGGCTTCTTCACTTTCATTCAATAAATCAATATCAAATTGTTTTTTCACAAGCTGTCTATATTTGTCTTTATGGCTTTTTGAAATTGTATTATCAGCATACGTCATTAGATATGTTGTTGGAAATCCGTTTTTATCGATAAAAAGCTTTTTTTGAATGACTTTGGAGGTTATGCGTAGTACTTGGGCATAAAAATAAAGAAATACTATAGATAATGTTGTACCGCCATAGAACTTTAAACCTAAAAGATAAGTTCCTAATTCTCTAATCTGTATATTATCTGATAGAAAAAACCAAAGAATAAAAAGCGGCAAAGCTGATATAATACAAGGAAAGAACCTAGCATAAGCTGTATACGTGTTAAATTTTGCCATAAAGCACTCCTTGTTCTTTTCTTAAATAAGTTATTTCAGCCTAACGTCCAATTAAGATTGGAAATTAGTCTACTTTTTCTTTGTCAAAGGTTGCTTTTATAGCCTTCCAAGTCTTTTCCCCAACAATGCCATCGGCCTCCAATTTATTTTTTGTCTGAAATTCAATAACGGCCGTATAAGTCGAAGGCTGTTCCCCATCGCAGTGGTCATTATAGATGCCTATAGCACTCAGACATTTCTGAATATGTTTGTAAAGGTCTCTAATGGCCTCATTGTCAGCGGGGCTCTTAGTATTAATTTTGCCCATACGGGACATCGCAGATGATAACACAGAAAATGAATACTTAGTGTCCGTTTCAAAGGTATTAGTCTGCAATTTAAACAACTGCATTTTTGAGAGATTGGCTAAATGTTCTTCCTTGATTTTTTCATATTCAGATCGAGGAACGTAGTCTTTGAGATTAGGCGTAACGATGATTTTATCCCAAAGCCGTATTTCATCTCCTCGATAAATTGCAATCGCAAATACAATGCAAATAAAAGGCAGTCCTATTATAAAAAAATATATTAAAAGCTTTTTCCATGCCGACATATAACACTCTCCGTAGCTAAGTTTTCATCTGAATAGTTTAGTTTCAAAATCATTTTCTCCACGATAAGTATAGAGTGAAACACCACCTTCTATATTTGTTGAAAAAACATGTTTAGCTGTTTTATTGTACACGGCAACCGCTTGGGGATCAGGATGGCCATATTGGTTATCAACTCCAGCGCTAATTAATACTGTATTTGGTGAAACCAAAAGAAGAGTTTCTGCATTTATTCCTGTTTTTGAACCATGATGCGGAGCGGCCATTACGTCTGAACGTAATGATTCCCCAAATAACCGATTGATTGTTTCCCACCTATCATTTTCGGTGTCACCAGTAATTAAATAAGAAAATCCTCCGTTGCCCTTGTCTTGCATACGAAGTACAATGCCTGAATTGTTAGAACTATTCATATCTTCAGGATGTGGTGAAAATAATTCAAAATAAAATTGGTCAGATAAGTCTGTAAGTTTACGAGAATCGATTTTATCGAGACGAACAGAGATTCTTCGAAGAGGGGTTTCAGAGTTTTTTCTTTCTTTTTCCTGTTGTTCTATAATCTGAAATACTTTTTTTGTCTGCTCAGTATCTTTATAATATTTAGGATACATAACCCAATCAGGTCTATATTTTTTAAGAACCAATCCTACACCATATGGGTCGGCATGATCTGCATCAAAGCTAGTTAATATTAAACCTCGAACAGAATAATTCTTTAAAAAAGACGCCAACATTCCTTTCACATAAGTTACCGTCTCATCTCCCGATGGAGGAATATGAGCATCTACTATAATAGCATCTTGGTTGTGGCGAACAATGGCCATCGCGCCCTGACCAACATTAAGTGTAACTATATTCATTTTTTCTCCATGACAACTAAAAAGGTAATATCTTTTTTAACTTTTTAAATATCTCTTTATTCAAATCTCTTTCAAACAAATATATAGCTTTCCATGCTGAACCAAATTTTCGTTTAAGATACAATTGCTGGCATGAAAAAAAGGATTTGCAAGAGGTAGATAAAGTTATGGAATACGATAACACTCCATCATCAATTGATTCCAACACTAAAATTTCAACAGATGAATTATCTATAAGATTAATTTCGCCTCTCCAGCACAAACTTTTTGTCTGTTTTAATAAAAATGGTTTTAATTCTGGATACATTTCAGAAATAAATTCTTTGTCAACAGCCCGAGTATGATTAATCATTGATTGAGTCAGAGTCGAAGTTTGTTTTATAGGAGCATCTTCAATATTAGCCTGTTTGTCTATGAATAACGCCGGCTCTTTAATAATTTTAACTTGGGCAGGCGGAATTTCTTGAACATCAGTTTCGCCTCTTTTGAGCAAAAAATGTTTAACTAAATATCTTTCTTTATTAAAAAAACTTTTATTATTTTTGGCTATAACTAAAAGGGCATAAAAAAAATCTGTATTGTGATTATCATGATTAACCGTTCGTATATAAGTAGTTATATCTCCTCCGCTTAAGGTTTGCAAACCATTTACATGATGCGTATGCCAATTTCCAAGATGTTCAATGTTAGGATATTCTTCTTCTAATTTTCTAAAGATACTTTCTTGGTAAATCCCATCTTGAAAAAAACTCGTTGGTGAACTTTTTGCATTTGGACCAGAAGCAATTAAACCACAAACATTGATATTTAATTTATTTCTATTTTGATTATAATATCCAATTATACGACCACCAGTTTCATCAATATCATTTTTATCGCATTCGTCGAAAATCGAATTTAATACATCTTTGCAAATACAAATTTGAACTGGAATCTTATTTATTTTTTTTCTTGCGAACATATTTGGCATCCTTCCTGTGGTGGCAGGTTAAAGCGTTGAATTTGAAAATGTTTTGTAAAAGGAGGCGTTGGCCTATTCCCCCATATAATATAATTATCAGGAATAGCTTGCATATATTTAGGACGTACTTTTAATGTCTCAGCAATTGCGTCAAGTGCAAATCTTGTATGAAAGGCCGTAATAAAAGATATATCAACATTAAGGCCAGGGGAATCTTTTATTTCAGCTATTTCCATGCCATACATTTGTTCCCTTTCTTTCTCCGATACCAAATCTATTTCTCTTATCCCCTGACGATATTTGGTTCTTCCCAGAAAACTTTCTAAACATGCTAAACAACCGCCTATTTTGGGGCGATAAATAAAAACTTCTCCACCAATACCACGAGTAAATACTCGTCCAACTACAAATGGAATATTATTATGCACACAAATATCGTTAATTAAATAGCGAGAAGGTTCATTGTCGGTAGCCAAAACGACTAAAGTATGAGCTTTTATTTCAGATTCAAGAAGGTCAAAGTTCATTATATCTACGTCGAACTTCCTTATTTTAATCTCAGGATTTCTGTCTAATAAAACTTCCTCAAGTGCATCAACTTTCCTTTTGCCTATAAATTTTCTTCCACAAACATGCCTAATGACATTTTCTATCTCAAGTACATCCTTGTCTACTAGTGTAAAATTTTTGATACCAGACATAGCTAATTGTAAAGCCAGATTACCGCCACCTGAACCACACCCAACAATAAGAATTCTGCTATTATTAAGTAATCCAATATCAAATAATTTTTCTATTCGTGTAAATGTTTTTTCTTCGTTCATTTTTTATTTCAACCTTCAACTGGCCAAATTTCATTTTTTTCCCATTCGCTATATTTCGAAAGCCATTTTCGACTTAGGTCTAATACAGTACCGATATTGTGTTTACCAGGATTCCAAGTAGCCATAATTCCAAAAATGCATAAAGCACCATCATGCCATAAGTGGGGTGCATCTTTTCTAATAGGCGAAGCATAGATTTTCGGGACGTTGTTTGGATATCCATGAGGAAGAACAATTCTAATTGTTATTTCATAATTCATTAAACATTCTTTAAACAAGATTTCCAATTCATGATTATCAGAAAACCTTAATGAAGGTTTTTCTCCTTTTTGGTGTAATATTTCTAACTCATTACTAATTCTATCTTTTGGAATATCAGGCAAAAAATACCAAACAGGAACCAGGCAGGCTTCTTGGTGACCATTTCTTTCGATAATAAAGGCCTTGCCTTCTTTAGATACTTTATCGAGAGCCTCCCCCGGAGAACTTCTTAATTTCATCATAGATAAGGTATTAAAATCTAAATGCATAAAAATTTCCTTTAATGTACAATTTGTGCTCCCGGCCATTTATTGCTATTCTTCCAAACCTCGTATTTAGCTAACCATTTAGCAGCACGCTGAAGCACAAATGAAAGATTATGAATTCCCGGATTCCACATAGTCGGATGTAAATAACAAATATTTCCTTCCATATAACGATGAGGCGAAGAATTTATCACTGGTTTTTCAATATAAACACTTGGCATCGAATATGGGTAACTATCCGGAAAAACAATTTTTAAAATATAATAATTAGTAAAAGAAGATTGAATTGCGCTTTTTACATAAAGCTTTCCATCAGATGTTGGATGCAACTCAATATATGAGAAATATTCCTGAGCTTCTTTGAACTCATTTTGAATACGTATAATGTCCATATCTAAACCTATTAAAAGAATATTCGCCGCCAAGATTTTCACGCATTGTTAGTGGTTTTTTTCCGGCCAATTCACTTGAATTTGTCTGGCCTTTTGCACGGATTTCGCCATTCGGAAGTATTTCGATTGGCGTTTCTTCTTCCTTATCTAAAATAGCTTCCAATTCTTCAATTGTCGGTTTTTTGGCCATATCTTGCTCCTTAAGTTAAATATGTACAATTAATACGATTGTGCAGTTTATCGTGTTTTTTTATTTAGTCAAACAAAATTTTTAAATATTTTTTTCGTCTTAGTGGCTTAGTGGCTAAAAAAAATGTTCCAAAAACCCCAAAAACTGCCCAAAACCTGTAAAAACTCCTCACTTTTTTGACTTTTTCATATAAAATCTGTACAAAATCAGTGAAATCTGTGGCCCTTTTTTAGTCAACTTGCGCGAAAATAAAAAAAACTTGCGCGTTTTTGACGAACTTTTTTTCATAACTCCTTTATTTGTTTTTGAAAAATAAGGACTTACGATTGTTTTTTGCCCCATTGTTTTCGTATTAACGTAAAATAAGTGGAGAAATTTTAAGATGTTGATATAATTTCCGCTCTAAATTTATTATTTATCAGGAGTTGTAAAATGTGTGAAAATTGCGGTTGCCATGGCGATAAGTCCATAAATGACAAGGTGATAGAAGTAATTGACGGCATTAGGCCGATGTTGCAGAATGACGGCGGCGATATAGAATTTGTGGAACTTACCTCTGACAATACGGTTAAGGTTCGGCTTCAGGGTGCCTGCAAGGGTTGTCCTGGCGCGGCCATGACGTTGAAGATGGGGGTTGAGCGGCTTTTGAAGCAGCGTGTTCCGGAGGTTAAGGAAGTTGTCGCGGTAAAATGAGGAGTCGGCTTTTCATTGGATACAAACGCTAACAATCCGCCCAAAACTATAATAGTTATGCCTGCGTATAACGCGGGCTCTACGGTGGAGAATACTGTCAACGATATTCCGGAACAATTCCGCAAAGATATTATTCTGGTGGACGACTGCAGCAAGGACAATACGGTTGAGATTGCAGAGAGGCTTGGGCTGACGGTAATTCGACGAGAAAAAAACGGGGGCTACGGCGCAAATCAAAAAACCTGCTATGACGCGGCACTGAAAAAAGGAGCCGATATTGTCGTGATGCTTCATCCCGATTACCAATACGATGGCAGGTTGATTCCGTATTTCATCGGCTTTTTGCAGACCGGCGTTTGCGATTTTATGCTCGGCAGCAGAATCCGCACAAGAGCTGAAACGATAAGTTCAGGTATGCCGGTATATAAATATTTAGCGAACAGAATGCTGACTATTACCGAAAACTTTATACTGGGCCAGAACCTGGGCGACTTCCACAGCGGATTCAGAGTTTATAAACGAGCGGTACTGGAAAAAATACCATATCATAAAAATTCGGACGATTTTGTGTTCGATTCGCAAATGCTGGCGCAGGCGGCGTATTTCGGATTTAAAATCGCCGATGCCCCCGTGCCGTGCAGATATTTCAAAGAGGCGTCGAGCATTAATTTTTCACGTAGTACAAGATACGGTCTGCTGACGCTTTTCACAATGCTGCAGTTTGTTCTTCAAAAACTCCAACTGGCCAAATTCAATATCTTCAAGACCGTATAAAATAAGTACTTATAGCCATCGGTCTCAGAGGGAGTGAAAATGAAAAATAAGCATTCAGAACTTTCGGCGATTTTTATTTTAATAATTCTGACTTCCGCTTTCGTCTTTGCAAAAGATATTCCCACTGACAGCAATATTCCCGCGCCGCCGGAGGCGGTGAACGCTTATCTGCCGAAAAATAAACCCATACCATTTGACCTGGCGCCTAAAGACGGACAAGCCGATATAGAGTTTCTGGTATATGTCGCGGATATGCAGGAGTACGCAACTGCCACAGAGGGCGACTGGGAGAAATCCTGGTATCTTATAAAATGCGGAATCATAAAAAATACCGTTGGCCGGTGGAACAATAAAGAACTTAACTTTATTTGTTACGATACTTATCCTGCCCCCGAATCCAAAATTATGCTTAAGAAGACGCCGTTTCCTTATCTTAAAGGAAGAGTATTTAATTTTCAACTGGAGGATTCGAACAACCTGCCTGTTATCATCGGCCAGGAACAGAGAAGCCCGGTAAGCCCTTATGAAAAATTAAACCGATTACACCCTGATTCCAAAGACCCTAATCAGAATGAAAGGTACGACAAAATAATCAAAGCTGCATCGGAGATTATCAAAGGGGGTATGAGTATTATTTATGAAGGAGAAAAATATTATATCGTAGAAAATACAACGTGGCGAAATTACCTCGGCAAAGTGTCGTATGTGATGGTTGACAAAACTACCTTTAAAGCTGCAATAGTGCCTTCTTTTGATTCTGCCGGGCAGAATAAAGAAGAAAAGACAAAGGCAAGAAATTGTCCGTATCCTAATCCAACTGAACCGCCGACAGATACGCGTTTTGCTGATTTAGCGCCAGAGCAGTTAATACCTCACGTCCTTGACAGAAGTACTCCGGATGGGCCTGATGGTTGTCGTCTTGCGTGTGCGTGGTTTATATGGAAAACAATGGATTTGCCTGACAAACAAAAACTCCGTAATGAATTGGCGGACAGACTTGTTGAAGAAATCAGAAAAATTAAAAAAGACCCAATGAAAATGGTGCATGATGTATATTTCTGGGCAGAAATGTTGGGGCCGCTTGGCGCAAGAGAACAAACGATAACCCTGCTGAAGGAACTAAAATATGCAGACTGCGGCTATGGCCCCAATTTGGCCTATTCGCTGGCAGTATGCGGTAATTTACAAGATGTGCCTGTTCTTATAGATGTTATAGATAAAGAATCAGAGGGCGGAGCCGGTGCTATAAATAAGGCTCTTGAAAAACTTACAGGTGTGAAGATGCCATTAACGCGAACTTATCGCACTGATAAAGCGGCATGGCAGAATTGGTGGAATAATTATAAAAATAAGAAATTATAAAATTTAAATAGATTTCTCCGCTGCGCTTCACTCCGGTCGAAATGACATTTATTTTTGCATCACTTCAGACAGAGGTCTTAGACGGTAGAGATTAATATATCTCCGCTGATTGACTCTTAATTGCGTGATGAACTGATAAGGGCCGATATCACGGCCGACGGCAAGAGGTGCGATGTTTGACATTTTCCAGTATTTGTAATAATGGTCGGTGGGGTTAAGGCCTTCTCTCGAATCCCAGGCGACATAAGTAATATTTCTTTTGTAGCATTCCATTACGAAATCATTGGGATTATTGGCATCAAACGTATTGGTATGAATAAAATCGTCTTTGTACTGCGGGGCAAGAATCTCAAGAATAACCGGAACGGTAGTAACGAGCTTTTCGCCGGGCTTTGCGTTCTGGCGGTACCATTCGGCAAGATATTTAAATTCCAAATCTCTTTCGCCGTTGCCGACAACCTGCGCCACGACAAACTGGTTGGAAACAATCATAAGAATCATTAATATCAGAACGACCAAATTAGTAATCAGCTTTGTTTTGTAAGCGAAACTTTCGACGGCAAAAACCATAAAGGCCGCCAGTATCGCGATGTACGGGAGAGAAACGCTTACCTTGCTCATCGGCGCTATTCGCGGCAGATAACCCCATAAAATCATAATCCAGATAATCGCTATTACCGAAACGAGAAGCTGCGACGCGATTACGGCCGGTTTCGGCAGTTTGTCTTTTACCAGTTTCCAGAAACTGATAATACCGTAAATACATATAAGCATAACCATCGCGAAAATAGTCGCGTGATACCTGTGAATCGGATAAGGGTATTTGGAATGAATCCAGAAATACGGCAGAAGGAAGATAAGCAGTACGAGTATGTTCCACTGTTTTTTATAAAGACCGTAAACAGTACCGAACAGGAAAGTGATAACCGTAATAACCTGGTTGGCAATTAAAAGCCCTTTAGCAAGAGTTCCGCCTGCCGCAGGAGAAGGCTGAAAGAGCGGGAGGAAACCGACCTGCCATAGAATGTTGGCATGCATTAAAAAGCCTGTTCTGTTCTGGACGCCCTCGACAAACTGCGAGGTATAATCCTTTTTAAATATATTAAGATAGTGAGTGGCGCCGAGATTGCTGCTAAGAAAAGTTCCGAGCATCCAAACAGCAAGCGGTATCGAAGCGGCGGCGGCATAACCAAAAGCCATCAGCCGCTCTTTTTTATTTTTACCTTCAATCATTTCCAAAACAAACATGCCCGCTATGAGTGCGGCACATTCATAACGCACCATTGTCGCAAGCGAGGCGAAAAGATAGGTCCATTTCGACCTGATAAAAATTAAATAAAGCGTAATCCAGATAAAAAACAGCATCGGAGTTTCGGCGATGGCTTCGGTCAATAACTGCAGGCCGAACGGATTAATAATGGCGATAACCGCAAACCAGACGGCGTTTCGGCCGATGACTCTTTTCGCCGCCAGCCACAAAAAGATAACGGTTAAAATATGAGAAATTGAATTCAAAAGCCAGCCGCCGGTAAAGTCCGGACATTGTCCGCCGGATATTTTTCCAAGCCATATCTGCAATATCCCGACAAGAGGCGTTCTTTTGAAATCTTCAGGAAGCTCAAAGCTCAGTATTTTATGACCTACAAAAGGAAAACAATATGAATCGAAATGCGGCACAGCCTGATGTCCCCAATACAGAATGGCCTGATAAAGACCGAAACAGAGCAGCAGCAGGAACAAAAAAATATCGACGCGTTTTTCCCTTGCCGCTGTCTGCAATAGAAGCTGGGGAGAAAGAGGTTGCTTTAAAGGCTTAGCATTTTTCGGATTTTTTCTTCTGTCGGCCACTGGACAACACCTTTTTCAGTAATTATCGCCGTGATATTTTCCGCGGGCGTTACGTCAAAAGCAGGATTATACACATTTACGCCCGCAGGTGCAATCTGAACATCCATAAACTTAAGCACTTCGTCAGGCTCTCTCTGCTCAATCGGGATTTGACTGCCGTTTTTCGATTTTAAATCGAAGGTGCTTGACGGCGCAGCGACATAAAACGGTATATTGTGCGTTTTGGCGAGAACACTTAAAGAATAAGTTCCGATTTTATTTGCGGTATCGCCATTGGCCGTTATCCGGTCTGCGCCGACAATTACGGCATTTATTTTTCCATCCTTCATTAACGTCCCCGCCATATTGTCGCAGATAAGTGTAACATCGATGCCGGCCTGTTTAAGTTCCCATGCCGTTAGTCTTGCGCCCTGCAGAAGCGGTCTTGTCTCATCGGCATAGACTTTAAATTTTTTTCCTTTTCTCTGCGCCTCAAATATCGGCGCAATTGCCGTACCATCGCCTGCCGTGGCAAGAGCGCCGGCGTTACAATGCGTCAGAATCGCTCCGCCGGCAGGTATAAATTTTTCGCCATTGAGACCTATCCTGCGGCACATTTCTACATCTTCATCGTAAATCTTCTGCGCCTGGCTCAATAAGCATTTTCTCATATCATCAATTTCAGCGTTTGGATTTTTTTCGGCGAAATCACAGACTGTTTTTTTCATTCTTTCAAGGGCCCAAAATAGATTTACCGCGGTCGGTCTCGATTTCGAAAGAAAATCAGCCTGCTCTTCAATATATTTTACCGCGTCTGAAAGTTTTAAATTTTCTGTCTGCTGTGCCGCAAGGCAAATACCAAAACCGGCGGCAACTCCGATTGCAGGGGCTCCCCTGACGGCAAGGGTTTTTATCGCGTTAAATAATTGTTCCGTGGTTTTGCATTGTATCGTGATAAATTCTGCGGGAAGTTTTCGCTGGTCCGTCAGTTCGAGACAGCCATTGATATCGCCGGTCCATTGAAGCGTCGTAAATGTTTTCACTATTGGTCCTTTTTCTGCCGGTTATTGAGATATTGTCTGAGATATTCGGCAGTATGGCTCATTTTGAATTTCAGAATTTCCTCTGGCGAGCCGGTGGCGATAACATTTCCGCCGGCCTGGCCGCCTTCGGGGCCAAGGTCAATAATATAATCAGCCAGTTTTATAACATCGAGATTGTGCTCAATTACAATTACGGTATTGCCGAGGTCGCATAATCTCTGCAGCACGTTCAGCAAATTATGAATATCGGCAAAGTGCAGACCGGTTGTCGGCTCATCGAGAAGATATAACGTATGACCTGTCGAAGTTTTGCCGAGCTCGGCGGCAAGTTTGACTCGCTGCGCTTCGCCGCCGGAAAGAGTCGTCGAGGATTGACCAAGCTGCATATAACCGAGGCCGACGTCGCTTAAGGTTTTGAGCAGCCGAACAACCTTCGGGAAATTCGCGAAAAACTTCAGCGACTCCTCAATCCGCATATCGAGAACATCGGCAATCGATTTGCCTTTATATGTAATCTGAAGCGTTTCAGGATTGTATTTACTGCCCTTACACTGCTGACAGATAACATAAACGTCCGGCAAAAAGTGCATCTCTATTTTTTTGGTGCCCTGGCCCTGGCAGTGTTCGCATCTGCCGCCTTTGATATTAAAACTGAACCTGCCGGCGCTATAGCCTCTGATTCGAGCTTCACGGGTCTTGGCAAATAACTGCCTTATAAGGTCGAATACGCCAGTGTAGGTAACGGGATTGCTTCGAGGGGTTTTGCCAATCGGCGACTGGTCGATTTCTATAACCTTGTCAATCTGACTTGTGCCAAGGATGTTTTTGTGTTTGCCGGGTTTGGCGCCGGAGTAATATAATTTTCTCCAAAGTCCTTTCAGGAGAATTTCAGTAACGAGCGTACTTTTGCCCGAGCCTGAAACGCCTGTAACACAGGTAAAAACGCCGAGGGGAAATTTAACGTCGATATTTTTCAGATTATTTTCGCAGGCACCTTTGATTTCAATGCAGTGATTCATCCTGACTTTTCGTCTTCTTGCGGGCAGTTCGATTTTTTTTCTGCCGGAAAGATAATCGCCTGTCATGGAACGCGGAGCCGCACATATATCCTTTACAGACCCCTGCGCGATAAGTTCTCCGCCGTGGTCGCCGGCAGCCGGACCGATATCAATTACATAATCGGCGCTTTTGATAACATCTTCATCGTGTTCGACAACAAGAACTGTATTTCCTATGTCAGTCAGTTTTCTTAATATGCCGAGCAGCCTGTCGTTATCGCGTCTGTGCAGGCCGATGGTCGGTTCGTCGAGGACATAACAGCAGCCGACAAGTCCGCTGCCGACCTGCGTGGCAAGTCTTATACGCTGGGCCTCTCCGCCGCTTAATGTTCCGCTTCTGCGGTCAAGAGTAATATAACCCAGGCCAACGTCGACAAGAAATTTCAATCTTGCTTTTATTTCCTTTAGCGGCTGGACGGCGATAAGGGCTTTTTCGCCTTCGTATTTAAGCTCGCTAAAAAATTTCTGCGATTCTTCAACGCTCATCCGGGCAATTTCGTTTATGTTTTTATCGCCTATGGTGACAGCGACGGCCTCTTTGCGGAGTCTTGCGCCGTTGCAGGTTCTGCACGGCTGCTCGGAAAGATAGCTGTGGAGCCGGGCCTTGACATACTCGCTGGAAGTATTTTTCCATCTCTTGTCAAGATTCGGCATAACTCCTTCAAAATATGTCCCGAATTTTTTTTCGTCTTCTTCCGTAGTACCGTGCATAAGAATTTTTTTTATGTCAGTAGGTATCTTTAAAAAAGGCGTCTGTTTGCTTATTTCGAAATCTCTGCAGAATTTCATTATCAATCTGCTGTAGAAAATATTCATTCTCTTGCCGCCCTTGCGCCAGGCGTCGATTGCCCCGTTTTCAAGGGAAAGATTTCTGTCCGGCACAATCAGGTCTTCGTCAAATTCGAGTATCGTTCCAAGGCCATCGCAGCTTCCGCAGGCGCCGTAAGGACTGTTAAAACTGAAAAGTCTCGGCGAAAGTTCCTCGAGAGATGCTTCAGGATGCTCGTTGCAGGCGAATTTTTCGCTGAATACAAGGTCGCGCCACCCTCCGGAGCCCCCGTTTTGTTTGCCGTCGCTGGGCTCCTGAACCATTACAAATATCAGGCCTTCGCCAATCTTCAGCGCAGCTTCAACAGAATCCGCAAGACGAATTCGTACCGTATCTTTTATAATAAGCCTGTCGATAACAGCGGCAATATCGTGCTTTTTGTTTTTGTCCAGCCTTGGAACACTCTTTACGTCGTAAATAATTCCGTCAACGCGGACACGCACGAAACCTTCGCTTTGAATCCCTATGAAGATTTCCTTGTGCTCGCCTTTCTGGCCGCGGATAAGCGGAGCGCAAATCTGCACCTTAGTTTCCTGCGGCAGCGACATTATGCTGTCAACAATTTGCGTCGAATGCTGGCTGGCGATTTCTTTTCCGCAAATCCAGCAGTGCGGCGTGCCTGCCCTTGCGAAGAGAACCCTGCAGTAATCGTAAATCTCGGTTGTCGTGGCAACGGTCGAACGGGGATTGCTGGCGGCGCTTCTCTGCTCAATCGCGATTGTCGGGGGGAGACCTTCGATGTACTCAACATCAGGTTTTTGCATCTGTTCGAGAAACTGACGGGCGTAGGCGCTTAAAGACTCGACATATTTTCGCTGACCTTCGGCGTATATCGTATCGAACGCAAGCGAACTTTTTCCGGAGCCGCTGATGCCGGTAATAACGACAAATTTATCGCGAGGAACCTCGACACTTATATTCTTAAGATTGTGCTGGCAAGCCCCGACAACTTTTATAGATTTCTGCATTATTTTCCCTTTTGCTTACTGTTGGTATCCGCCTTGAGAAAAAAGGCAATAAACCAATTTGGCTATTGTACCAAAACCATTCAATAAGTAAAATACATTTATCCGGGCGAAACCATAAACTAATGAAGATAAAGAACTTACACAATTGGGACATAAGCGTCAAAAAGGCGATTGAGCTTCAAAAAAGCCTTGCCGGGCAAATCGTCCCATGCAAATTCAACAAAAAAATAAAAACCATCGCCGGCGTAGATTGCGGTTTTACAAAAGATAAAAAAAATATCGCCGCCTGCATAATTGTTTTATCGGCCGGAACTTTCGAGATTATCGAAGCGGCATACTCGATACTGCCGGTAACATTTCCATATATTCCCGGGCTGTTATCGTTTCGCGAAGCGCCGGTTTGTCTTGCGGCGGCTGAAAAACTTAAAATCGTTCCGGACTGCATAATCGTTGACGGTCAGGGAATAGCTCATCCGCGAAGATTAGGGCTTGCGAGCCATCTGGGCCTCTTTCTCGACATTCCGACAATAGGCTGCGCAAAAAGCAGACTAATCGGCGAGTTTGAAAATCCCGCCGAGGCAAAAGGTTCGACAAGTCCTCTCAAAGATAAAAATGAAATCATCGGCTCGGTCGTCAGAACCCGCAATAATGTAAAACCGGTTTTCGTTTCCGTGGGTTTCAAATGCAGACTCGAAGATGCTGTAAGAATTGTGCTTGATTGCTGCGGGAAGTATCGTTTGCCTGAGCCGAGCAGGGTCGCACATCAAACCGTAACAAGGCTGAAAATACGCTTTTAAACTCGTTTATTCGTTAAAAAAAGGCGAAAACAGCAGGATAGTACAAAAAATCAAACCGATAGATTGAGCTATCCGATTCCGTATTTCATATAATTAAGACATAACGTAAAGCATTTCTAAACGGATTTTACCTAAGGAATTAGAATATGATAAGTTCGCTTATAAAAAGAAAAACTCTCGCTGCGATTGCCGCTGAAGCTTATACAGAGAAAAAAAGACTTGCCGCGCCGCTGGTCGGTTTTCCGGGCTGCGACCTTTTGAATATGTCGATTAAAGTCGCCCAGCAAAATTACGGTATGCATTACAACTGCATCGAGGCATTGGTCAGCCAGCTAAAACCGGATGCGGCCTTTATGATGATGGACCTTTCTGTCGAGGCGAACGCGCTCGGGCTGCCTGTACGTTTCCCGACTCACGAATCGAGCACAGTCGAACATCATCCGATTAACAATGTTGACGACCTCGATTATTTACGGCGGATAAATATTCTGCACGATGCGAGAATTCAGTCGTATATAAAAACCATCGAAATGATGAAGCTCGGTCTGCCTGATAATGTTCTTGTCGGCGCTTATGTTATTGGTCCGGTTACGCTGGCCGGTTTGCTCGAGGGCGCTCAGCAGGTCGCGATGGATTCGATACTCGATCCTGAAAAACTCGATGAACTATGCAAATTCAGCACATCGATAATTATCGAATACGCGCGTTCCCTTGTAAACGCAGGGGCGGATATGATATGCATTCTTGAACCGACGGGAGTAATTTTGGGGCCGCAGCAATTCGAGCGATTCAGCGGTCAATATGTAAATCACATCCTGCAAATCTATAGATACGCCGGCGTAGATACGATTTATCATATATGCGGCAATACAATGCACCTGATAGACGGGATGGTAAAAAGCGGCGTTGGGGCATTGAGTGTAGATTCCCCGGAGACAGGAGTTAACATTGTAAAAATGCTTGAAAAAGTACCTCAAAAAGTTGTGGTAATTGGAAATGTCAATCCGACAAAAATAATGAAAGACGGCTCGCCGGAACTGGTCGCCGAGACAACAAAAGATTTATTGGAAAAAACAGCGAAATATCCCAATTTTATTTTGAGTACAGGCTGCGATTTGCCGCCGGGAACGCCGTTGAAAAATATGCAGGTATTTATGGAAACAGCGAGGAATTTCAAACTATAAAATTATCAGTCCCATTTGTGCTCTTTGACGGATTTTAGAATTGCCTCGGCACATTTGAGGGCGGCCAAGCCTTCTTCAGCGGTTACTTCGGGACGATTGTTTTTATCGGCAACGGCATTTAAAAACGATTCCTGCTCGAGACGAAGCGGCTCCTTATCATCTATACTGAGATTTTCTATATGCAGCAGGTCGGGCCAGTTTACGCCTGTGAAATCGAAATTGCCGAGAGCCTGTTTTTCCTTGACCCATTTTACAGCGTCAACGTTCGGGTCCGTTTTAATCACGATGCCTTCTTTTTTGAAAAAATCGAGACTTAAATACGCCTGCCTGCTGAAGACACGAATTTTTCTTACGGTTTTCAGTGCCAATCTCGACGCGGTAACGTTGGCGACACAGCCGTTTTCGAAAAATATCCTCGAGTTGCAAATATCCTCTGCATCTCCAATCACATTTACGCCGAAGGCATCGACTTTTTTTACGGGGCTTTGGGCAAGGGCGAGAATTATATCGATATCGTGAATCATCACATCGAGAACAACGCCGATATCCGTCGAGCGGAAAGAATACGGGCTGATTCTTGTCGCTTCGATAAACTTCGGCTCGATTTTCAGCCTTTTCATCGCCTGCACGACCGGATTACATCTTTCCGAATGGCCTACAGCGACGACAGTATCGTATTCTTTAGAAAGTGAAACGATTTTTTCGCCCTGCTCTGCGCTTGCGGCAAGAGGTTTTTCGATGAGTACCGGTATATGATTGCTTATGAAAAGTTCGGCCAGAGCAAGATGGCTCTGGGTCGGAGCGGAAATTGTTACAGCATCGACTTTGCCGATGATTTCTTTGGGGTCGGTAAAAAATTCGCATTTAAATTCTTTGGCCAGTTTCCTTGCCTTGTCCTGCTGAACATCGACTATCGCGACAAGACTGCTTTGCGGCAGTTTACTGAGAACCTTGGCGTGAATTTGCCCCATTTTGCCTGCGCCGACTACGGCTGTTCTGATTTTGTCCATCTGAAGCTAATGTCCTTTTCTTCTAAGCGACTCAAGGTGTCTGCAGAAACGGTGCTCATTGCTTCTCAGGATAGAATCGACCATTGCCTGCACATTTTCATCGAGGCCGCCTTTTGCGGCAAGAGTTTTGACGTTTTCAAGGAGCGGCGTTTTGCTTTTATACAAAAACTTAAAGGCATCTAAAATCGCTCTTTTCTGCTCTTCGTTGAGGCCTGCTCGGATCATTCCTCTTTCGTTTACCAATCTGACTTCCGGCGGGTAATGGCCGCTTACGGTAATAAAAGGAGGAACATCGTGATTGAGTCCGGACAGCGCCGTCGCATAAGCCCATTTGCCTACTGTTACGAACTGATGAATTTGAACTGTGCCGCTGAGCCAGACGCCGTTTTCGATTTTGCAGTGTCCGCTTATCTGTGTATTATTGCTGAGGACGGTATTGTTTTCGACTATGCAGTCGTGGCCGATGTGTACTCCGACCATAAACATATTATTATTCCCGACTTTTGTAGCGGCATCCATGAAGATGCTCGGGTGTATCGTAACATATTCACGGATCAGATTTTCATCGCCGATTTCAAGAGCGCCAAAAGGAGTATCGGGAGTGGCGCCGAGCATTTGCGGATTCCTTCCGATTACACTGCCTGCGTAAAATATATTTTTCTTACCGACTTTTACATTCTTGCCCATTACTACATTGGCGTCAAAAATGCAGCCGTCGCCTATTTGCGCTCCGGAATCGATAAAACAATTCGGCCCAACCACAACATCTTTGCCGAGCTGAGCACTTGGTTCAATTACCGCTGTTGGATGTATTTTAGTCATTTCGTTGTTTTCCTGAAAAAAATTATTATACAGTCTCGTCATCTACGAGCATAAACTTTATCTCGGCTTCGGCAGCCTTTACGTCTCCGACCATAGCAAGACATTTGCATACGGCGGTTTTGCTGCGGGTTCTTACCGCTTCGGAAATAAGAATCAACTGGTCGCCCGGCACAACAGGCTTTCGCAGCTTGACATTATCCATACCGAGCAAAAGCGCGAGTTTTCCGGTATGTTCGAGCTTCTGTGCGAAAAGCAGACCAGAGACCTGCGCAAGCGCTTCGAGAATAAGAACGCCGGGCATTATCGGCGTGCCGGGGAAATGCCCCTGGAAAAATAATTCATTATAAGTTACGTTTTTGACGCCCTTAATAAGCCTGTCGCCGTCAATTTCTATAATCTTGTCCACGAGCAGAAACGGGTAACGGTGCGGCAGAATTTTTTGTATCCTGCGAATATCAAGCAGCGCATCGGTTCCGGCTTTTGTTATCCTGTCCTGATGTTCCGCTATTTGGAGCAGTTTGGCCGCGAGCTTCTGATTAAGGCTGTGGCCGCTTTTATAAGCTACGATTCTTCCGCATACATGTCTTCCCGTAAGAGCGATATCGCCAATCAAATCGACAATCTTGTGCCTGACACACTCATCGGGGAAACGAAAACTGTTTTTAATCGGGCCGTCTGAATTTATAACAAGAATTTCCCGCGGACTTAAGTGGGTACCAATGCCGTGAGACTGAAATTGTTTCGCCTCGGCTTCGAGTAAAAACGTCCTCGCAGGCGCCAGGTTCGTCTCGAAATATTCAGTCGTCAGCGTACAGCTAAGCATTTGCCGGCCTATGCCTGTATGTTTCGTATAATCCAAATCATAAGTAATCTGCAATTCATCGGCAGAGGCGGGAAGTGCATAAATAGAAGCGTCGCCATCGGAGAGAGTAATCGGCTCGGTAATCACAAGCTCTTTTCGCGGTTTTGATTGTTCAACAAAACCGCACTTCTTCAGGGTTTTAAAGTATTCGCCGGGGCCGCCGTCAAAGCCCGGCAATTCAGGCCCTTCAACTTCAATTATAATATTGTTAATCTCAAGAGCGTTTATGGCGGCCATGCAGTGCTCTATGGTCTCGATGCTCGCATCTCCTTTTTTTATCGCCGTTCTTCTGCTGCGTTCACCGATATTTTTTACATTAGCTTCTATCCGCACAGGTTCAGGCGTATCTTTCCTGATAAAAACAATGCCGGTATCGACATCAGCGGAGCGGAAAAGCACCCTGACTTCCTGGCCGCCAAACATTCCTTTACCGGAAAGCCTGGCCTGATCAGCTATTGTTTTTTGCGGCTTCAAGTTCTTCTACCTTCTTTATCAACTGTTTCAATTGTTTGCTCATTTCAGGCAGTTTATGCTTCAGAAGCACCTGTCTAAAAAAATCTTTGACATCTATGGCCGGCGAACCGACAACTTTTTCATTCGAGCCAATATTAGTCATTACACCTGCCTGTGCGCCTATCTGGGCCCTGTCGCCAATTGTCATATGGTCTCTTATGCCTGCCTGCCCCGCGACGACAACGCCGTTGCCGAGTTTGGTACTGCCGGAAATGCCTGCCTGCGAAACAATCAGACAGCACTTGCCGATTATTACATTATGAGCAATCTGAACAAGGTTATCTATTTTAGTTCCCGCTCCGATTATAGTGTTGCCGAATTTCGCTCTGTCAATACAGCCATTTGCGCCGATTTCCACGCAGTCTTCAATCAAAACAGACCCCGTATGCGGAATCAGCCTGTGCTGACCGTCGATAAAATAATAGCCGAATCCGGTTGCGCCGATTGCGGCATTGGCGCCGATGATACAGTTGTTTCCGATAACGCACTTGTAATACACAACCACATTATCTTCAAGCCTGCAATCCTTGCCGATGACCGAACCTTCGCCTATTTTGCAGCCTGCGCCGATAACAGTTCTTTCCCCGATTTTGGCGCCTGTTCTGATATAAGCAAGAGCGCCAATCGAGGCAGTGGCATCTACTATCGCTCCCGCTTCAACTACAGCGGTTTTGTGTATTCCCGCCGCCGGTTTCGTAAGAGTCGGCATAAACTGTTCAAGCGCCTCTATCAGGGCACGCTCTACATTGTCCACAACAAGCAGCGGAATCGGCGAATCAGTTTTTTTGTTTACAATCACAGCGGCGGCTTTGCAGAGCGATATGGTTTCCAAAAGTTTTTCATCTGCGGCAAAGGTAATACTGTCCGGCCCGGCAGCGTCAAAAGGTAGTACCCCGACAACATTTGCCTGTCCAGAACCGATAAGCTCTGCCCCGATAACGGCAGCAATCTCGCTTACAGTAATTTTTTTTAATTCCGTCATCTTCTTTAATTGCACCGATAAAAGGTAAAATACTAATTACTTACTGCTGCCGCTGTTCATAGCGATAAGCACTTCAGCGGTAATATCAAGGTCTTTATTGAAATAAAGCAGTTTATGCGTTCTTGTAGTCAGAATAAGGTCTGTCGGATTCTGCGCAGGAGGCGAAGTCTCCGGCTGATTAAGATAATTATCGTCCCTGTTCAAAATTATATCGTAGCCTTTTTCCTTGGCGACCTTTGCGATAACGTCAAGGATTTTCCGATAAATATCCTCTTTGCTGCGCATTTCCTTTAAGGTAAATTCCTGCTGATAAAATTCTTTCCCGGCGTCAAGCTGCGACTGTTTCATCATCAGGCCCTTAAGCAAATCCATATATTCCTGACTGCCCTCTTTGAATTTGCCCAGGGCGGTCTTATCATTATCTATATCCTGCTCAAGCTTCTTGATTTCGGCAAATCGCTTGTCACCTTCGGCAGCAAGAGTTTTTTCGGTCTCGGTTTTCATCGCGCAGTTATCGAAGATTTCTCTTATGCTCACAATGCCGATTTTTGCCGGTGCTGTCGTTTTATCCTTTGCCGCATCGGAACATTCAAGGCAAAGAATAAGCAATCCAAAACCTGCCAGTATAGCTCCAACTACAAGATTTTTTTTATTCATAACAATCCTTTCTTAAGTTATATCCATAAAAAAATATCAGATTAAAATAACGTTCCCACAGAGAAACTAAACATTTGAGTATCATCATCTTCGCTTTTTATGAACGGAGTCGCAAGTTCGAATCTCATCGGCACAGGACCGAACCACTGCGGCAGCAGAATCTGAATGCCTATACCGGCAGCAACTCTTATTCCGCCCGTATCAACCATACCTGTATCGACAAAGAAAAGAGCAGACAGCGCCTCGGTCGTCAGCGGTACTGTAACTTCGCCGCTGGCCGTTGCTATCCACCTGCTGCCTACAGGGTCTTTATCCGCGCCAGAACGCGGACTTATCCCGCGATATTCGAAACCTCTTACGCTGCCGCTGCCGCCGGCATAAAATTTTTCAAACAGCGGGGCATCGCCAACAATCGTCGCAGCGTAAAACTTTGTCTCGAGGACGGTTTTTCGTCTGGCAAGGTCCTCACGCAGCGTTTTGTACCAGCGATATGTTCCGTCAAGAATTCCGAATGTATGGTCTCCGCCGACCTGTTCGTAACTTAATTCATAATTCCTTCCGGTTGTCGGATTGAATTGGCTGTCAGTGCTGTTTCTTCCAAAGCCAATCCTTATGCCGGCAAGAAAGTTATCACCCTTTACATCCCTTACCTCTTTTGGAGCATCGCCATCAATGTCTTCTATACCCACATTCTCCAGCCGGAACGCAAGAGTTCTGTACCAGCCTTTTTTCATTCGCCTCGTAAAGCCCAGATAGCCTTTTTGCCTCATCTCGTTATAGCTTTCTCTTCCTCTTTCCCAGTTCGAACCTGCAACAGTCATTGATATCGGCTTATCTTTCAGATACGGCTCTGTAAAACTGATTGAATATCGGCTCACTTCAGTACCCGGCTCAGCCGCTATTCTTAACCGCTGACCTGCGCCCTTAAAGGCGTTTTCAGAAAAGAACTTTCGCCAGTTTTTAGGCCATTTTTTTACATCGAAGTTCCTCTGTTCATAAACCATCTGTCCAATCAGGCCGTCCGTACTGCTGATGCCTGCACCGAAAAGTATCGAACCGGTCTTGCCCTCGGTAATTCTGACTTCAGCGTCTTTCTGACCCGGTTTTTCTCCGACCGGCGTAATAGTGGCAGTTTCGGTATAGACCCCGGCTTTGATATCCTTTTCGAGCTGGCCTTCGCCTGTACCCTGAGCGATATGAGCATTATACCACTCGCCCGGCTTGAAATCATCTTCGTCAAGGACACGCCTGATTACCTTGTCCTGCACAGTTTTGTTGCCGGAAATATTTATCTGGCCTATGCGGAATCTTTCGCCTTCTTTTACGTCAAATTTTGCTATTATTTTGTTGTCTGCGGTAAACTGTCTGCCCGATTGCACCTGAACATCTATAAATCCCTGCTCACGATATAACCTGAGAATTTCGTCTCTGTCGAGGTCAGACTTTTCATTGCTGTAAAATTTTCCTTCTTTCAGCCGGAAGTTACCTGCCAGATTAGCGTCGCTCAAAAATTTATTGCCGGTAAATTCTATTTTGGCAACGTCATACTGCCTGCCCTCATCAATGGCATAAACAATATCGACGCCTTTTTTGTCTTTGCGGAAATCTGTTCTGGCGGTTACTTTCGTATCGAGGTAACCTCTTTTGTCGTAAGCCTGCTGCAATTTTATCAGGTCGTCATCGACAACATCCTGCTTGAAGTAGTTCTGGATGAAGCCAAGCTGTCTCGGCTTGCTTCGGATTGCCTTTAGAAGTTCTTTCTTTTTCATCGAGGCGTTTCCCTCGAATTTCACTTTCTTAATTTTAACTTTTGTGCCCTGTTCGATTATATAATTTAGTCTGCCCTGCTCTATGCCGGAATCGTCAAAATCAACTTTGACAAACGGATAGCCCGTTTTTTTGTAATATTCGGTAAGTTTTTCAGCCCCGGCTTTCGCTGTAAGATTATCAATATAATCTCCCCTCGAGAATCCGAGTTTTTCGATGAGTTTATCGCTGCCGATTTTCCTGTCTCCACTGAAGGTTATCTGGCGAATAACTCTTTTCTCTTTTACAACAAAGATTATTTTTACATTCTGACCGACGGGTTCAAGACTGTAATAGGCAAATTCGACGCCATTGATAGCGGCGATTCTTTTTATATCTTCCTGAGCCTCGGCAGCGGTAAACTGCTGACCCTGCCTGCTTCTTATCGCCGATAATATTTTTTCGCTGCCGATGTATATATTGCCCTGTATCAGGACACTGTCTATAACCTTATTTTCGAGCGCCGCGGCATCGCCGGGCTCTGCCGGCTCAACATTGCTCGGCTCTGTCTGCGCAAGATTGCTATCGCCGGCCTGAGCGATATTGTTTGATTCTGCCTGTACGGCATTATTAAGAACAAATAATAGAATAAATATAAAAAAGAACGACCCAGTCCGCCTGTAAGTCCTGCCAGGGCATTTGGAATTCAACATAAAATCCCTTTCCTATAAAAATCCATCACGTTAACCGAGCGTCGCCATTAAAAAGGTTCTTTGATTCTGGTCTTATTGGCGAAGCGAGTATACATACCGTTAAAGCTCAACTCTATCGTATCCGTCGGACCATTACGCTGTTTTGCGACGATTACTTCCGCGCTGTTAGTATCTTCATAGTCCGTTTCGCCTCTATGATAATAATCTTCCCGGTGGAGCAGCATAACGACGTCAGCGTCCTGTTCGATACTGCCGCTTTCACGCAGGTCGCTCATTCTCGGCCTGTGTCCTTCTCTTCCTTCCGGCGAACGGTTAAGCTGACTTAAAACAATGACAGGTACTTCGAGCTCTCTTGCGAGAGCTTTCAAATATCTGCTTATCTCGCTTACTTCCTGCTGCCTGGACTCTACTCTGCCGCCCATACTCATAAGCTGCAGGTAATCGATGAAAACACATTTGATTCCAAACCGGCTGCGAAGTCTTCTGGCCTTGCCTCTTAATTCCAGAGGCGTTATGCCGGGCGTATCATCAACATAAATAGGTTTTTCGCTTAGCTCGCTTGCTGCGTGCACAAGCTCCTGATACTGACTGTCGCTAATCATACCCTTTCGGACAATCTGGGAATCCATCATCGCCCTGCCGCAAAGCATACGCTCCGCGAGCTGCTGACGGCTCATTTCAAGAGAGAAAAACGCGACAGGTATATTGTTATCTGCGCCGATATGTTCGGCGATGTTCATAGCGAAACTTGTTTTGCCCATACTCGGCCTGCCCGCAATCACAATCATTTCGCCGTTCTGAAGTCCGCATGTCAGGTCGTCCATCTCGGCAAATCCTGTCGGAAGGCCGGTTACATGATGTCCTTCCCGTCTGTCGATAGCCTCGAAGGCCTCGGTCAAAAGGTCCTTGATTGATGCCGCAGAGCCGCTTATTTTTTTCTGTGTAACGTTGAATATCTTCTGTTCGGCCCTGTCGAGCTTTTCCGCCGCCTCGCCCATATCCTCGAAAGCCTCGGACAATACCTCCCCTGCCGCGGAAATAAGCTCGCGCATCATCTGCTTGTCTTTGACTATCTTGAGGTACTGTTCGACATTGGCGCTGGACGGCACCGCCTCGGCTACTTTGACAAGATATTCCGCCCCGCCGATTTCCTCGAGCTGTTTGCGGTTTTTCAGTTCGTCCCGCAGCAGCAAAAGGTCGAACTTGTCATTTTTCTTTTCCCACAACGAGACTATCGCCTCGAAAATCATCTGATGTTCGATACGATAAAACGAGTTGGCCGTAACCTGCTGAACAACCTGGCCTATACATTCAGGGTCGAGTATCATCGAGCCGAGCACCGCGGCTTCTGCTTCGAGCGATTCCGGCATAGTCCTGCCGGTAAGCTGCAAAGCTGACGAATCCGTTTGTGCAGCAGTTTGAGCCTTTTTATTCTGGTTTTGTCTGAGTCTCTGAACCATCGGTCGTTTCTGAATTCTCGTTTTCCGGAACTACAACAACCTTTACCGTAGCGGTAATATCCGCTGCAAATTTCAGTCTAATGGTATGCTGGCCGACCTCTTTTATGTGTTCGTCAATCCGAACATATTTTTCAGCCACTTCGAAACCCTGCTGACGAAGATTATCGGCAATTTCCTTTGCCGTAACCGAACCGAACAAATGGCCCTGCTCGTTTGCCTTTGCGGCGATAACGGCTTCGGCTCCATTGACGGCTTCGGCGGCCTTCTTCAGATTTTCAATGACAACTTTTCTCTTCTCGGCTCTTTTGGCTTTCTCATCGGCCATAGCCTTTATTTTTGCTTCTGTCGGAATTGTCGCCAATCTCTGAGGCAAAAGATAATTTCTTGCATATCCCTGGCGGACATTCACTACATCGCCATACCAGCCGAGGGTTTCAACATCTTCACATAGTAAAACCTTCATACTAACGTCTCCAATAACCAATCTGTCTGGGTTTATTTTCTGTTTAAAAACCGCCGATTAACTTGTAAACGGAAGCAATCCTATAAAACGGGCGCGTTTTATCGCCAGCTTGACCTTCCGCTGACAACTCGCACAGTTTCCGCTGCGCTTACGAGAGAAAATCTTACCCCGATGAGTAAGCAGCTTGCCTAAAATCTCCGTATCCTTGTAATCAACGTATTTCGTCTTCGACCTGCAGAACCTGCATTGATTCTGTTCCCTGACATTGTCCCTGCGTTTCTTCTTCCTGTTCGTCTTATCAGGTTTTTTCTTAAAGTTTTGACCTCTCACTTAAATTACTCCTAAAAATAAAATCTAAAATTTCAAATCTCAAATTAAAACGGTATATCGTCACCGCCCGCTTGAGGCTCATTTTGTGAAGCGTCAGATGCCGGGGCATGGGATTCATCTGTATCGCCGCCGCTCTGCCTTGGGCCGCCTATCGGCATAAACTGGAAAGTCTCCACTGTAACCCTAAGCTTGCTTTTTTTGACGCCGTCCTGTCCGGTCCAGCTGTCAAATGTCAGTCTGCCTTCGACCAGCAGAGGTTTGCCCTTTTTACAATACTTATTTATTGTTTCCGCCGGCTTGCCGAACGCCCTGCAGTCCACAAAGCATGTTTCGTCACGCTGCTGACCGTCCTGGCCGGTCCAGCGGCGATTGACCGCAAGTCCGAAATCCACAACGGCAGTCTGACTGGGCAGATAAGACAGTTGCGGGTCCCGCGTCAAATTACCCAGCAGAATAACCTTATTGAAATTCGCCATAACAACTTCCTTTCGCAAAAAGCTCTTGCCTAATCCAGCTTTGCGTCAATATCCGGTATTTCATCATCGTCTTCTTCTTCAGCAATCACTTCCTTGGCAATCGCTTTTTCGACAGGAGCGCTGACAACTTGTCCTTTTTCCGCAAGCATTGCGGGAGTATCCTTTGCTATATCTTCCGGCGTTACATGGTCGCCGCGGAGAATAAGCACACGCATAATTCTTTCGGAAAGCTGCGAGTCCCGTTCAATTGCGGTCAACTTTACGCATGGAGCATTAAAGTAGACAAGAATATAAGTGCCTCTCTTTTTGCCCTTAATCTCGTATGCGAGCGGCCGTTCATCCCACTTCCGCATACTGACTATCTCCGCCTCGTTGCGGTCAAGTATCTTTTTTACATGGTCATTTATGCCCTGCCAATCGGCAGCAGCCTCACCGGAATCTACGAGAAACAACGCCTCGTACAATCTCTTGGTTACGGTTTCCAAATTAACACTCCTTAAACAATTCTTTTAATCACAATACTGTATTTCAGGTTTAGAACCTTTTATTTATCTTTTACTGCGTTCTTTTTATTAAATTTTGTCATCGCCGCGTCAACGCCGTTGCTGACCCAGAAGACCGTCGCTTCTGCCGCCTGTATGACGGCCTGATTCAGAAGCTCTCTTTCCGCCTGACCCGGTCTGGAAAGAACATAATCCCTTCCCTGCATTTGGCCTTTGTCGCCGATGCCGACTCTTAGCCGGCTGAAATTTTCGGTACCTATTTTCTCGACGATATCGGCAAGCCCGTTATGTCCGCCTGCCGAACCGGACGCTCTTATTCTTATCAGACCCGGTTCGAGAGCGAGGTCATCGGTTATTACAAATATCTGCTGCGGTTCTAATTTATAAAAACCGGCAACCGTCGCAATAACCTGCCCGCTGTTATTCATATATTTCAGCGGCTTCAGCAATATTAACTTTTTGTCTTCAAGAACCGTCTGGCCGAAGGCTGCACCAAACTTTCCTTTTTGCAGTTCGATGCCGAATTTCTCAGCCAGTTTTTCTATAACTTCGAACCCGATATTATGACGGGTTCCTTCATATTCCTTGTCAGGGTTGCCAAGACCGGCTATTAACTTAATCTCGTCCATTCAGATTTTTCTGCCCTGTCATTGCGGCTCGTTAAAATCGTTAAGCCTTCTTTTCAGCGTCTTCTTCACCTTCCTTCGGTTTTCTTTCTGTAATAACCTCAGGAGATGTCGGCTCTGCCCCAGCCACTGCTTCAGCCTCCGGCTCAGCGATAACAATAGGTTCATGACAGGCAACCACAAGTATATCAGGTGCTGTCACAAGCCTGACCCCGGCAGGCAGTACGATATCGCGTGTATGAAGCGATTCGTCAATCTTGAGACCCTTTACAGAAACATCGATTGTTTCAGGTATTTCTGTTACCGTACATTCAATCTCAATCTTGGCGAGATGCTCTTCAAGAACTCCGCCTTCACTCACGCCGACTGGAGTGCCCTTGAATACAAGCGGAACTTCAACCGTAACTTTTTCGCTCAGGTCGACTCTGATTAAGTCGGTATGAATTATACTCCTGCCGAGATAGTCGTACTGGACTTCCTTAATCAGCAGCTTTTCTGTTTTTCCGCCAATTTCAACGTCAAGCAGTCTTTGTCCGTGACGGATGCCTTCGGCAAAATCATGAGCGTTAAGGACAACAGCCTCCGGCTCTTGTTTATGCCCATAAATTATGGCAGGAATTTTGCCTTCCTTACGAAGTTTCGCCGAACGTTTCTTCCCTCGCTCTGTTCTTGTTTCAGCCTTTAAAATCAGCTCTTTTGATGCCATGTTATCTTTACCTCATTTTCAGCATAAATTATAAGTTACCAATATACTACGCAAACATTGCACTTATAGATTCGTTATTATGTATTCGTTTTATAGCTTCTCCGAGTATATCCGAAACGGTCAGCACCTTGAGATTGGCGAGCTTTTTGGTATTCGCTCCCAGGGGAATCGTATCCGTAACCACTATCTCGTCAATCGGAGAATCGGCTATCCTTTCCACGGCTTTGTCGGAGAATATGCCGTGTGTGGCGCCTACAAATACCTTATTTGCTCCCTGTTTCTTGACAAGTTTGGCGGCCGAACATATCGTACCGGCGGTTGAAATCATATCGTCGCACATCAGAACATTTCTTCCCTTGACCGAACCGATAATTTCTTCGCACTGGACTTCTCTGCCGTTTATGCGTCTTTTGTGAATTATAGCCAGTTCGCCGTTGAGATGTTCGACGTATCTCGCCGCTCGTTTCATATTGCCAAGGTCTGGCGAAACTATTGTCAGGTTATCAATCTTTTTGGTTCCGAAATATTTCGTCAGCACAGGCTCGGCAAAAAGATGATCGACCGGAATATCGAAAAATCCCTGAAGCTGGGCGGCGTGAAGGTCCATCGCGAGAACCCTGTCGGCGCCGGCTATGGTTATAAGATTGGAAACCAGCTTGGCTGTTATCGGAACTCTGCCCTCGTCTTTTCTGTCCTGCCGGGCATAACCGAAATACGGTATAACCGCGGTTACCCTGCTTGCGCTTGCGCGTTTAAGGCAATCGAGAAAAATCAGAAGCTCGACGAGATTCGCATCGACTGGGTTGCATCCGGACTGCACAACAAAACAATCCTTGCCGCGAACATCGTCTTCGCACTTTATTAATTTTTCGCCGTCGGGAAACCTGTCGATTTTAGCGCAGCCGATAGGCACTTCGAGATACTTGCATATCTTCTCTGTAAGTTCCGGATTACTCGAACCGCTGAAAATCTTTATGTTTTTACTCAAAGGCATTTATCAGTCCCTTTATTCTTTCTTTCCTGCGGCGTCCCTGCCGTTTACTACCGAGCCGGGCGAAATATGCGTACCAGCCGGAACAGTAACCGGGGCGATGAGTATCGAGCCGGCCCCGATAAAAGCTCCGTCGCCAACCTGACTTGGATTTGTTTTTTCGCCGTCGAAGTTCGCCGTTATCGCACCTGCGCCTATAGTAACATTTTTACCGATTTTCGAGTCGCCTATATAACTGTGATGTCTGGCCCTGACTCCGTCGGCAAGCGTCGATTTTTTCACTTCGGTAAAAACGCCGAGAACAACATCGTTCTCGAGCACGGTTCCGTCGCGAAGATGAGCAAAAGGCCCTACTCTGCAGTTGCTGCCAATCTTTACCCGTCCGCGAATATATGTAAAAGGCTCAATTACCGAATCCTGTCCTATTTGTGCGCGGGCGTCAATCCACGTATTAGGCGGGTCGACTATCGTTACGCCGGATTTCATAAAGCCTTCCTGAACCCTTCGCTGCATAATCTTGCCTGCCTCGCTGAGCTGCTGACGATTGTTAACGCCCATCGCGTCTTCCGCAGCAACCGCCGTTACAGCGACGACTTTATGGCCGGCCTTTATAATCAAATGCAGTGCGTCGGTCAGGTAGTATTCTTTCTTTACATTGTCAGGTGTTATCTTTTCCAGAGCCTCGAAAAGCGTTTTATTCTTAAAGCAGTAGTAGCTCGGATTAACTTCCCTGATTGTTTTCTGAACAGGACTACAATCGCCGTCCTCGACGATGCCCTGGATATTTCCGTAACTGTCGCGGACAATTCTGCCATAGCCGCTCGGGTCGTCAAGAATTGCCGTAGCCAGCGTGGCCGACGACATTTCACGTTCGTGTTTTTCTATCAGCGTCTTGAGCGTTTCTGTCCTGATTAAAGGACCGTCTCCGCAGAGAATAAGCGTATCACCGGCAAAATCAGCCAGATGTTTTTTGCAGCACATCACCGCGTGGCCAGTGCCTTTTTGTTCTGCCTGTTCGATCCAGGTAATATTCTTGTCGTCGCTGAAATACTCGATTACCTGTTCTTTGCCGTAACCGACTATAACATATAATTGCTGAATACCAGCCTGTCTGCAGGCATCGACTACATAGGCCAGCATTGGTCTTCCGCAGACCTCGTGCAGAACCTTAGGCAGCTTGGTGTTCATCCGGCTGCTTACGCCGGCGGCCAATATTATCGCAACTTTTTCAGACATAACCTATCCACTTTTAATATCAAATATTCACTTTTAACTATTTTAACTACCCGGCTAGGACTCGAACCTAGAATGGGGGCACCAAAAGCCTCTGTGTTACCAATTACACCACCGGGTATAAGTCTTTTGAAATTAAATAGTTAAACCCAATCATTGAAAATATGAAACAAAAAGACAAAATAGCACTTAAATATAAAATTTCAAATTTTCAACTTTTCTGTTTTCACGGTGGCCGTTAGTACGAGCCGGTTGGGTCCTGTCGGAGGTTTGAGCCGGTTATGCCGTGATTCTACCGGCCCCACATTCCTATTGCTACCCCGTTCGACAGGGACTTGGGCAACACTATACTAAACCTCTATCGGCAAAGCAAGCATTTTCCCTGCACTAAATTAGCTGTTTTCAATACTGATAACGCCGATTTTAAACACGCCCTGCCAAAAAAATGATTATAATCCTTTTCATCTGCATCAGCCTTTAATTGACTTATCGCCGTTATGATTGTAAAATCCTGTAATTCAGTTACTTAAAGGGAGAATTTTGTGGACATAAAAGGTGTCGTTCTGGCCGGCGGAACAGGTTCCCGCCTGATGCCCCTGACTAAGGTTACAAATAAACATCTATTGGCTGTCGGTAAAAAACCGATGATTTACTACCCTGTCGAAAAACTCGTCTCAGCCGGAATAAAGGAAATTCTTATTGTAACAGGTGTTGACCACATGGGCGACGTGGTAAATCTGCTCGGTTCAGGCAAAGATTTCGGCTGTCGATTCACCTATAAAGTTCAGGACCAGGCCGGCGGTATCGCTCAGGCACTTTCTCTGGCGGAAAACTTCGCAGGCACCAGCGGCCTTGTCATAATCCTCGGCGATAACATCTTCAAGGCACCATTAAAGCCTTACCTGAAAAAATTTACCGCCCAGAAAAAAGGAGCAAGAGTCCTGCTCAAAAAAGTCGAAAATCCGCAGCGTTTCGGAGTCGCTGAAATTTCAGACGGAAAAGTAACCAAAATTATCGAGAAACCGAAAAATCCGAAAACAAATCACGCTGTAACCGGAATATATTTTTACGACAGCGATGTTTTCAACATAATCAAAACGTTAAAGCCCTCCGGCCGCGGAGAGTTTGAAATCACCGACGTCAATAACGTTTATATCGGCCGCAATCAGCTCGAATATGATATTCTGGCCGGCTGGTGGACAGATGCCGGAACATTTGAATCGCTTAACACTGCAAACAAACTGGTTATTAAGGAGCCTCCAGAATGACAAAAAAAACAGCGACATTGAAAAGAGTTTTTTCCGAAGGTTCGATTATCATTACAGGCTCGGCCGGTTTGATTGAAGGCGTTAAGGTAAAAGCCGCAAAGGTTCTTCTGGACGAACGCGGCAGACTCGGCGAAATTATGCGGGCCGATGACGAACTGTTTGAAAAATTCGGACAGGTTTATTTTACCTCGACATATCCCGGCGTCGTAAAGGCCTGGCACTGGCATAAAAAACAAACCGATTACTTTTATGTGGTAAAAGGCACGATAAAGGTCGCTCTTTACGATGCGAGGGACGATTCGAAAACCAAAGGCAGCGTCAACCAGATTTATATGGGCGAGCATTGTCCGGCAGTTTTGAAGATTCCGCCAGGCGTATGCCACGGATGGATGTGTGTAAGTCAGGATGAGGCATACATAGTAAACACGCCGACTGAAGTTTACAATTACACTCAGCCCGACGAATTCAGAATACCGCCTCACGACAACGACATCCCTTACGACTGGACACGTCAGGATGGCTGAAAAAATTGTACTGCTCGGCGCAAAGGGTATGCTCGGTTCAGAGATTTGTAATTTATGCGCCGGAGATAATATAACCGCTCTCGACCTGCCGAATTTTGATATCACCGATAAAAAGCAGCTCGCCGGGGCCGTCGAAAATGCGAATATTGTTATTAACTGCGCCGCGTTTACAGATGTCGAAAAAACTGAAAGTCAATATGACCTCGCTTTTAAGGTAAACGCCGAGGCGGTTGGCAATCTCGCTCAAATCGCCAATAAAAAAAATATCTATGTTATTCACATAAGCACCGATTTTGTTTTCAACGGCAAAAAAGAAACGCCTTACATCGAAACCGATATGCCTAACCCAATAAACGCTTACGGCAAAAGCAAGCTCGAAGGCGAAACGCTTTTAGCGAAAAATCATAACAATTTTGCTATTATTCGTGTCCAGTGGACCTACGGCAAAAACGGCAATAACTTCATAAGCAAACTGGTTTCTCTTTCCAAACAAAGAGACAGTTTAAAAGTTGTTGACGACCAGTTCGGCTCGCCGACATGGACTTGTGAAGCCGCCAAAGTCATTCACGAGTTTATCGCGAAAAAACCGCAGGGTATTTTCCACTATGCCGCCACCGGTTTTACCAGCCGCTGCGAGATGGCAAAATTTGTTTTCGAAAAACTTAACCTCGATACTGAAGTCGTTCCGTGCAAAACGAGCGAATTTAAAACCGCCGCAGCGAGACCCGCCAACAGCAGATTCCACTGCGACAAAATACAGTCTTTACTTGACAAACCGATTGAATTGTGGCAAAAATCTCTTGAAAGGTTTTTGAAAACAATATGATGAAAAGAATTCTCGTTACAGGCGGGGCAGGCTTTATAGGAAGCAATTTCGTAAGATTACTGCTTGCCGAACAGCCGGATTGTTTCATCGTCAATCTCGACAAACTCACTTATGCCGGAAATCTTGAAAATCTTGAAGGCTTTCTTAAGCATCCCAACCATCTTTTCGTCAAAGCCGATATATGCGACGGCAAAACAGTTGAGGATATAATCGATAAAAACAAAATCGATACGATTGTAAACTTTGCCGCCGAAAGTCACGTCGACCGTTCGATAACGGAACCCAAAATTTTTATCGAAACCAACGTAACCGGCACGCTTACCCTGCTCCAGGCCGCCTGCGACAAAAAAATCAAGCGTTTCATACAGATTTCAACCGACGAGGTTTACGGCGAGCTTGGCCCGACCGGCAAATTCACGGAAGAAACTCCTCTGTCTCCAAATTCACCGTACTCGGCAAGTAAAGCCGCGGCAGATTTGCTCGTAAAAGCCTTTGGGCATACATGGGGACTCAATTACAGCATAACCAGATGCTCGAATAATTACGGCCCGTATCAATTCCCTGAAAAAATGATTCCGCTGATGATAAACAACGCTCTGAACGATAAACCTTTGCCCGTTTACGGCGATGGTTTGAATGTTCGCGACTGGATACACGTCGAGGACCATTGCAGGGCCGTATGGAAAGTTTTAACGGACGGAAAGAGCGGCGAAGTTTATAACATCGGTTCGAGCAATGAAAAAACAAACCTCGAAGTGGTAAATACGATACTCAAGCTGGTTGATAAACCTCAGTCGCTGATAACGTTTGTCAAAGACCGTCCCGGCCACGACCGGCGATATGCTATAGACTCTGCGAAAACAAACGCTCAGCTCGGCTGGCACGCGGCAACAAAATTCGAGCAGGGTATAAAAAATACGATTGACTGGTACCTCCAAAATAAAAAATGGCTCAGCCGTGTAACCAGCGGCAATTATCAACAGTATTATCAAAAGATGTACGCCAATAGATAGAAATATATTTTAATATTTTAAAAAGATTTTATGGGTTATAGAATTCTTATTGTCGGTGATTCAAAGCAATACACAGCTAAATTAATTAAAGACATCCAAAGAAAATTAGGTAAAGGATTTATTCGTTCAGGCTGTGATGTTCAGGCCTTTGATTACAATACGGCATTTTCCCACTGTGCGCCGCTGACATCATATCTTCTTACAAGAAAAATCTGCAAAGATAAGGTGGATGATTTATTAGTCCGGCAGAGTAAAAAATACCAACCAGATATAATTATGATTACTTTCGCAAATTTCCTGGACAGGCAGACTATTCAGAAATTAAGACTGGCCAATAAGAATGCGTTTATATGCGCTTTTGACGGCGACTTGTGGCCTCATTTGCATAAAAACCGGATTGAAGCCGCCAAAGAAACGGATTT
This sequence comes from Phycisphaerae bacterium, assembly GCA_041652575.1. Lineage (NCBI taxonomy): Bacteria > Pseudomonadati > Planctomycetota > Phycisphaerae > Phycisphaerae bacterium. The sequence goes on along the minus strand of JBAZHC010000001.1, from coordinate 103,677 downwards.
AGTTATAACAACCAATGATGGAAGTGGACGGCAGGCTTATAAAGATTCGGGAATTAAATGTGTTTTTATGCCTTATCCCTGCGACCCGGATTTGGAGCATAGATACAATATTTCTGAAGAATGGAAATGCGACATTTTATTTACCGGACAAACCAGAGATAAAAGTTCGAAGTACCCGGTAGAAAACACTCGCAGTGAACTGCTCACAAGACTTTCAAAAACAGCAAACGCCAGAATATATGGTGCTTTCGGATTTCCTAAAATAGGCGGTATGGATTATCTGTATGCGATTAATGGAGCTCGTATCGGCCTGAGCGTTAACGCTGATAATAATGTCAGAATGTGTCATTCAGACCGTTTTTATACCTATTTATCCTGCGGCACATTTGTCTTAGCCAAAAAGGTTCCGGATTCCGACTTGCTTTTCCAGGATGGCACTCATCTCCGTTACTTCGAAACAAACGACGAATTTTTCGAACTGGCCGACTGGTACTTAAAGCACGACCAGGAACGGCAAAAAATCGCAGCGGCCGGTATGCAGCGTGCGCACGACGAATTTAATTGTGAAAAGATAGCCCGATATATTATCGATTCGATTGTAAAAGGCAGCTACGACGCCCCGTGGACGAATATGAACACTGAAGGAGCAGAAATATGAAAATACGCGGTTTATGGTTTAAACATCCGCTTCTGTATTACAAAATAAAGTGGCATAAATGCAGATATAAATACGGTTCGATGCCGCGCAGGGTTCCTGTATATGAAGGTTATGTCAATGATATTAAATTTATCTTTGACTTCTCATTAGGTTCAAATATCAAAAAAATGTATTATGGAATCTACGAGTTTTATGTCAGAGAGGCATTGAAGAAATACCTAAAGCCCGGAGGCGTTTTTCTTGATATAGGGGCAAACGTTGGTTATTTAACCGCGTTCGGTATGAGTCTGGTCGGAAAGGAAGGCACAGTTCACAGTTTTGAGCCTATTCCGGCTTATTATGAACGTTTATTAACATTGGCCCGCTTAAATCCGGAATTCAATTTCGTGGTCAATAATATGGCTTTGGGAGAAAGTAACGGGCAAATCTCTATTACTAAGCACAAACACGGTCTTGGGGGCAGTTCGATAATTCCAGGGTTTGTGCCTCAGGAACACGTCGAAGAGACTTTCCCGGTTACAATCGGCAGGCTGGATAGCTACCTTGAAAAATGCAAAATATCAAATATTTCCCTGATTAAAATTGATACGGAAGGCTTTGAGTTGCCGGTACTGTTAGGGACTTCCGGATTTTTCGATAAATCGAAAGGCAATCTCCCTCCTATTGTTGCCGAGATTACTCCTGCTGCTTTTAAGCTTATGGGAAAAAGTCTCAGGGAACTTTCAGAATTTATGGGGCGGTATGGATACAAATGCTATGATATTTTCGGCAGCCATCGTATCGATCTTGAAAAAATGACTAAAGGGGCGGATGTGTTATTTAGGGCGTAAAATTGCAGCGATTTGTCTGGTAAAAAAATGAGTTATAATCTTGAAACAGTAAACTGTCCTTTATGCGGCAAAAATAATTATGCCCCGTATATAACGAACGCCAAAGAACTCTATGGCGGAACTGATAATTTCTTCACCCTTGTAAAATGCCGCGACTGCCAAATGGTTTTTACCAATCCCCGCCCGACAAAAGATACGATAGGTTTCTTTTATCCCGACTCGGCAGGTTATTATCAGCCGGATTCGAAAAATAAAGATAATTCCATCGAGGAAAAAATCGCAAGAACAGTTTTGGCAAATTATTACGGCTACCAATTCGAATCGCCCTTCGGCAAATCTCGGGCCTTTCTGTTTGAAAAACTTTTCCGGCACAGACTTGCCGTCGATCATATCCCGCGGTTCGTTCCCGGCGGAAGGCTTCTCGACATCGGCTGTTCATGGGGTTCGTTCGCCGCCAAAATGGCTCACTACGGCTGGGAAGTGCACGGGATAGAAATTAATAAAAAAGCCGTCGATTATGCCAGGGAAACTCTCGGCCTGAATAATATTTTCAACGGGTTCTTCGACGAATACCAATGCCCGGATGATTTTTTTGACGTTGTCCACATGAGTATGGCCCTTGAGCATATACACGAACCGGCACAGTGTTTGAACCGGGTATATAAATTCCTGAAAAAAGGCGGTCAGTTGATCATTTCTGTGCCGGATATATCTGGGTTCGAGGCAAGAATTTATGGCAAATATGCTTATACGCTTCATGTGCCCCAGCATCTGAACCATTTTTCGCCGGCTACCATCAAAGCAATGCTGAATAAAACAGGTTTTACCGTTGAAAAAATCGTCCATCAGAGTTCCGCAAAGGACCTTGTCGCCTCGGCGCAATATCTTGACAACAAATTGCCGCATCATATTTTGAAATCGCGCCCGGTTCGTAAAATATTTGTTAAGCCTTTTGTATTTTTGCTCGCCAGATGCGGAAAAACAAGCAGGATGAGCGTATATGCGAAAAAATGATTAGTTATGTCTTTTGAATACTTTTCTTTATTATTTCACAAAACTTCCCGGCGAGAACCTTCCTGTCATATTGTTGAACAAATTGTCCGGCGTTTTGGCCTAACCTGTCGCGCAACGCGGCATCCTGAACCATTTTCAGGATTTTCTCTTTCCATTCTTCAGGCGTCGACGCAATAACGCCAGCCCCGCTCTGATAAATAAAATCACCGTTAACGCTTACCGGCGAAGCGACCACTGGCAGGCCGGCAGCGAAATACTGCAGAATTTTGAAGGCGCACTTACCCCGCGTAAACCGGTTGTCCGGCAGCGGCGCAAGGCCTATATCGCATTCCAATAAATCGGAATATTGCGAATCCAGCGACCATTTACGCTTTTCAACAGGCATATAATCCATATCGAAAAAATCGTCTGCGATAATACGAAGAACTATTTGTGCATCTGTTTTTCCAACCTGTTCAAGAACTTCCCGAAGTTCTGAAAGATACATCAGCGTAATTTTACTGCCTATCCAGACCAGGCGAATTTTATTATGCACCGTCCTGTTGTCCGCTTGCCTGAACGCTTCCGTATCGAGTCCTGTCGGCAGTATGTAAACATTCGAACAGTATCGCAGGGCATGTTCCGCCAGATATTCATTGCCCGCAATCATCACATCCGCCATTTTTGCCGTTCGCCTGAATAACCGAAAATGGCTCGTTCGATTATTCTCAGGTCTTACAGGACTATACATTATTGCATCGTCAAAATCGTAAATTATCATCTTGCTGTAATAACGCAGAATCTTCGCGTCGAACAGGTTCAGGCATTTCTTGTGAAGCAGAACGGCGTCAAACTTTCGGGCCGAGTAAAACAGCATCCAGCGGGATATTTTATTCTCGGGAAGCCGACAAACTTTCGTTTGTATCCCCGCATCGTGTAAATACGGCAGATAGTCGCTGATACGCTGGCGAAAACTGGCACGAGACGGGTTATGACTTAGGATAAGAATTCCGGCCGATTGCGGATTCGTCAATTGCCGCATCTCCGCCACAAGCAGCCAGAATAAAGTCTTTAAATTAAAATGCCTTTTCAGTGAACTTTTTAATAAATCACAGGCAGTTTGCTGTATTGATTCCCTGATAGCGCTCCTGGCGGCTCTGTACTGTTCCTTGCTCAATCGTCTCATCGCCAGTCTGCGAGGAACCGCATTTATGCCGCCACCGTTGTAATAAAAATTCTCAAGTACTTTATATTCGGTATTGCGATTAGTGAAAGATGCCTTGGATAGATTGCCGCTGTGCCTGCGTCTTTTAAAAACCGGCTTATTAACCGGGATAAAATCGTATTTCAAAGAAAGTTTCAGCCATAAATCATAATCGGAACAAACATGCAAAGACGTATTGAACCCGCCGGCCTCGACCAGAATTTTTTTCGGGAAAAGCGAACCGCAGGAATGTATCAGTATATTCTCAAACAGCCTTTCCGTTATCCTGCCGCTGTAAAGTTTTTTCTTTCTCCTGTGAAGTATATCCCCCTTTTCATCAATAGCGGCATAAGGACCATAAACAACAATATCTTCAACTCCTTTCGGTATTGCTGCCGTCATTTGCTCGAGCGCATCGGGAAACAACAGGTCGTCCGAATCAAGAAATGATATATACCTGCCCTCTGCAAGTTCAATTAGTTTATTTCTCGCCGCAGCATCGCCGGCATTTTTCTGCCAGTGATACCGTACATTATAACCGCCCTTTCGAAGCATTTCCTTCGTGCCGTCGGTCGAACCGTCATCGACTATCACAACCTCGAAATCCTTATATGTCTGTGCAAAAACACTGTCGAGGGTTTCCTTAAGCAAATGCTCTCTGTTATAGGTTGGAATGCAGATACTGATATTCGGCGCCATCGGCGGTCTCCGCCCAAATCAGGTTACAATCAATTGCGTTTCGTACAAACTCCTGTACAAAGTACAGTTTTTGACAAGTTCTTCGTGTGAACCCTGAGCGACAATCTGCCCCTTGTCCATTACGACAATTACATCCGCACTGAGAATGGTGCTGAACCTGTGAGCAATGATAAAACAAGTCCTGTCCTTCATAATCTTCTCTATGGCCCTGTGAATCTTGGCTTCGCTGTCGGCATCGACCTGACTTGTGGCCTCGTCGAAAATCAGAACAGCAGGATTCTTCAGAATCGCCCTGGCTATAATAATTCTCTGTAATTGCCCGCCGCTGAGACCGCAGCCCTGTTCGCCGATTAACGTCTCATACCCATTCGGCAAATTAACTATAAATTCATCCGCGAAAGCGCCTTTTGCGGCTTTGATTATTTCGTCTTTCGAAGCCTGCGGTTTGCCGTAAGCGATATTAGTCGCGACGGTACCGTTAAATGTTATCACATTCTGCGTTACCATCCCAATCTGGTCCCTGAGACTTTTCAGCGTAACATCGCGTATATCCTGCCCGTCAAACAGAACAGAACCGCTGTCAACATCATAGAACCTCGGAATCAGGTTTGCCAAAGTTGTCTTGCCCGAACCGTTTGGACCCACAATTGCGACGGTATGGCCGGCCATTACCGTCAGGTTAACGCCGTTCAGTACGGCCGACTCACTGCCGGGATAGGTAAATACGACATTCCTTAATTCGATTTTTTCCTTCAGCGTCGCCAGCTTTGCTGCATCCTGTTTTTCAATCTCGAGCGGTTCATCCATAAGAGAAAACACTCTTTCAGCCGCGGCGTTCGCCTCCTGAATCTTGTTCCATATATCGCTCGTTTTCCTCACAGCCTCTGCCGCCGAGCCAAGCAAAATCAATATCGTAAAAAACTCAGTAGCGTCGAGCTGACCTCTGTTTATCCAGTGTGTGCCGAAGATTATCGCCGCTGCACCTGCCGCCATTCCAATCACTTCCAGTATGGGCATTGTCGCCGCGTCAACACGCGAACCTTTCAGCATCTGTTTCAGCAATTTTTTGTTTATCGCACTAAAAATGCCCTTCTCATAATCCTGCTGATTATAAACTTTCACAATCTTCAGCCCGGCCACTGTTTCCTGCAGCTTAGAGAGCATTTGCGCCCACGACAGAAGCGTTTTTCTTGTCGCATGCTTCATTTTCCTGCCCAGTAATGCCGTCAGCCAAAGCGTGGCCGGCGCACCGCCTAAAAACACAAGCGTAAGCTGCCAGTTCAAAAACATCGCGGCCCCAAGGAAAAAGGAGGCATTGAGTGGTTCGCGAAGCGCCTTGCCCAGCAGAACCTTAATGCCGTTGCCCATGGCTCCGCTGTCCCTTATAAGCCTGCTGACGGTATCGCTCGGCTGTTCATTGATGAAATATCGTATCGGCATCTTCATCACATGCTCGAAAGCGTCCAGCCGTAAATCGTTTATCGCCACCTGTACTACCTTCTGTGCCAGATAATCCTGATAAAACTTTGCTATACAGCGAATCATCGTAATCACAAGCATCACTATCATAATAAAAGTGACTGCTTTGGTTTTCCCTTCATTTGTCTTTTCTCTCGGAAGTAAACGCATCAACTTATGTGCTTGTGCAAAAAATGATTTTCCCGCGTTCCACTTGATTCGCTCGACAGGTCCCCATTTTGCAGACTCCATAAACGCCTCATCTGCCGTCGAATCAATCTGAATCTGTTTAATCTCGGAAACATTATCGTTGCCGACCGTCTGCAATTGAATTGTCAATCGGCCTTTCGGCGCGTTAGCCATTTCCTGCATCAATTCAGCAGCGATAAATTCCTCTGCCTCCGGCCCAACTAAAAGGTCGCCCGCGCCGATAATTCTGTCGTTCAGTTTTAATCCTGCCGCCCCGGCCAAACCATTCTTTGTAACTTTGGTTATAATAAGACTGTGCGTAACTTCCTGGCCGTTTTTCCCCGTTAAATCCGCGACATCCGGCACGTAAAAATCTACGCTGTACCGCCAATTGCAGGTTTTCCTGTCCACCCAGCCGTGCAGTCCCTCTTCCCCTATCATAACTTTCAGAAGCGGGATAAGCGTCATAAAGCTCAACGACAGCAGCAGCGAAACGATTAGCGCGCCGCATACGACCACAATGATTCTGGGCCATTGCGGCCAGATATATTTGAACATACGTCTAAATGCTTGCAATTTACTTTTACTCCATATAAAACCGCCACATACGATAACAGAATAGATAGAACAGGTCAATCCCGCACCTATTTTAATTATTTGAACGCGATTAGGTGCGGGGTCAAGACTTACCCGCCTTTTATCCCATCGCTTGGTTTTTGCAAGGAAACTGTAGGAATCACTTTCTAATGCTCCCCGCTTCGGCGGCCATATCGTCAATTTCGATGGCAAACAAATCCACGCCCAAATTATTGTTGCCGGACTGGCGATTTTGGGTACATTAGTGCTTGGGTTTAGTTTTATTAACGTAAAGGAACGGATTATGCGAATATCAGTAGAAGAGGTCTTTGAAACGGTAAAGATGACTATCGAGCAGAATTTCGATATCAGAACCGTTACGCTCGGGGTCAATCTGAAAGACTGCGCCGACAGGAACCTGGCCGCGTTCAATAAAAGAATTTATAAGCGGATTTCAGAGATGGGCAAACGCCTGAACGAATGCGCCGATGTGCTTGAGGCTAAATACGGCATACCCATAACGAACAGGCGAATAAGTGTAACGCCTGTTTCGCTGCTTATCGAATCGCTGCCGCGGAAGATTTCGACCGCTGTATCTGTGGCTAAAACTTTGGACAGGGCGGCAAAGGCAGCCGATATTGATTTTATCGGCGGGTTCGGGGCGCTTGTTCAAAAATCAATGACGAAATCCGATGAGCTGCTGATTGATTCGTTGCCGCAGGCATTGTCGCAGACTGAAAGGTTGTGCGGCTTTTTAAATCTCGCGTCGAGTTCGGCAGGAATGAATATGACGGCGATTGAAAAGTTCGGCCATATTCTCAAGGCCCTTGCTGCAAAAAGCAAAAACGGAATCGGCTGTGCCAAGATTGCCGTCTTTGCCAATGTGCCGGAGGACAATCCTTTTATGGCCGGTGCTCATCATGGAGTTGGCGAAGGCGATTACTCGCTCAATATTGGAATATCGGGCCCCGGCGTTGTAAGGGAGGTTGTCGAGAACAATCCGAAATGTGATTTAACGATGCTTTCGGAGGTTATAAAGAGGACGGTTTTCAAGATAACACGGGCCGGCGAGCTTATCGGCAGGGAAATAGCGGATCTGATGAAGGTTGAGTTTGGGATAGTCGATATTTCGCTTGCCTCTACGCCCAAGCGAGGCGATTCGGTAGCGGAAATAATAGAAGCGATGGGTGTTTCGAGGATAGGCAGGCCCGGCTCGACTGCGGCTCTTGCGATGCTTATGGATGCTGTGAAAAAAGGCGGCGCGATGGCGTCTGGGAATGTCGGGGGCCTGTCGGGTACATTTATTCCGGTTAGTGAAGACGCCGGAATGATTCGCGCCGTGCGGACAGGTGCGCTCAATCTTGAAAAGCTCGAAGCGCTGACAAGCGTCTGTTCGGTCGGCCTGGATATGTTCGCGGTTCCGGGGAATACGCCGGCGGAGGTGTTGAGCGCGATAATCGCTGACGAGCTTGCAATCGGAGTTGCCAATAATAAAACCACCAGCGTGAGGGTTATACCCGTGCCGGGGAAAAAGGCGGGACAGATAGTACATTTCGGCGGATTACTGGGCTCGGCGCCGATTATGAAGGTGCCGAAAATCGCTTCGCCGGATTTTATTAAACGAAAAGGCAGAATACCGGCACAAATAAGAGCGCTAAGGAATTAATTTTATGTGGAATGTTTTCGAATATCCGTTTGTCGGAATCGCAGCGGCCGGTGTGGTGATGTTCGGACTGTGGCTGCTGTGGATACTGAAACCCGATAAAAGACGGCGATGGCATCCGCTGATACCTCTGGGGATTGTCGCTTTGGCTTTCGCAGTTTCGTATTTTGTTCAAACCGATAAAGAAAAAATTCTCAACGCAATAAACATCGGCATAAAGGCTTTCGAAGAACAAAAAATAGAGCCGATTAAAGAAATAATCGCCGATGATTACGCCGATACTGCCCATTCCTCAAAAGATACGATAATCGCATACTGCCAGGCGATGATTCAAACGGCAATGATTGAAAAACTAACGTTTCTGAGCCGGGGAACAGTTGTAGAAGATAATCACGCGACTTTTACAATGGAGGCATTGATTAAATTTTCCGAGGAAAGCGAAATTGCGAGGATGGGCAAGTCATTTCTGATTGTAAAGGCAAGATTCAGTTTTGAAAAAACGCCGGACAAGAGATGGCTCATAAACAGTTCCGAAATTCTCGAACTCGACAGGAAGCAGGTTAATTGGGGCGAACTTAAAGGTTAGTTTCTTGTTTAAATTTATCATTGCTGCGCAAACCCCGATGAGATAGCCGGCGCCAAAGGCAAGATATATGATTAATTTTGGAATTACAGAAAGAAAAAGGCAGGAGCTTGCGCAGCGAATGGCAAGCTGTAAGCTGTTCGAAAAGGATTTAGAGGAAACGTTCGTTCGCAGCGGCGGCAAAGGCGGCCAGAAAGTAAATAAAACTTCCACCTGCGTTCATTTAAAACATATTCCCAGCGGCCTGGCTGTCAAGGTGCAAAAGAGCCGAAGTCAGGGACTAAACCGTTATTACGCGAGAAAACAACTTTGTGAACTGCTCGAAAATAAATTACTTGGCAAAGAAAGCCCGCAGGCTAAAAAAATTGAAAAAATCCGGAAACAGAAAGACCGCCGAAGGCGGAGAGGGAAGAATTGAAGATTTAAAATTTAAAATTTCAGAGAATAGACGTTAGAAACGCAAATCGGAAAGGACGCGAAGATGAAAAAGATTCTAAAACAAGTATTGCTGATTGGGGCAGTATTGGCCGTGCTGGCACTGGCCGGCTGCGATGACGACAAAGGGCCGATGGAGTCGGCAGGCGAAAAGATAGATAAGGCCGCCGAGAAGACCGGCGAGGCTGTTGAAGTCGCCGCTGAAAAGACCGGAAGTGCCGTCAAAGGCGCCGCTAAAAAAACCGGCGAAGTAGTAGGCGGCGCCGTTGAGAAAACTGGCGAAGCTATTAAAGGCGATACCAAGAAAACCAGCGATGCCAATACGCCCAAGCCTTAACAGGAAAAACACAGGGCACAGTAAGCTGTACGCTGTAAACCTTAAAACGAACAATGCTCCCGCGTTTGGGGCGGGTATTGTTCGTTTTTGTTTGTTTTTGGCATTTACGCCGGTTTAAGCCCTATCCTTCGGGTAAGCTCAGGGTAAGTTTTGCTTGCAAAAAAGCTTTTCAGACGGTTTATTAAGGTATCTAAATTAAATCGGCAGGTAACAGATGAACAAAGTTTCCCGATATATAGCTGTTGACCTCGGCGCAGAAAGCGGCAGAGTAATGCTCGGAACAATCGGCGACGAGAAATTAGAACTGGCAGAAATTCATCGCTTCATCAATGGACCTGTTCAGCAGAATAATTCTCTGCGATGGGATTTTGAAAAATTATTTTCCCAAATCAAAGCCGGCATCGCCGAGGCGATAAAAACAAGTACCGAACCAATCGATGGTATCGCTGTTGACAGTTGGGGCGTAGATTTCGGGCTTATAGGCTCCGACGGCAAACTGCTCGAAAATCCATATCACTACCGCGACAGCAGAACAAACAATATGATGGAAAAGGCCTTTGAGCTTATGCCGAAGCGCGCGATTTATGAAAATTCCGGTATTCAGTTTATGCAGCTAAATACGATTTTTCAGTTGTTAGCGGCAAAATCGCTTAATCCTGAAATTCTGAAAAAAACCAAGAAGCTGATTTTTATGGCGGATTTGGTTTCTTATTATCTCTGCGGTAAATCTTTTGCTGAATACACGCTTGCGAGCACATCGGGGCTTTTGGATATGAAAACGGGAAAGTGGTCAAAAGAGATTTTTGAAAAACTTTCGCTGCCGATCGACATTATGCCGGAGATTGTAAGACCCGGTACAAAGGTTGGAAAATTAAAACCTGAAATCTGCAAAGAATTGAACTGCGAACCAATCGATATAATCGCGACAGGTTCTCACGATACGGCGTGCGCGGTTGCGGCAGTTCCGGCAGAGGGAAATAACTGGGCGTATCTTTCGAGCGGAACGTGGAGCCTGATTGGCATTGAAAGCAAAGGTGCAATAATAAACGATGACAGTTTCAGCGGCGCATTTACAAACGAAGGCGGAATTGAAAACACAATCAGATTTTTGAAAAACATTATGGGTCTGTGGCTTTTGCAGGAATGCAGAAGGCAATGGGAGAAAGAAGGCTGCAAACTCGATTACGCTGAAATTACAAAGATGGCAAAAGAAGCGAAGCCATTGGCGGCTGTTATCGACTGCAACAATTCGGAATTTCTTGCGCCCGGCGAAATGCCAACGAGGATAAACAATCATCTTAAAAAAACAGGTCAAAAACCAATCGAAGACAAAGGACAAATGGCACGAGTTATTCTCGAAAGCCTGTCAGCGAAATATCGCGACGAGATGGAGACGCTCGAAAAAATCACCGGCAAGAAAATAGATACGCTGCACATCGTGGGCGGCGGCTCGAAAAACGATTTGCTGAATCAACTGGCGGCTGACGCAACGGGCAAAACGGTGATTACAGGGCCGGTCGAGGGAACGGCAATCGGAAACATCCTGATACAGGCGATTGCCGCCGGAAAACTGAAAAACGCGGCCGAAGGCAGGAAATTGGCGGCAAAAAGCTGCGAACTGGGTAAATTTCTGCCAAGCGGCAAATCAGTCTGATATTTGACGCGGAAGGCATTTCTGTTATAATTGGGGAAACGCCGTAACAGCCCGCCTCAAGCGGCGGGTGCTAAACAATTTTGAAGACCGCTCATTTATATTCGCGGCTCGGTTGCGTTGTGAATGGTCGGAATGATGACGAACTCTGCCAAGGTATTGGCAGGGCTAACCACCCCGCCTCAAGCGGCGGGGACTAAACGAAAGGCGTAATATGGCAAAGAGATTTGTCAGAGCGGTATTTCCGGGTTCATTCGACCCGATAACCAACGGCCACCTGGACGTAATCCATCGCGGTATAAAACTGTTCGACGAACTGATTGTCGCGGTTGGAAACAGTCCGCTGAAAGACCCGTTTTTCACCCCTGCCGAGCGCGTAGAACTGATAAAGCCTCTCGTGGCAGGTATCGAAGGAGTGAGTGTTCAGAGCTACGACTGTCTTACAGTCGAATATGCGGCAAGCGTAGGCGCAACGGCAATGCTGCGCGGCCTGCGAAATCTTACCGATGTTCAATATGAATTTCAGCTTGCGATGACGAATCGTGCCGTGGCGGGCATCGAAACAGTGTTCGTTATGACCAGCGAGGAATTCGGTTTTACAAGTTCGGCGCTTATAAGACAAATAGCAAGACTGGGCGGCGATGTGTCGAACCTGATACCGCAGAGCGTTTATGAAAGACTGCAAAAAAGAGTCGCTGAAATAAACTCAGCACAGGGCTAAAAAAATGTATACGATATCCGTAACAGCAACATTCCGCGCGGGCCATCAGCTTAAGCTGTCGGAAGCGGTCGAGCCTTATCACATTCACGACTGGATAGCCGAGGCTGTCGTCGGCGGCGAAAGCCTCGACGAAAACGGAGTGCTGCTGGACTTCAATAAACTGAAAATGATTCTGGACGGAATCGTCAGTCCTTTTAACGACCGGGCACTGGAAGATTTCGCGTGCTTTAAAAATACTAATACTTCGGCCGAAAATGTCGCCAAATATATATTCAGCAGTATCAAAGAAGAAATTCCAAAGCACATAAGTCCTTTGTACGTCGAGGTTACCGAAACGAGCGGCTGCAAGGCGAGATATAGCTAAAAAGTACTTATTTAGTCGTTTTATTTTACTGCCGATGTATTATTGGGTGAATTTTTTAAGAGATTTTCGAGTATAATAGAACAGGTAAACCATGCAGTGCGATAATTGCAAAACTAAAACAGCAACGGTTCATCTGACCGAAATAATTGACGGTCAGCGAACTGAAAGTCATCTGTGTCAAAACTGCGCGCAGCAGGAGGGAGTAACCATAAAAAGCCAGCTTTCGCTGAATGAACTTTTAAGTTCTCTTCTTGCGGCACATCAGCAGACAGGCGAAAACGGCATCTCTGAAAAGCCCCAAATATCCTGCCCCGAATGCGGAATAACAATGGAGCAGTTCCGCAAACAGGCGCTGCTGGGTTGTCCGAATGATTACGAAGTTTTCGGAGACGACCTGCGCCAGATTATCGAAAAGACCCAGGATAATAATTTAACGCATAAAGGAAAAGTTCCTGCCCAAATACAAACCAGTACCAGCGCCAAGAGCGAAGAACAAAGCGAAACGGAAGAGCTTAAAAAGCAATTGAGCCTGGCAATAGAGAAGGAAGATTACGAGCTGGCCGCTAAAATCAGGGACCAGCTGAAGACACTGCAATGAGACTTACGGATTTAAGTACGAAAACGAGCCGATGGTTCGACCCCGGCGTACCATTATCGGACATTGTCATTTCCTCACGGATAAGGCTCGCGCGTAATATCGCCGGGCACAAGTTTACATGCCGATGCAGCGACGAGGAAAAGAGAAAGATTCTCCAAACCCTGAAAGAAACAATCCTTTCGCTCAGCGAGTTAGGCGATATCTTTTTCATCGATATAGAGCACGGCAGCAGTCTCGAAAGAGATTTACTCATAGAGCGGCAGCTTATCAGCAGGAACCTGGCTGCTGGAAAAGGGCCGCGAGGCGCCGTTATCGCCAAGAACGAACTTTTCGCGGCGCAGATAAACGAAGAAGACCATCTGAGACTGAGCGTTCTGGCGGCAGGACTCAATCTCGACAAATGCTGGCAGAGAATCAACGATATCGACAACGCCATCGGCGAAAAAATAACATACGCATTCAGTTCAAAATACGGTTTTCTGACGGCCTGTCCGACAAATCTCGGCACCGGGATAAGAGTCTCGGTGATGATGCATCTGCCTGCGATTAAAATGACCGAGCAGCTTAAAAAATTATTCGAATCGGCCAAGGATATGAATCTTACTGTTCGCGGCCTGTTCGGCGAAGGAACAGAAGCGGTCGGCGACTTCTTCCAGATTTCAAACCAGGTTACACTTGGCGTCAGCGAAGAAAAAATAGTCGAAGATTTTCAGAACCTGATAATTCCCAAGATTGTGGAATACGAACGAGTCGCCCGCGACAGATTAATGGTAAAAGACATTAATATTCTCGACGACAAAATAGCCCGAGCTTTGGCGGTATTAAAAAACGCCAGACTTATCAGTTCTCACGAAGCGATGTTCCTTCTGAGCAACCTGAGAATGGGAATAAATATGGGCAGAATCAAGGAAATCTCAATCGAGACCATAAACGAACTTTTTATGCTCACCCAGCCGGCTCATCTGCAGATAAACAAGGGACAAGCCCTCAATCCGGAGCAAAGAGACGTTTTGCGAGCTGAAACACTGCGGGCAAAATTGAATTAGCCGACAAAATCAGCGTTTTTACGCAAAAAAGCGTATTTCCCCCCTTTTTCGTCCGCGCAGAAAGACTAAAATGCGGCGGATGGCATTTATTTATTGCCTATTTGTCATTATTATGTTATACTTTGTATATAATAAGTAATGAAGAGTCTAAAGTATGGTAAAAAAGTTTCAGGGATATTGTTTCATCTCTCAATAGTACTTCCCTATAAATGTAACCAGAGAGATAGTTTGTTTATTTTTTTAAAACAGTATTAAGGAGTAATCACGTGAGTACAGGTAAAGTAAAATGGTTCAACGCAAGTAAAGGTTTTGGCTTTATTACCCCGGACGATGGCGGAGCAGATTTGTTCGTTCATCATTCTGAAATAAAGGTTCCGGGCTACACATCATTAGATGAAGGCCAAAGCGTAACATTCGAAGTAGGTCAGGGCAAAAAGGGTCCATGCGCGACCAATGTAGTCCCCGCATAATTGAGCGGTAAATGACTTAAAAACGTAAGGCTCCGCCGGAAATGGCGGGGCCTTTTTTTTAATAGCCACCAAGACACGAAAGCACAAAGTTTTTAAAATATTTTTTCTTAGTGTCTTAGTGCCTTTGTGGCTAATTACCTCGCATCGGGTACCCATCCTTCGTCCGCCAAGACGGACTACGGAGGGCAGGCGGCGAGCTAAATATAATCCTGCCGGCCAATATCCCCTATACCCTGATTTTTATCTGGCCTCAGGTACGGACTGAAAGGCGATTATCCTAACTTTGTCTGAAGACTTTTTGACGCCGCTGCGGTCGAGGATTACCATATATCTTTTCTGCGGGCCGTCAACGCCGATTCGCACTAATATATACGCGGTAAAGATATCGCTGCGAATAGTAACAAGGTCGCTTACGCGGGCGAAAATCAAATCGCGTTCCTCAAAATCATTGGCCGCTCCATCATTGAACGTAAGGTCGGGAAAACTATTCTGGTCTATAGGCGCGAAAGGGGACACCGGAACAATGTCCCGACCGTAATAATCAATTCTGAATTCCGGGACACCACCAACATTAACATTACAAAGCTGACCAATACTTCTGGTAAAACCGGGGATTCCTGTACGGCTGGTATAAGGCGGAGAATCTATCGCGGTCTTATCCCTGTAAGCAATTATCGCCTTGGCGAGAGCGGTGCCGTTGTAGCTGCCGCTTTTTCTTTTTGAAACCCACGGCAATTGCGCTATCGTATATGCCGAGGCGGTATTAATATTGATTCTGCCCTTTATTCTTGTTTCATTTACATCATTGGCCGGATTACGAGTGTGCGGGTCCATCACGGTCAGATACCTGAAAATCTGCTGATAATTGGGGTCCGCTAAATTCAGACGAACACCGATTTCCCTGCTCGTATTGACACTGTAACCAATCGCATCAGCTTTATCGGCGGCGGAGGCGCCAAGAGGATAATAAGCGGCTTTGCGAAAAACCATTCCTATGTCGCCGATATTCGTAAAGGCGCTATTGGCCGGATGGGCCTGAATATAATAATAGTCGTAAAGAGGGCTTGTATAGCCATTAGCACTGCCAAGTGTAGCTGAACCAGATACCTGCCATAAACGCCTCATACATTTGTGCATTGTAATATTTCTTCGATAATCATAAATGCCGCTGGCTGACGGGGGCCAGCCGGCCGGAACATTGTTAGAATCAACCACGAGGTTTTCACCATTGGCAGCTTTTCGTACCAATGCAATCGTATTACCGGCATTAAATATAGGAGTGGAAAGCGGATTGGGTATTGTCCGGACATTAGCATCGCTATAACTCACAGCGAATGGGGCGTTGGAATTTTCCCATTTTATGACATAAAAATGTTTTGTCCCTAACCAGTTAACATCATAAGCTATGCCATTGACCAAAAGCTGCCATCCATTCGGGGACTGGTCAATAAAATCAGGCTTATAAAGCTCAATCGCGTAAGATTTATAGGTTTCGGGTATATTCAAATCTGTTACCTGCCTGTACGCCAATTCCGAAATGTAAGCACAGGGCCGTTCGAAGCCGTAATAGTATTTGCCGTTGTCTGGATTGTGAAAAACGTTAACATCCGAATCGGTATCGCGATAATCAATTATGTTAACCGCAATTTGGGCGGCTATATTGGCGTCCAAAGCAGGATTAGTGCTGCGAATCGCCTTACGCATTATGCGGTACAATTTCTTCGGGTCGGATACGGTATTAACATTGAGCATTTTGTCGCCGTTGGGGTCGATAATGCGGTCAACACTGTATGCGGTCAGCAAATGCCTGCGGTCGCCGCTTGCGTACGCGGGAAAGTTCGGGTCGGCAATCCTATTCTGCCAGTCGATGAGCCCCCAGTCGCTGGACGCATCGTAAAGGCTGCCGGGATTTCCGTATGTTTTTATTGTGTTCGGCATATTGGCTTCGAAACGGCTGATGAATTTGCTGTCTATGCAATAGCGGTATTTCAATTCGAGTTCATCGGAGATATCAAAGGGCAGATAGCCGGTGTCTGATATACTGTTATAATCCCAGATAATATCTTTCTCATAATCGGCCCAATTGTTCGGCTCGGTGCCGCAGCGGGCCTGGTGCAGTTTGGTGATTGTATCGGCGTCCTTCAAAAGGCCTTTAAGGTTTATCTGCATCTGGCTTTTGCCGTTGATTCCGGCCAGCGCGCCGGTTGGGTCGAATGTGTGGGCGGTATTGACATTAACCATTCCGCCATTGTCAATTATGCGAACGGCAGCGTAAATGCGTTGGCCTTTTGATGAGCGTAAATCCGCCAGTTCAATCCATTTCGAATCGGCTATGCCGTCACCATCAGCATCAGCCAGTTGTTCTTTAAGGGTTCCGTCTGTATTAAGACTTATATCAGGATAATCCTTTATTACATCCTGATTGAATGGCCCTGAACCGTGCACGGGATCCACTCCAATATCATTGACTTCAAAACCACTTATTTTCAAAAAGCTGGTTACATCGCTGATTTGCCGCCATCTGTATACCTTGTATGTTCCGTCTATTTTTTCCAAATAAGGCTCAATACTTGCCAGCCAGGCGTCATTGGCATCGGGATAATCCCAGTAATCATAATATCGCGGATAAGCGGCCTGCGAGAGGCCGGCTTTTTTCGCCACGCCGGGAGTGTCGAGGACAAGTTCTTTGTCGATGATTTCAACAAGAGATTTAACGGCGGATTCGAGCATCATATTGTCGGCGATATTGCTGGTTGCGGCCCTGTCCATTCGCGCCATCGAAACGAACATCACGGCAACTATCGCGAGCATCACAGTCAGAACCATCGTCATTATAAGAGCCGAGCCGGACCTGACTGGTTTAATTTGTATCTTTTTCTTTTCTTTCATATTTCTTTCCTCATCTAAAGAGGCGGTTACCTTACAAAATTCGAAATCCTAATATCGAAATCCGAAACAAATCCGAATCACCAAAACTTAAAATGACCCAAACAATTTGTTTTGAACATTTGTATTTCGTATTTTAATATTGTTTCGAATTTAGAGTTTCGTGCTTCATATTTTTTACTGTCCAATATAAACAATATGCTCAAATCTTCTGCCGCCTTTTAAAATGCCCTTGGAATCATATAAAGTAAAAGTAAACTTCAGCGCCCGTCCGAGGCCGGGAATAAAACCAAAGTTCTCTTCGTTCAGCAGGTCTGTATAATAATTGCCGTCAAATGTCGGCCCCCCAAGAAGTACCACTCCGTTCGGCGGATACGGATACAATACTCCGGGAACCGAACAGGGGTCAATGTCACTGCCATTTATAAAGAAATCGGAATCCGACAAATTACCGTTTCCATCGGGGTCAACTTCGGGCACCCATCGTTTCTGCGGAGCGTACCAGCCCTGCACCTTGAACTGGCCGACGCCCTGACACAAAATCATATGAATGGAATTCGGGTCGGTCGTGTCAATAGCCGTCCCCCTAACCGCATCAGCGACAGTCGAACCGCCAACAGTAACGTCTGTAATAACAGTGAGCATATCGTCCTTTGTGTTCCAGGGCATGTTCTTCCACTGCTCCATAGTTATCTTGTCGTACTCAAGCTTATTATGCCAGTCGGCCCACTGCTGGTTAGTGGTAAATGCGGCAGGGTCAATATTCGGCAATGTGGTATCGGCGGTAAATATATGCTGAGTCCGGGCGAGTATTCGCTTTTCAGGAGACTGCACGGCAGCCTGCGCATTATCCCTTTTGGCAAGCATATAGCTAATCCTCGCAAGGTCGCCGTGAATTACCGGAGTACTATAAGATTGAAAATCGCCATTGGCGAAAAACATTACGCGATCGAATCTCTCATGGGTGCCCTGTTCAGCGGCCCAGATGACGAAAATTTCTCCATCCTTTCGCAGGCCTGCAAAATCGGAGTTAAGCTGGTCGGTGATAGCCCGAAAATTCCGCATGATTTCGGCCGTTGCCATCGCGGTACGCTGGGCCTCGATGGAATAATGAAAAACCATCGTCGAGGCGGCGAGCACGGCCACAAGCAGGCCAATCGCGACAAGTAATTCAGTTATAGTAAACCCCCTAACCAATTTTTTATTGGCAAGAAAGTTTGGTATTTGTTTGTAAATCTGTTTTCGCATATTTTTCTCTATCCCCCCACAATACAAATTGGTGTTGGGGTAAATGCTTTTTTCATTTTTTTTAGCCACTAAGGCACCAAGACACTAAGTTTTTTATTATTATTTATTTTTACTTTGTGCCTTTGTGTCTTCGTGGCTCCTAAAATCTTATTATTCTTTGAAAGACTCCGACATCCGCATTTTTCCCGCCGGTATTCGGCGGCGGTACAACCCAGATTTGCCTCGGGATATCAGTATCACTATCCCAGTCTCTATCCAGTACCACTACAGTAGAAGGACTAACTTTTCTTTCTATAACGCGGTACAGCCTGCCAGAAGCGTTATCGAGTATTGTCGTAGGCGGATTGACATACCTGACGTTACCATAAGCAATGTTCAACTCATTTGAGGCCGGCTGGCTCAAATCGGAAATCCCGGCAGCCCTCGGTATTTTTCCGCCATCTCCGCCATTAAGATACGTATGATTAGGCGAGGTTTTTCTGGCGACAAAAACCGTAATCAGATACCGCGTATCGCTCCCATCGTTATTACATTTTTTGCACAACGCAGACCAGTAATATTGGCTGTTGTCCGTCGAACAGGGGTCAACAGGCGGATAGGAAAATTCATTGGGGTCGATTGCTATCAGAGATACTTCTTCATACCACATACATTCTTTGTCTCTGGGAGACATCCAATTACCTGAGTTAAGGTCGAGACCGTAAAGCCGGATTTTGGCAAAGGCCTCGTCCGCGACAATCGCGGCCATAGTCCTTTCCGAGGCGACAGAGGTAAGATAAATCCCAACTGGAAACATCGTGGCAACAAGCATAAGGCCGACAGAGAGTATGCCGACGGCCATTAAGACCTCGGTAAGAGAGAAACCGTTATTTTTAGCCACAGAGTTCATAATTTTTTTAGCCACAGAGTTCACAGAGAACACAGAGATAATTATTTATTTTTCAATCAACGCGCCTGTATAAGGATTTACATACACAGGCTTAAGCCCATTTAAATAATCCATTTTTTGGCCGTCCGTTAACATCGTTCCAAACTTTTCACGGTCATAGATAACAAATTTATTTCGGCTTTGTTCCTTATCAAGACCATCGGCAGGATAATCATCCTGCAAAAACATTCCGACGCCGGATTGTACCTGCGTTTTTGTATTAAAAACATCGTCCTTGCTACCGTTTGTAGTTAATCCATCCTTGTTTCTTGTCTGAACATCGTGAATTACAAGCCTGCCTGCCTGTGAAAATAATATCGAAAATGTGGTGGCGTTAGAAAGCGCCGCATCGCCGCTAATAGAACTTATTCCGGTTAAATCCATTACACCGATATTTTCCGGCAGCCGCATAGGCTTATAACCGTCAACGGCATGAAACTCATCGGTAAGGGTGCTCTGGTCTTCATCGTGAATTATAAAAATCATATACTGGTCGGCTTTCTGCAGGCCATCCTTATCATAGACTTTTTGAAATCTGACGCCGGCGTATTTCTGCCGGCTGATTGCGAGCGTTCTGGCAGTAGAAAGTGCCGTGCTAATCATTCCTTCGGAACCTGTGGAGTCAAAAGACTTCTGCATCGCGTTTATCGCCGGCATCGAAAGGCCGACAAGGACAGCAATTATCCCAATAACAACAAGCAGCTCCACCAGCGAAAAGCCTGCCCGTCCGGGCGGGGCTGTCCTGTTCTTTTGGTTTCGTTTTTTTTTAAGCACAGGTCTCATTTTTAAATCCGAAATTCCAATATCGAAATCCGAAACAAATCCGAATTACAAAAACCTAAAAATGACCAAAACAACTTATTTTGAACATTCGTATTTCGTATTTTGATATTGTTTCGAATTTCGAGTTTCGTGCTTCGAGTTTTCATTTTGAATTTCATATTTTTTTATTATCTGCTGGTAAGATTATCATCGGTTTTGTTAAAATCCTTATCGGGGCCGGCTGAAGTAATTACAGGGAAATTATCCTGTTGAACTGTATTTTTTATGTAATCATATTTCATTGCCGTGCCCCATGCGTCAACAACCTCTGGGAAAATCTTCGCCGGAGATTCATTCGTATTAACATTTACTATCAGCGAAGGCTTTATCTGATTAAGAATTTTTTTAGCCTCCGGTGCGAGAGTAAGTTTGTAATACAGTTTTTCCACAGGGAGGTCACAGCCAGCAGGATAAGTCGCATTGGGGTCCGGGAAAGAGCCGTAGAAATCATAATACTGCTCAAGCGCGCCGGTGAGAATCTCTATTGTCGATTCGGTAAGTTTTATCTTTGCCTGCGTTTCGACATAATTGCTGACAGAATAGAGTCCCGCCGCCAGAATCGCCACAATGGCAACGGCGACCAGAATCTCTATCAATGTCATACCATTTTTTTTTATCATCAGCATAAATCACATTTAAATTTCGGTATAGGTATAGGTATCGGTAAAGTCGCGTAGAATGATGTCGGTTTCGGTAACGTCCTGAATGTCCGCAACATGCAACGTTACCGTTACCCATACCCATACCCATTTTTATCATCACTCAAAATTGGGCTCGAAATTACAAATATCGTCGTTCGTTCCATAAAGGCCGTCGGAGCCTGCCGAAATCAAAATAAACGAGTCCGGCCTAACAGGCCTGCCGCAACTGTTGGCCGGCGGGGTTACAATCGGTATCATCGTATCCCTGATAAAATTATAAAAGGTACTGCCGTTCGGAGTCGATTCATAAAGCTTATGGGGTTTTTTATTATTTATCCCGGTAAGTATGGTTGGATAATTATCAAAATAGTTATAGATGTTATTTAAATGGCTATCCACGGTCGTACTGGAGATAAGCTGCATATTAACCGGAGAAGGGTTGGCCCTGAAATACAGAACAGGTGTGCCGATTTTGTATGTTTTCCCGCCGATTTTTTTGCTTACCACAGCAAAAGCATCGCAAATCACATAGTTGTCCGGATATTTCAAGTCTGTTAAATTGGCAAATATATCTTTAGGCTTAAAAACGCCGATGTTCGTCCTGTCAAGATAAGGCCCTTTGCGTTTGCTAAGGTTTACAGCGTCAGGATTCGAGGGATAAAGATTTACCGGAGTAGGGGAATTACTATCATAGCCATTCGCTTTGAATACAGAATTACGATGAACGCCGAGCAGGTCATAGCCTACAAGTGCCTCGGCAAGTGTCTGGGCGCCGCAATAGTTAATACCGTCATTAGCCGGCAATGGATCAAAACTACTGCCGTGCGATGGCGGATACTCGCCAAAGTCGTTTTTATAGAGATTCGCGGCGATATCGATACTGCTGATTTGCGCTTTCTGTCTGGCTTCTATTGCGAACTTTTTTACCTGTCCCAGTGCCGGCAGCAGTATTCCTATAAGAATCGCAATAATCGTCAGCGTCGTCAAAACTTCGACCAGCGTAAATCCCGCTTTAGCCACTAAGCCACTAAGACACGAAGTTTTAAAATAAATATTTCTATTTTCTTTTAGTGCCTTTGTGCCTTTGCGACTATATTTTTTTTCGGTCTTCATTTTTTGCCCCTTTTTTGCCGTTAAGACACCAATGGCTTGGCCATCCCTTACGGGAGACACAAAGTAATGTCATTCCCGCGAAGGCGGGAATCCATTCCAATATTTTCTTTCGTGCCTTAGTGCCTTTGCGGCTATTTCACATTTATTGCGACTGGAAATTATAAATATCGTCCGCTGTTCCATATATAGCATCGGCACCGGCTGATATCAGGATATAGCTATCCATATTATATGGCCGAGGCTGAGTGATAAACGTAGGGTTAGTAATAGTTTTATAGAAAATCCATCCGCCATTCTTTTGGGGTGTTTCAGCATTATTGTATGCCTGGTCAAAATGATGCATATTTGTAGCTATTGGATTCATCATCTGATACAAATTAATGAGTTCTTCGTTATCCATACCGTTGTATATACTGCCTGTCTCATTGACATCGGCATAATCAACCGTACTATTTGCATCAACATTCGGGAAAAAAGTTGCATGAGTATTGGCCTTGTAATATAAAATCGGCGAACCAGCCATCTTGGTCGTTCTGTTTGCCAAAGTAACCTTCTTTGCGAGATACACATCGGTTAAAACCGGAGCCGGCTTACTAATAGTACCTATTCTGGCGCCTGTTTCGTCCCTGTCTCCCGGATAAACAACGGCGGCAGCGGTATCATTATTACTATACAACTGACCAACTCCAAACGCTTCCACCTTATCCGGATTGAGATAAAGCTTTGTTCTATTACCAAG
Source organism: Phycisphaerae bacterium (assembly GCA_041652575.1). NCBI lineage: Bacteria > Pseudomonadati > Planctomycetota > Phycisphaerae > Phycisphaerae bacterium. The sequence goes on along the minus strand of JBAZHC010000001.1, from coordinate 80,825 downwards.
ACTGAATGTTACCTGAGCTGGAGTAGAACCATACGCCTCAATTGCGTAAATAGCGTCGCTGTTTGGGTCAAGCTCATCTTTCTTTGCGTCCCAGCTCGACATATTGTCACGTCCAAACAAATCCCTTCCGACAAGAGCCTCGGCGAGTTTTTGGGCGCCTACAGTATAAACATTGCTTGTTTTCGATATCGCAGAATCAGGATACGCCAGATTGTCGGCATAATAGCCTTCCAAAGCCGCATCGATAGCGTGAAACTGCGCTTTTTGACTTGTGTCTTTTGCAAGTTTTCTGACCTGATTAAGAGCCGGCACAAGCAGGCCCATCAGTATGGCTATAATGGCCATAACTGTCAGAAGCTCGACAATCGTAAAACCAGATTTTCTTTTTTTCGTTTTCATTTTAATTGCCTTTCCTATAAACGTTATTATTTCATTTTCAACTGCCTGTTTAGCAGACTAACTCATTCTTTCAGCCACAGAGGACACAGAGATATAAAATTTTAATTCTAATTTATTCGTGTTCATTCGTGGTTAAATTTTTCAATATTAAGTTATAAATTTTACATTAAAGACGTAATAATCTTTACCATCGGCAAAAATATAGCGAGCACAATCACGCCTACGGTTCCGCCGAGAACGATAATCATTATAGGCTCAAGCAGACTCATAAGAGAGCCGACGAGCACATCAACTTCTTCATCGAAATTTCCGGCGATTTTCATAAGCATCTTGTCCATATCGCCCGTTTCCTCGCCGACATCAATCATATTCACCACGAGGCTGTCGGTGGTCTTCGAGATTCTGAGCGGATTTGCAAAGGTATCGCCCTGCCTGATTGCGTTGTACACCTTGCGAAGCATAGTCGAATAAACTTCATTTCCCGCGGTGTCGGCGGTAATGTTTATCGCCTCGAGTATCGGCACGCCTGCGCTGATGAGAGTGCCAAGCGTTCTTGTCCATCGCGCTACGACTGTTTTATAGACCAACTTGCCTATAACAGGCAAATGAAGGTTAATGGTATCAAGGATATATCTGCCGATAGCGAACTGTCTTATAAGGCGCAGTGTAAATATTATTATAAACGGAATCGCAATCATCACGGCCCAGCCGTACTGGAACGCAATCCAGTTACTGATTGATATAAGGATTCTTGTAAGGGCCGGCAGTTCTCCACCGGTCATATCCTTTAAAATCGTACTGAATTTCGGAATAACACCAAGCATCAAACCCATAACGATACCGAAGGCAGCGCCCATAACGACAACCGGGTAAACCATCGCGCCCTTAATTTTGGCTTTCAGCTTGGCCGCCTTTTCCATAAAATCGGCAAGTCTGGACAAAATGACATCGAGAACGCCGCCGACCTCGCCTGCCGCCACCATATTCACAAATAATCTGTTGAACGCCTTTGGATATTTTCCAAGCGCTTCGGAAAGAGTTGAGCCGCTTTCAATATCATCGCCTACGTAACCGATAATCTTCTTAAAAGTACCGGGCTTTTGCTGTTCTTCGAGAATCCGAAGCGAACGCAAAATCGGCAGACCGGCATCCTGAAGAGTCGAAAGCTGTCTGGCGAATTGTGTAAGCTGTTTTACTCCCACACTGCCGCCGGCACCCCTGCGGGATTTCGGTTTGGTCGATGCAGCCTTTTTCTCACGCACTCCGCCCTTGGCTTTGGGAGGCTTCGTAGGGAAATATCCCATATTGCGGATTTTACTCAGCGCTTCATCACCGCTGAGAGCTTCGATTTGCCCTTTTATTTCCTGCCCGCTGGCATCTAACGCTTCATATTGAAAAACCGGCATATATCACCTTTTATTAAATTCCGTTTTCGGTATCGGTAACGGTAACGTTAGCTATACCGAATCCTAAACTCAAATCTTCATTCTTCAATTTTCAATCTTAAATCGCTACTGCTCTTCCATTACTGTTTCCTTGACAACTTCTTCTATCGTTGTCACGCCGTTATATATCGCATTAAGTCCTCTTTCGCGAAGTGTCGTCATACCGACCTTTTTCGCCGCAGTTCGCAGCACATTTGTCGAGGCATGGTTCATTACAAGTTCGCGCATTTCATCGTCAAAAACCATTATTTCATATATTCCCATTCGGCCTCTGTATCCTGTATTATTGCACTGGTCGCAGCCCCGGCCGTAATAGAACGTCTTGCCCTGCACCTTATCCGGCGTCAAATCAAGTTCGAGAAGCTGCTCTTCAGTCGGTTCATAAGCCTCTTTGCAGTTTTTGCATATTTTTCTTACAAGCCTTTGGGCGATAATTCCTTCGAGGGTCGCGGTAATCAAAAACGGCTCAAGACCAAGGTCCAAAAGTCTTGCGATTGCGCTCGGGGCGTCATTGGTATGGAGCGTTGTAAAAACAAGGTGTCCTGTGAGCGAGGCCTGCGAGGCAATTTGCGCCGTCTCAAGGTCACGAATTTCACCGACCATTATCACGTCAGGGTCCTGACGCAATATAGACCTAAGACAGCTTGCGAACGTAAGACCTATGTCAGGTTTCATCTGCACCTGAATAATGCCGTCGATATCATACTCAACGGGGTCCTCCGTGGTAATCAGCTTGCTGTCGATAGTATTAAGTTCCTTAAGCGCCGAATAAAGCGTCGTCGTTTTTCCGCTGCCGGTAGGTCCCGTTACAATAAGAATCCCGTTGGGTTTCTGCATAAGCTGACGTACCATACTCATATCTTCCTGTGCCATGCCGAGGTTCTCGAGCTTCAAATCGAGCTGTGACCTGTCAAGTACACGAAGCACGACGCTTTCGCCGAACATCGTCGGAAGAATAGCGACACGCAGGTCAACCTGATGACCCTGGACGGTCAACGGAATTCTGCCGTCCTGAGGCATTCTTCTTTCGGCTATGTCAAGATTTGCCATAACCTTTATTCTCGAACTTATGGCTACGGCTATATGTTTTGGCGGCGGTATCATCTCATAAAGCACGCCGTCAATTCGGTATCGCATCTTGTATTCGTCTTCGAAAGGTTCAAAGTGAATGTCCGAGGCCTTGTCTTTTATGGCCTGCAAAAGTACGAGGTTGAGCAGTTTTTTGACCGGGTTCGATTCGGCAAGTTCTTTAAGCTCGCTGAGGTCGATACTCTGGTCTCTGCCCGCAAATTCTCCGAGAAAGTCGTCACCTTCAAGCTGACCGATAAGGTCGTTTATACTCTCTTCTTCCTTGGAATAATATTTTTTGAGGACCTCATCGAGTTCGGCAGGTGAAGCAACTTTGGCCTGAACCTTAAATCCCATCAGCGTGCTTAAATCGTCGGTCGCTTTGAAATTATCCGGACTGTCGATTGCCACTATCATAGTGTTTTGAATTTTATCGTATTCGAGCGGCACTACCCTGTAGGCATTGGCCATCTGAGCAGGTATTTGGTCTATTATGGATTTTTCGATATCCATGCCGGCCAGGTCGACATATCCCATTCCCCTTTGCGCCGCCAGTGCCTTTTTTAGCTGCTTATCATCTATCATTCCCAATTCGATCATCACCTGCCCGAGAAGAACCCCGCCGCCTTTTTTCTTCTGAACAGCTAAGCATTGATGAACTTTATCCCTCGTTAAGATTCCCATTTTAACGAGAATTCGTCCTAACGTCCTGCCTCGCAACTGCTCTATTGGAATGTCTCTGGCCATATCAGACCTCCAACTTAATTCTTAATCGGTAAATTATCTTTACCCTTCTAATAACAATATACGTTCATAACACTATGTTAGCAAGAAAATTATGTATGCGACACTTGGTATTTAAAACAATTTAGTAAAAACAAATCTGTTACCACTATAAATATTATGGTTTAAAATTGGTAAAATGAACAATATAATATAAAAATCTAAACCATAAATATTGTTACAACAAATACTTTTATGAAGAGGGATAAAACCGCAAAATTAATGACAAAAAGAGTCTCCTTCTTTTCAAGTCCACCTTGACCGCTGAATAAAATTTAGCTGGAAACCCCAATAATAGGACCGATATTTTCAAGTTCCCTTTTCATTTCTTCGGTCCTTCCGCCCATTTTCTTTTCGGCCTTTTCGAGCATGACACTTGGCTGTCTGGCCTTGTCGAGCATCTCTTCAAGAGTAATCCTATCCTTATCATAGAGGTCCCATAGATGGTCATCCAGCAATTGCATACCGAGATTCTTTCCGGTTTGAATACTCGACTCAATTCTATAGGTTTTATTCTCACGAATAAGGTTTGCAATGGCAGGCGTTACCACCATAAATTCATAAGCAGCGACTCTGCCCTTGCCGGCCTTTAACGGACAAAGCGCCTGGCTTAAAACGGCGATAAGATTTGTGCTCATCTGCACCCTTATCTGCTCCTGCTGGGCGACCGGGAAAGTATCGACAATTCTGGTAATCGTACCCTGACAGCCTGTGGTATGCACGGTGCTGAACACAAGGTGTCCGGTTTCTGCCGCACGGAGAGCATTTTCCATCGTTTCAAGGTCTCGCAACTCGCCGACAAGGATTACGTCAGGGTCCTGCCTTAGTGCCCTTCTCAACGCCTCGGCAAAATTCGGTACATCGGTTCCGACCTCACGCTGATTTACAATCGATTTTTTGTGCTGATGATAATATTCAATAGGATGTTCAACTGTTATTATATGCCGGTCGAGAGTCTCATTGATATAATTAATCATACTCGCAAGCGTAGTTGTTTTACCGCTTCCGGTTGGTCCTGTTACAAGAAAAAGCCCTCTTGGCCTGCGACACAGCGCAGAACAAATCTTCGGCAGTCCTATTTTTTCCAGGCTCATCAGCTCAGAAGGTATTAATCGCAATACGAGAGTTACATTACCTTTCTGACGGAAAATCGCTGTTCTGAACCGGGCCTTATCGCCGAAGGCAAAACCAAAATCTGTACCGCCGACTTCCTGAAATTCCTGCTGATTTTTGTCTGGAGTTATACTCTTCATCAGCGCACTTGTATCCTCAGGCTCAAGTACCTTGGTCTCAAGCGACCTCAATCTGCCGTGAACTCTTAACACCGGCGGCCTGCCGACAGTAAGATGCACGTCTGAACCGCCCATTTTTATACACGCGTCAAGAAGCCTGTCTATATGTACCGTAGCCATTTTAAAATCCTGTCAAAATATTAATCGAGTACCAAACCTTCCGCCTGTGAATGTTTCGAGACTTCTTCAGGCGTTGTTATTCCTTTGAACACTTTTTCCCTGCCGTCTCCGAGCAGGGTTCTCATACCTCCGGCCTTTGCGGCCCTTCGCAGCTCCGAAGCAGGAGCCCTGGCAAATGCAAGTTCTCTCAACTCGTTATTCATCTCGAGTATTTCAAAGATTCCCTGCCTGCCCTTATAACCGAGATTATGACATTTATTGCAGCCTGCGCCTTTATACACAGGATATTTTTTCAAATCGTCCGGCCCGATATTGAGCAGCCTCAGAAAATGCGGGTCAGGATGTTCATCGACAATTTTACAAGCCGGGCATATTCTTCGCACAAGGCGCTGTGCCATAATAGCCTGAATTGAACTTGCGACAAGGAAAGGCTTTACGCCCATATCAATCAAACGCGTAATCGCGCTGGAAGCGTCATTGGTATGCAGAGTGCTGAAAACAAGGTGGCCCGTAAGTGCGGCCTGAATAGCGATATCGGCAACCTCGCCGTCACGAATTTCGCCGACGAGGATCACGTTCGGCGCCTGACGCAGCATTGCTCGAAGAATTTTGGCAAAAGTAAGCCCAATGTCCTCTTTCACCTGGCACTGGTTAATGCCCGCTACGTTATATTCCACCGGGTCCTCAGCGGTAATAATCTTTTTGTCGGGTTTGTTAAGCTCTTTCAGTGCCGAGTAAAGCGTCGTACTTTTTCCGCTGCCGGTCGGTCCTGTAACAAGGAATATACCATTCGGTCTTTTGATAATTTTCAAAAATTTCTGATTGTCTTCATCGCCCAGACCCAGTGCCTGGATACCAATATTAATCGACTCCGGCTCTAAAATACGAAGCACAGTACTTTCGCCATGATAACCGGGGAGCGCAGAAACACGGAAGTCAACCTTCCTGCCTTCGATTTCTCTCTGAATTCTTCCGTCCTGCGGCAGTCGTCTTTCTGAAATGTCCATTCCCGATAAAATCTTCAAACGGGCAAGTACCGCCGGCTGCATATGCTTGGGAATAGTATCCCTTTCGGCACAAACACCATCGACACGATAGCGAACCCTTACACGGTCGGCCATCGGCTCGATATGAATATCGCTTGCCTTCATACGGACCGCTTCGTCAATCATCATATTGACAAGCCGAATAACCGGTCCTTCATCATCTTCCTCCGCGTCGGCGGCCTTTCTTATTTCCTCTTCAATGGTATGGCCTTCTTCGGCGAGCTCGGCGGCGGTGGCATCAATACTGCTTCTTACCTCGTCTATACTTCTGTCGATGAAGGCGCGAATCTTCGTAGGACTTGCGATACTGCAGTCAATTTCGCTGTTAAGCCTGAAACGCAGCGTATCAAGCATATCAAGGTCAAGCGGGTCGCTGATAATCAGTTTTAACCTGCCGTTCTCCTTGCTAATCGGCAAAACACCATACTTCTGAACGACTTCTTCCGGAATAAGTTTTAATGTACTCTGGGAAATGGGATGCCTGTCAAGGTCTATATATTCAAGACCAAATTGATGAGCAATAGCCTTAGTAACGTGGTCTTCAGAAACCAGCCCCATCTCGATCAGCGTTTCGCCGATTCTTTTGTTCTTCTGCTGAGAGGTTTTCAGGGCGTCAATAAGCGCTTCTTTGCTAACCAATCCGCTTTTGTAGAGTATTTCGCCTAATTTTCTTCGGCTTTTTGCCATAAAACGTATAGATACACTCCAATCGTGTTATTTATACTATAACTATATCAATATCGGCCAAAGAGGTCAATTACCCAACTTCAATCTGAGTAAATTAAGTAAAGTTTGAGCTGTTCTTAGTCTGATAAAATCCCTGTTTCTTGGTCCGAATAAAAATCTCTCCGTTTCGGCACCTCTCGATGAAGCTATGGAAATATATACCAATCCCACAGGTTTTTGTTCAGTTTCGCCCTGCGGGCCTGCAATTCCAGTAACGGCAACGGCGAAATCCGCACCTGATTTTTTCCTGGCCCCTTTAGCCATCGCCGCGGCAACCTCTCTGCTGACGGCACCAAACTGTTCTATCAGTTTTTTTTCTACGCCAAGTTCCGATATTTTCGCCTCGTTGCTGTAAGTAACCCAGCCGTAAGTAAAATATCCGCTCGAACCCGGCACATCGGTAATCATTTTGGCGATAAGGCCGCCTGTACAGGATTCGGCTGTCGCTAAAGTCTTTTTTTTCTCTAAAAGTTTCTGTCCGACAACTTCAGCAAGACTCTGCTCGTCCAAACCGTAAATAAGCTCGCCTAAAATGCCGCGAAGTCTTTCGATATCCTTTGCCGCCATAATCTCGGCACTGCGCTTATCCTGAGCGCGGGCGATTATATGCAGCGTGATGATTCCATGATCGACAGTGCAGTTTACAAGCGGATTCCTGTCGCGTGCCATCATATCGCCCATCATCTCGGCGATTGCCGATTCGCCTGCGCCGATACATCTGATTTTCCTTACAACCAGACAATCGCTGTGAGAAAACTTTTTCAGCTTAGGCAAAATCGACTTGTCGAACATCTGTTTCATCTCGCTCGGCACACCGGGAAACGAGGCAATTATTTTTTTGCCGTCTTTGTAAAATATTCCCGGCGCGGTGCCGAGTTCATTTTCGATAGCAACAGTGCCGGCAGGAAGATAGGCCTGAATTTTGTTTTTTTCCACCAATGGCCTGTTTATGGCCGTGAAGAAATTTTCTATCTTCTCATAAATTTCAGGATGATATTCAAGTTTGACATTCAGGAATTGTGCGATTCCATCTCTCGTAAGGTCGTCGTCCGTCGGGCCGAGACCGCCGGTAATTAAAATGATATCCGCTTTGCCGGAAGCGTATTCAATGGCGTTTTTAATCTCCTCGATGTCGTCGATAACGGCACAGCTATAAACTATGGGTATAGATACCGTAAGCAATCGGCTTTGCAGCCAACTGCTGTTTGTGTCAACGGTATTGCCGTTTAAAAGCTCATTGCCAACGCTTATTATCGCAGCATTATTTTGCATAAGCTGTAATTATAACCCAAAAAAGAGATTTTGACAAATAATACAATAACTATAGTAATATAGCACGTGATAGACACATTATTTGCCAAATTAAAAGTATATCCTAACCCTAATTTTCAAATTTTATAAAAACCATCCCTAAATCATAGTGGAAATATAAGGTTTGTTAGATGAATTTTTCACTTTTTTTAAAAAATTTCAATTTCTTTCGGCCAATTTATCATGTTGCTTACGATAATATAATAGAAAGACAATACGCCGTTTTAAAGCAATATAAGACCGTCAGTTAAAAATATTGATTTTCAAGACAGGTTTGGTATTATATTGGAAATGAGGCTCAGAGGCATAGTTGAACAAAAAGGACTTTAATATAAAGTGTTAAAGATGAAAGAGTCAGACCTTGAATCAGTACTTGCCAAATATCCTGACTTAATAGAAACCGGGTTGATTTTGACAGGACGACAGGTAACTGTATATGGAAGAAGAATGGATCTTTTATTTGACGATAAGCATAAAAGAAAGCTTATCGTAGAATTAAAAGCGGGTCCAATAAAAGATGAACATATTGGCCAAATCCTTTCATATGAAGGTATGCTTCTTTCCGCAGATAACCCGGATATAAGAGTTATGTTAGTTGGATCTCGTGTCCCGCCTAACATTCAAAAGACCTTAGACCATCATGGCATTGCTTGGAAAGAAATAAAATTAACATCATTAAAAGAATTTCTTGCTAATAAAGGTGATAATCAATTTGATAATCTGTTTGAGGATGAGATTTACCCTTCTGTCAAGATGACGAAAAATGAAACAAACAATAATGCTTCTATAGATAACACAAAAGGAGGTATTATGAAGGGCAATACACAGCAAGCTCCGTTGCCAATTATGTTCAATACAATTTTGCGTAATGCAGGGTTGTCACCGGCCGATGTTCGCCTTATCCGGCACAAAGACAAAAGAGCGACCAAAGGTCATACACCTTACGAGTTGTGGTGTGAGAACCGCCCACGGTTTGAAAAGTACCAATCCGAACAAGAAATAAGGGCTCGAAAGAAGTTCACAGCACCGTACTGGGCAGTATTCATTGTCGATTTCAACGATGATACGATGTTTGCGGGGCTTTATGCTGTGAGGTATCAAGGACTTTTACCCAAAGACACTCTCTCGTCGCATGTGGAAGGCGATGTTTATAAAGCCGGAAGTTGCGATGTCTATGACCTGACGTTGCAGGACAGGCTGAGTGATTTCATTGGGAAGCTGTTTATTGATTGGGGACTAGGATATAAAGCATGGGTACAATATGCTGACCGGCAAGACAAGCCAGTCGTATGCTTGAACAAAGGCATCAAAGCAGACGCGGACTAACCGTTAAACTGTGGACAGGTACCCGCTTTTTAAGTCCAGTGTGGTAATTTTACTTACTTCTTTTCCAGCTAACCCTATGCCCTAATCAAAATTCAATCATCGCTTTGATTACGCCGTCTTTGTAGCCGGCAACAATTTCAAACGCCTTTATCCCATCCTTAAAAGCGAATCTGTGCGTAACCATAAAATCAATATTCACTTTTTTATCCGCGATAAGTTCAATAGACTCTTCGGTTGTGCGGTTCTGTCTGCGGATATTTACAATCGTAATTTCTTTTCTGCGCGCATAGTCAATGCAAAACGACATCGTACTTTCACGCGGAATGCCGACAAGAACAAGTTTCCCGCCCGGCCGTAAAATTTCAAGGGCCTGGTCAATCGTACTCTGCTGGCCTGCGCATTCGTAAACGACATCGACGCCGAGCGGTTCAAGTTTTTTTATCTGTTCGACAATATCAGCTTCATCGGGATTGCCTATCCAGTCTGCGCCGTGTTTTTTGGCGACAGCAAGTCTCGAATTGATTTTGTCTGTCATATAAATTTTCTTTGCGCCTTTTATTCCGGCCGCGGTCATACAGCTAAGTCCTATCGGGCCGGAGCCGAGTATCGCAATTTTTTCGCTGTAAGGGCCCTGACTCTGTTTTACCGCATATAAGCCTATCGTGAAAGGTTCGCACAATGCTGCCTGGATAAGTGTAAGCTTGTCATTGATTACAAGGCAGGCTTCTTCGGGCATAACCATATATTCGCAAAGACAGCCATCGCCCTGACCGGGAGTGCCGAGAAATGTTAAATTTCTGCAGGTATTTTCTCTGCCCATTTTGCACTGGTCGCACTTGTGGCAGGAAACGGCAGGCTCGATAACAACGTTATCGCCGACTTTGACATTTTTTACGGCTTTGCCGACCTGCGTAACTGTAGCTGAACATTCGTGTCCGATTCTATACGGATATGTTACAACCTGGGCGCCGACTCTTCCTGTTTCGTAATAATGCACATCGCTGCCGCAGACACCGACCGCCGCGATTTTGAGCAGCACATCGGTATCATTTACTATTTTAGGCTGCGGAACATCAAGAAATTCCAGTTTCTTCAAACCAGTAAGAGCAAGAGCCTTCATTTCAAACTCCAGTTAAACATTAAATCTGAAATTCATAATATCGCCGTCCTGAACAACGTATGCTTTTCCTTCGAGACGGACTTTGCCGGCGGCCTTTACCGCTTTCTCATCGCCGAACTGCTTTAAATCGGCAAAGCTGATTGTCTCGGCCCTGATAAAGCCGCGTTTTATATCGCTGTGAATCTTGCCGGCCGCATCGAGTGCGGTTGTGCCTGCCATTATCGGCCAGGCCCTTGTCTCGTCCGGACCGACCGTGAAAAAGTTAATCAGTCCGAGAGCCGAATAACAGCTCCTGACAAATTTATGCGCAGCCGATTCTGACAGACCCAAATCCTTTATAAATTCAGCCCTGCTTTCCGGGTCGAGCTGACTTATTTCATATTCAATCTCGGCACAAACACTGATTACCGGAACTGTCGAATCGATAACGCCGGCAGTGTCAAAAGCCTGTGCGGGATTGCTTTCTGCGGTATTAAAAACAAGTACTATCGGTTTTAATGTCAGAAAACCGAGCGGTTTTACAATCTCAAGTTCAAGGTCGTTTCCTATCGCGGTCTTTAATGGTTTTTCAGCCTCGATTGTCTGACGCAGTTTCAATTGAATCTCGAGTTCGGCTTTCTGTTTCGGCTGTTCTTTCGAGGGTTTATTGACCTGCTTTTCGAGTTTTTCAATTCTTGTCTCGACAAGTTCAAGGTCGGCAAGAAGAATTTCAGTCATCAATTCTGAAAGTTCCTTCAAAGGCTCGGCCTTGATTCCTGCATTGTCAAACGCTCTTATAACCAGCACGAGCAGCTCACTTGTCCGCGCATTACCCAATAATTTTCTCGCTGCCGCCCTTGAGTGGTCGTCTGCAAAAGACAGGCCCGGCAAATCAATACAATCTATTGTCGCAGGAACATTTTTTTTTGGTTTGTACAAATTAAAAAGCCAGTCAAGCCTTTCGTCCGGCACCTTGGCGATTAATTCCTCGATTTGCGATGCGCCAGCCTGGCCCATCTTTCTGCCGCTGACCGCGGCAAGCAGTGTGCTTTTGCCTGAACTTGTTATACCAAGAAATGCTGATTTCATTCCATAACCTTTTTTTAACCACAAAGGCACGAAGACACTAAGTTTTTATTTATATATTATTTTCTTAGTGACTTTGTGTCTTAGTGGCTCCTTTCATTTTAAAAACAGTATTACCGAAACAATCATACGCTACAATCGCGGGAAAATCCTTAATTTCAAGTTTTCTAATCGCTTCGGTGCCCAATTCTTCATACGCGACAACTTCAGCGGAAACTATATATTGACTTAAAAGCGCCCCTGCCCCGCCCAGTGCCGCAAAATGAACTGCGCAATTTTTTTTCAGCGATTCCCTTACCGCCTCGCCGCGATAACCTTTGCCAATCATACCTTTCAGGCCTGCCGCCAGCAGTATCGGAGAAAAATTATCCATCCTTGCTGATGTCGTGGGGCCGGCCGAACCGATTGCCCTTCCGGGGCGTGCGGGCGTTGGCCCGACAAAATAAATCACAGAACCCTGAAGCGGTATCGGAAGTTTTTTGCCCTGTTCAATAAGTTCACAAAGCCGTTTATGAGCCGCGTCGCGGGCAGTGTAAACAATGCCGCTTACAGCGACTTCATCGCCGGCTTTTAAGGAACGAACGATTTCATCTGTTAAAGGTGTTGTTATTTTTTTCATAGAATTCCACGTCAAAATGGACTAATGAGCTTATTTTACACAAAAACCCTATTTTTGCACGTTAAATAATTCGTTGCTGTAAGTCGAAAAAGATGCTATTATATGTGCCGCTATGAAATACCCCATTTTTTTAAACCTGAAATCGAAGCGCGCAGTGGTTATAGGCGGAGGTGCCGTCGCCGCAAGGAAAGTCCTCGGACTCCTGCAGGCCCAGGCCCGCGTGGTTGTCGTCGCTGAAAATATCGACGATACGCTCGAAACAAGATGTAAAAGCACAAATACCGAATTTGTGGAAGCAAAATATTCAAAAGATTATCTCGTCGGCGCAACAATCGTATTCGCCGCGACCAACAGCAGGAAACTAAACGAACAGATTTACAACGACTGCCAGCAGCTTGAGATATTCTGCAACGTGGCCGACGACCCGGAGCTTTGCGATTTCTTCGTTCCCGCAGTGGTCAGAAGAGATGATTTGCAGATTGCCATCTGCACCGAAGGCGATTTCCCCGCTTACGCAGGTCATATAAGAAAAAAGCTCGAGGATATTTTCACGGAAAAACACGGCGAATTTCTGACGGAACTCGAATCCATCAGAAAATATGTTATGGAAACAATGCCCGATTCGGCCCGGCGCAAGGCGCTGCTTGGCGAACTTGCCGGCGATACATCGTTCGAATATTTTACCGATAACGGCCCTGCCGGCTGGCGCAACAACGCCGAAGAAATGATAAAGTCTCATACTGTAAAGGCACAATAGCTGCGCGTTTCAATCCGATGCAATCCAAATGACAACAAGAAAAATAGAATTATTAGCTCCTGCAAAAGACGCTTCAACCGCGATAGCGGCGATTCAATGCGGCGCAGACGCCGTCTATATCGGCGCTGAACGATTCGGCGCACGCCAGGCGGCAGGAAATACAATCGCGGATATACAGAAAGTCGCCGATTTCGCGCACCAGTTTTACGCGAAAGTTTATGTAACGCTTAATATCCTGCTGTACGACGATGAACTGCCGGTCGCGGAAAAGATGATTCATCAACTATACAAAGCCGGAGTTGATGGCTTGATTATTCAGGATACCGGCCTGCTCGAACTTGATTTGCCGCCGATTCCCATCATTGCCAGTACGCAGATGAATAACAGCACTGCCGAACGAGTCAAATTTCTGCAGGATGTCGGGTTCAGCCGGGCGATTTTAGCTCGCGAATTAACGCTCGATGAGATTAAGCAGATTCGCAGCCAAACATCTATCGAGCTGGAATGTTTCGTTCACGGTTCACTTTGCGTCAGCGCAAGCGGACAGTGCTATATGAGCCACGCTATCGGCAGACGAAGCGGCAACCGCGGACAATGCGCCCAGCCGTGCAGAAGACTGTACCGTCTTAAAGACACGACCGGCAAAATAATTGTCGAAGACCGATACCTGCTGTCGCTGAAAGACCTCAATCTTTCCGAACATCTGGAGGAACTGATTGACGCCGGGGTCAACGCATTTAAAATCGAAGGCCGGCTCAAAGATATTCCTTATGTCGTCAACGCCGTAAGTTTCTACCGCCAGAAATTAGACGCAATCCTCGAAAAGAAAAAGCTTCAGAAAAACTCCTCAGGCTCGGTGCGATTCGATTTCGAGCCTAACCTGGAGAAAACTTTCAATCGCGGCTTTACCGATTACGGCCTTGCGGGTAAAAGTTCGAAACTCGGCTCGATTGACACACCCAAATCCGTCGGCGAATTCATAGGCACCGTGAAAAAAATTGAAAAAACATTTTTTATTATCGACAGTCGTCAGGAATTGCACAACGGCGACGGCATTTGCTTTTTCGACTATAAGCAGAATTTGTCCGGAACGACAGTTAACGGCGTCGAAGGCAATAAGGTATATCCGCAAAAAGTGAATGAGATTCACGCCGGGCAGAAAATCTATCGCAATTTCGACCACCAGTTTGCCGACAAACTTATGGCCTGCCCTGCGGAACGAAAAATCAAACTATCCATAACAGTACAGGAAACGCAAGCCGGACTGGTTATAACCGGCACGGATGAAGACGGAAACACCGCGCAAACAGAAATCGCCGGCGAGAAAAAACCGGCCGTGAAGAAAGAAACTGCTAAAGAGGCCTTTCATAATCAATTGACCCGGCTTGGAAATACTATTTTCGAATGTTCCGACCTGAAAATTGAAACGCAGGATATGTATTTTGTGCCTGCTTCTCAGTTAAACGAGGCCCGGCGGCAGCTTGTCGAGAATTTATTAAAAGAACGCCAAAAAAATCGCCCGCGTCAGATTATAAACATCTCTAAGAACAGCGTTCCTTTTTATCAAAAGCATTTAAGTTTTACCGGCAATGCGCTGAACTCAAAGGCTCAGGCTTTTTATTATCGCCATGGCGTTGAGACCATCGAACTTGCCGCCGAAGCCGGCCTGAATATGATGGGGCAAAAAGTTATGACGACAAAATATTGTCTCAGGAAAGAGCTGAATCTTTGTCAGCATACCGGCGGCAGTACAAATGCTGAGCCATTAATTTTACAGGATGAGGACGGCAGGGAATATGAAGTCAAATTTCTATGCGAAAACTCTGCTTCGCCAGACGGTACAGCGCTTCGCAGAGCAGGCTGCGGTATGGAAATTTATTTAGGTGAAAAATAAGCCACAGAGAACACAGAGACCACAGAGAAAATTGTTTTATTTTTTAGACCCCGATGAGATAGCCGAAGCGGCATCTCACAGGGTGGGCACGGATTACTTGTCGGACGCAGCTTTAGCAAAGTCGGAACACCGATTTACACCGTAATATAAATTTTTCATTTTTTTCTTACTTCTCTATTTCCTTATTTCTTATGGCCTTATGCACTTTTTACTTTTGCTCTCATTTTCCCCTTGACACTTTTACCCCACCCCCTATACTGGATAGAGAAAATCGAGATAAAATATAGAGGTCTTTTTTATGAGGAAGAGGAAATGAAACATTCCATCGATTCATCTTAATTGCACTGTAGAATTTTTTTGCGCCTTTGCTTAGCCGTCGCCGGTACAGCAATGGTTTATTTGTCATTCCTGTGAAAACTGGAATCCACATTTAACAATTTTTTTGAAGGGAGAAGAAAATGAAAAAGGTTGTTTGTGTTTTTATTGTTTTTCTATGTATTGCCTCTGTATGTATAGCTACACCGATGCAATGGACTATCTCCAGTGGTGGAAATAATCACTATTACGAAGCAATAAATGTCACTGAAGGTATAAATTGGATTGATGCTGATATCGCAGCAGACAATAAAGAACCACCAGTTAAAACTGGTGGTTCTTTATTGGCCTGAGAAGTGGAATGATATTCCCATGGATAAAATTCAGCCTGGATATGTTGTTGAATATGAAATTCCCGAACCGGCAACTTTGATTTTATTTTCTCTCGGCGGATTTGTTTTGAGAAGAAAAAAATAACAGTGTAAATCGGTGTTAATCCGTGTCTAAAAAAAGCGGTGTTAATCAGCGTCGATTTAGTGGATTGATTTTACGAAGATTTGGAAAATAATTTTTTCAGCAAATACAAAAAGGGCGAGAATAAACTCGCCCTTTTATATGTTTCATATAAAAGCTATTCTTCCAAAACTTTCAGGATAACTATTTTTAATTTAGGCAGGTTATTTTGACAAGTTGATCACACTACTTCGGTATTTACGCCGAAATATTCGTGGATGAGATGATTTCTCATCGCAACAATTTTCCGCCATTGGACACTGCTGTGCTTTTTACGAAATGATTCGCTCAGATGTCCTGCTGCTTCGCCGATTATCTCAAGTTCCCGCACAATAGCGGCCACCATCATATCATTTAAGATGAAATCATCATAAGTCGTGTCTTCGATATAGGAATCTGCTCTGTCAATCGCATCAATAATATGCCGCAGATAGATTTTATCATCCTTCATAAACATACTCCGCATCAGCAAGAACCTTGTCCCTGAAGTACTTGCTGATTGCCTGCGGCGTAAGCAAATCTATATGAATCCCCACATTAGCCTCGAGCGATTCCTGTATGTCAAATAACTCGAAGAAGCCTATTCCTGATTTTGGCACAAGCTCTATAAGCACGTCAAGGTCGCTGTCCTTTTTGGCGGTCCCCCTGGCATAAGAGCCGAAAATAGCAAGTGATTTTATAGTCTCACGATGCGGACAATTTTTTAGCGCTTCAGCCAGTTTTTCTTTTATTTCAGCCTTTCCCATGCCTGACTATTATAAACCTTAAATTATGCTCGTCAACTGCTCATTTTACGATGATAATTCTCTTGTTGACTCTCTGCGGCTTGGTTTTGCGAAAATTTGGTAGATAATTTAAAACTTTGCTAATGCAAAAAAGGTCGAGTATCAAACTCGCCCTTTTGTTTTTTTAATAAAATCAGTGTAATCAGCGATTAAAAAATAATTAAGCTTTAATCTTCTCTATTGTCAGTTCCATATATTTCTGACGATGGCCGATACGTCTTTTACTTGCTTTACGCCTTGTAAAATTGGTCGGATATAATTTTTTGCCTTTTACAATCGAATCGCCGGCGGTATCGGCAAACCTGCCTGTAACCTTGGCGCCCTCGACATACGGTGCACCTATCTTTGCGTCCTTACCTTCACCTACGAGCAGCACTTTGTCTATTTCTATTGTCTTTGCATCGGGAGCAATATCCGTAAGTTCTATCTTAATTACATCGCCCTGCTGAACCCTATATTGCTTACCGCCCTGTTCTATTACTGCGTACATCTAATTATCTCCGGTATTTATGAAACTTTAACCAAAATTGAAGGGGCGTATTATAGAAACTTAGGGTATCTATGTAAAGCAAATTCTTATCTGAAATAAGAGATAGGTAATCCTTTTAATAAAAAGGATTTACAGCAATTAAGCGGTTCCGGGCCGCAAAGGGCTGACGATTTACACCGATAAATCAGCCCACGGTCAGAATAAGCGGGAATATACAGTTTCGCCGATTAGGCAAACTGAACAGCTACGCCGATTGTGGCGTCGCTTGTGATTGACTCGCGCTGTACCCTTATAACCTTTCCGGTCTTTATCCGGGCGAACTGTCCTTTTTTCTGTGCAAGGCTCATTGTACGCGGGAAATTGATTTCCACAACGTGTCCCGGCCTTACAGGTGCCGCCATCGGCAGAGACAGCAAAACGCCGCCTTTTGCCACATTAACGGTTTTGCCGTTGAAGAACCTGTTTGCATCGGGCAGCCAAAGGCTTACCGGCCAGCTAAGTTGAGTACGATTAAACCTGCGATTCTCTACTACTGTCTCTAACGTCTGTGTCATAATATCAACTCCCTTTGTTAAAATAACTCGCCGTGATGCGATTTAGTCACAACATGTTGGTCCAACCAACTATTATTTTATCGACAATGTTAAAATAGATAAAATAGAATATTTGGATAAAATAACCAATCTCGTGAAAATTTTTTAAAATTCGGATTTTCAAGATTTAAGGGGGATTTTTATCGGATGTTTTTGTAAAAAAAATTCTGCCAAATTAAAGGATAATAAAAGTCTGATATAGTATTGATGTAAAAATGCTGATTTTTGGCTGTATTTTCAAGGGTTTATTAAGGCTGCGGTTAATCCTCTTGCAATATTTGGCTAATGAATATAAAGTATCGCCTTTTGCAGGGCGATTAGCTCAGTTGGTAGAGCAGCTGATTCTTAATCAGCGGGTCACTGGTTCGAGTCCAGTATCGCCCATTTTTCCTTCACTGTTTTTGTCGCTTCTTTCAGGTTACTTGCTTTTTGCTAATTCACCCGTCAAGGCGTTTAGCACGTCGCATGTCTTTATCGAAACCAATATGTACGTGATGAAATGCACCATTGACGCCGCGGCAATAAAAAAGAATAGCGCCCACGCGGCCTGAGTATAATGAGTAAAAGCGCCATATATACGGCCGACAACTACAAATACGCAAAGCATAGGAACCGTTACGACAATCGCGGTTAATATCGACGAAAACGCATATATTACAAACAGCATCACCGGCAGTTCCTTAATCTTTATCGAACGCCCCTGAATAAAGTCGTTGTAATCTTCCGCAAATCCGATGAGCATGCTCAACATCCAGTAAATATTAAAACCAGGAATGAACAAAAACAGGATTGCTTTGACGGGAGAGACGGACACATACTCATCCTGGATAACGGCCCACATTCTGTAATATAATACCAATTCAATTACAACACCAAGTATGAGGAAAACATCCGCAGCGGCGAAAGTTTGTATCAAAGTCGAACGTGCTTCTTTTCGTATTGCCATCATTAAACCCAAAACGCCCAATACCCCCGCGATAATCCGCACGATTGCCCAGCCATATACAAACACTGTTTTTGAAAACGCTGTTTTTGATGCCGGCTTTGGTTCAGGTTTTTCCTTATTTATCGGCGGTACTGCTGCCGGTGCTTCTGTTTTAACGGGGGGTTCTACAGGCTTGGTACTCTTTGAGGAAGCTTCAACGGCCGTGGGCGGCTCTGCAAATGCCTCGATAATAAAGGGGTTAGAACATTTGGGACATTTGGCTTGTTTGCCAATGCTTGTCTCGCTGACGCTGAATTTTGACTTACAATTCGGACATTGCGTTTTCATAGCATAAGCCTTTTATTTTAAACTTCTCTGCCGGTAAATTCTTTCCTGGTTAGATTTCAAAGCCGGTAATTATTTTACCACACAAACCAGTATATTAAAAACCTGTTTTTTCCTGATTTTCAGCAGGGAAGAATTGGGTATTTTGACAAAATATGCACCGAATTATGCAATCCTGACTTTTACTGTTTTGGGTAAGTCCTTTAGCGGTTTTTTAGGCAGCTAAATTTGCGCAAAAGAAATGGAGCTGCCTCCTCCTGGCCAGCTCCATAGAACGCAATATTTAAACAGGTCCCTAATTTTTATATTTTTGGTCCTGGTTGCGCTTAGAGGCGGGCTTTTCTAACTTCTCCTCCTCCAGGAATCGAAGCCGAGCCCACCCTGCAAAGTATAAAGTATCTATATACTAAGCAAAGCCTGTGCCAGAATTTTACCAATTAGATGGACCGATAACTTTATTTCCACAACACTCGATTATAGAAAAAGTTAACACAATAAAGGTCATATTAATAGATGACAAGTCTGTGATAAACTTTATCACGGCGTTGTGTTTTGACATCATATAAATCTATTACAGTATTAAATTTAATGTTTTTATAGGTGCTAAAGCTTTGGGAAATATAAATCTTAAAAAATGTTTAAAAAAAACAACATAGTTTTCCTTAAAAAACCACCTTTTCGGGTTTATGATACAAACCAAATAAGAATAATCCTGTTTGACACAAACCTGCTGTCACTTCCCTATATTGCCATATTGTCAGTCCTCAAGCTCAACCTTAACCTTAAAGAAGAAAACGCAGAATCACTGGAATTAACACCAGTCAATGAAAAATCTTGCTAAACCGTTCTTAAACAATATAACCAATATCTCAGAAATTTGATGGAGTTAAATGAAAAAGCGTTTAATTATTTTATCCGGTCCGAGCTGTGTCGGCAAAAGTCCACTGACCGCGGCGGTGAGAAAATTCCGGCCGGAAATAAAATTCATACAGGTCGCTGTAATAAAAAGCAAAGAGTCCCGCTACGACAAGCCCCGTCCCGATGAGCTTGTCGTCTGGAACAATCCCGAGTGTTGGCGGACAATGACGGAAATTGAAACACTAAAAAATAATCCGCGTTTCGTCGTTGATTACTGCCACGGATTCGCCCAGGTTATCGATCTCGATAAAATCATCAATGCCCCGACCGAAGCGGTGCTGATGGAATCATATTACACGATGGCACAAAAAATTATAAAATCCGCCTATCTTGCCGGCGTTGAAATCAAAAGGGTTTTTTTGTCGCCGCTGAGCTGCGAAGAAATACCGGCTTTTAATGATGTCCCATACGCAGTTAGAGCGCTGATGATGTTCAAGCAGTATCAAAGAGCCGAATTTCACGGCAGGACGATTGACCGCCTCTGGCTTGCCGATATGCGGCAGCGAATCGGCGACGCAATAAATGAAATTAAGGTCGCCTGCGATTACGATTATGTGATTGTTAATCACAGCGGCGAAGGCTCGGCCGACTGGCGAAGAAATAAGGACGGGACATTTTTCGATAAACCATGTAACGATGCGGGACAGGCGACAGATTGCCTGGCTGATATTCTTGCCGGCAAAATCCCGACAAATGCAGAGCACTGGCACCGTGATTTAATAAAGGAATAAATTATGAAAGTACACTGGTTTCAACACCTGCCATTCGAAGGGCTTGGAAGTATGGGAGAATACTTTCGGCAGAAAAATATTCCATCGACATCTACACATTTTTATCTCAATCAGCCTTTGCCGGATATTAATAGTTTCGACTGGCTCATAATTATGGGCGGAGCGATGAGCGCAAACGATGACGCCGAATTCGGCTGGCTGACGGGCGAAAAACAATTTATCAAAAAAGCAATCGACTCCGGTAAAGTCGTTATCGGGGTTTGCCTCGGCGCGCAGTTAATAGCGGCAAGTCTCGGCGCAAAGGTCTATAAAAATAAATATAAGGAAATAGGCTGGTTCGATTTGATACCGACAAAAAACGCTAAAAATACTATCCTGACGGATTGTTTCGCCTGGCGAATGGATGCGTTTCACTGGCACGGCGACACTTTCGATTTGCCGGCTGGTGCGGTTCGCCTCGCTTCAAGCGAGGCCACAAAAAATCAGGGTTTTATAATTGATAATCGGGTTGTCGGCTTCCAGTTCCATCTGGAAACAACGCTTAACTCGGCAAAAGATTTGATTGATAACTTTTCAAACGAGCTAAACGGTGACAAATATGTTCAAGGCGAAAAGGAGATGCTGTCTGATACATCACGTTTCGATAAAATTAATAAAGTGATGAGTTCTATTTTAGACAAACTTCAAAAGGCTAATATCTGATTATATTATTCGATACGGATTTTGACATTGTCGCTTCTGCCGTCATTGTCCTTTTCCCCCGATCCCATTGTGCCGAAAAATATTCTGAGAGCATTAAAACAACATCCGGCACCGGCAATCATAAAAATCGCCGCGGCTATGATCGCGAGAACTTCCTTAAAAATCCAGACCAGTATTCCGAAGCCGATGAGCAAAAGGCCGGTAATAAAAAGACCTTTTGCAAATCCTCTTGAAACCTGATTGAACGAACTCGAATAAAAGTTAAAAAACATTTTATTCCTTTCCTAAAAGGAAAAGGGCAGGTTTTTCAGGCCTGCCCTTCGATTTTTGTTAGTACATTCCGCCGCCGTGCGGTGGCATTGGAGGAGCTTCCTTCTTTTCAGGAATTTCACTCACAATGGCATCGGTTGTCAGCAGCAGTGAAGCGATTGAAGCTCCATTCTGCAGAGCAATGCGTTCTACTTTTGTCGGAACGATGACGCCGAAATCAATCATATTGCCGTATTCTTTTCTCATCGCGTCATAACCGAAGTTCACATCGCTGCTTTCCATAACTTTCTGGGCGACGATTGAACCGTCAAGTCCTGCGTTTAACGCAATCTGCTTGATTGGGGCAACGATTGCTCTCTTTACGATGTCAACGCCGATTCTCTCGTCGTCTTTTGCCTTTAGCTTATCGAGAGCTTTCAATGTCCGCAGCATAGCGACTCCGCCGCCGGGCAGAATACCTTCCTCGACAGCCGCCCTGCAAGCGTGGAGAGCGTCTTCAACGCGGGCTTTTTTCTCTTTCATTTCCGCTTCGGTCGCGGCGCCTACGTTAATCTGTGCGACTCCGCCTGAAAGTTTCGCAAGTCTTTCCTGAAGTTTTTCGATATCGTAATCACTTGTAGTGGATTCGATTTCCTTTTTAATCTGTTCGATTCTGCCTTTGATAGCTTCGGTGCTGCCTGCGCCTTCGACAATCGTTGTGTTTTCCTTGTCGATTGTAACGCGTTTGGCCTGACCGAGCTGGGCCAGTTCAACATGCTCGATATCAATGCCGAGGTCTTCAAACACAGGCTCGCCGCCGGTCAATATGCCGATGTCGCCGAGCATAGCTTTTCTTCTGTCGCCGAATCCCGGTGCTTTTACCGCTGCGCACTGCAGAACGCCGCGAAGTTTATTTACAACCAAAGTCGCAAGAGCTTCGCCTTCGAGGTCTTCAGCGATAATCAAAAGAGGCCTGCCGGCTTTGGCGATTTTTTCAAGCAGCGGAACAAGCGATTTGATAGAGCTGATTTTCTTTTCGTGAATGAGAATGTAAGGTTTTTCGAGTACGCAGGCCATATCATCGTAGTTATTGATAAAGTGCGGACTGATGTATCCTTTGTCAAACTGCATACCTTCGACAAGCTCGACAACGGTTTCAAGGCTCTGGCCTTCCTCGACAGTGATAACGCCGTCTTTGCCGACCTTATCCATTGCCTGAGCCATTGTCTTGCCGATTTCAGCGTCCTGATTTGCCGAGCATGTAGCGACCTGTTCGATTTGCTTACTCGATTCGATTTTTGTGCTCATTTTTTTGAGCTCGTCGATAATTTTCTCAACGGCCATATCAATGCCGCGTTTTACTTGCATCGGGTTTGCACCGGCGGTAATATTCTTAAGGCCTTCCTCGAAAATAGCCTCGGCAAGAATTGTCGCCGTGGTTGTGCCGTCGCCTGCGACTGTGCTTGTCTTGCTTGCGACTTCCTTGACCATCTGGGCGCCCATATTCTCATAAGAATCTTCGAGTTCGATTTCCTTGGCGACCGAAACGCCGTCTTTTGTAACGGTCGGCGAACCGAACGATTTTTCAAGAACGACATTCCTGCCGCACGGACCCAGCGTAACCTTTACCGCCTGGGCGAGCTTCTTAATGCCCTGACGGATTGCTTCGCGAGCCTCGGTATTGTATGCGATTTTTTTTGCTGCCATTTTACAAACTCCTATTTCTATATTTTTTGATTTTAATTATTTGTGCCTTTGTGCCTTAGTGGCTATTTCTCAATAACTGCCATGATATCTGTTTCGTCCATAATCATATACTCTTTGCCGTCGAGTTTTACTTCTGTGCCGGCATAACTTGTAAAGAGCACTTCATCGCCCTTTTTAACCTGCATCTGGCTTCTTGAGCCGTCTTCGAGCAGTTTCCCTTCGCCTGTGCTGATTATCTTGCCGCGCTGCGGCCTTTCCTTCGCTGAATCCGGAAGAACTATTCCGCCGGCAGTTTTGCTTTCCGCCTCGATACGTTCGACAAGCACCTTGTCGGCCAATGGTCTGATTTTCATTTCCTAATTCCTTTCAACTGTTAAACAAATTACTGTTATATCTTTTGACAAAAAGCCTGTGAAGCTGATTTTGCAGCAATGCAATATCCACCGGCTTATTCATCACGCTAAACACATCTAATTCCAGCGCCGCGGTAAGCAGTTTTTCTTCTGCGTCCTCGGCCAGAAGGATGCACGGCAGCAGCGGAAAATTGCTGCGGATAATTCTTATCATTCCAAGGCCGCTGAGCATTTTCGAATTCATATCGACAATGGCCGTATGAATTCGTCTCTGCTGGAGAACATTCAGGGCCTCATCGGCCTGCCTGACCATCAGCAGCTCTACGGAACGGTCTCTGAATATCTGTCTGACCGCATCCGGCCAGGCCCAGTCGGAACCGTTAATAAGCACCTTTATATTTTCTATGGCCATAAAGTGTCCGTAACAATATATAGACTGTAAAGAAGCAAATAATGTGCCATTGCCGGGAAGGATTGCTTTTGCGATTCTAACTCATTATAAATAAATGAATTAAAAGGTGTCAGGAACCTTTTTTTATTTTTTCTTACTGGCAAAATTGCAGGTCAGATTTTTCCCCCCTGCCAGCATGGCAGGTAAATATTAAAATACAAGAGCAGAAATGCCTGATATTAGGAGGTAATTGTAGAAGCAGAAAAATAGAATTTCGTGTTTGTTACGCAATTTGCGTCTGGAGCTTTTCCTCTTTTTCAGAGGCCTTGCAGAGTTTGCAGTCGCATACGCCTGCGGTGCGAAGATGAGTTGCCCCGGCTATGTTTTTGGTTTCCGCCAGAATCGCTCCCTTTGCCTTCATTTTTCGAAACGCGATATCCGCCGCGTTCCTGTCGAGCACGCCAATCGCGTCGGTAAGAACGACCACTCTTTTTCCTCTCTGCAAAAGACCGAGAACTGTTGACGCTACCGCG
Source organism: Phycisphaerae bacterium (assembly GCA_041652575.1). NCBI lineage: Bacteria > Pseudomonadati > Planctomycetota > Phycisphaerae > Phycisphaerae bacterium. The sequence goes on along the minus strand of JBAZHC010000001.1, from coordinate 56,304 downwards.
CCTTCGGCAATAGCGCCGATTACGACAAACTCATCGGCTCTAAGCTCTGTAAGCAGTCTTTCGGCCCGTGGTTCATCGAACGGATTTTCGCATCTTTTGTTCAGTATTATCTGGTCGAAACGTACAAACAGGTCTCTTGACAGGTCCGTGGAATTATCCGCTTCGAATACAAATCTTTTATTGCGGAGGGTATATGAAATCTTTTTCTGGCCGTCAGAACCCATTATACAAAGGTTGTCGCCGTTTCTTCGCTCTTTGCACAGCGCGGTTGAAACAACCCTGATATGCTTTGTTCTTGCCCAGGCGTATGCTCTCCTGATATTCATCAGAACCCTGCGATGGTTTTTTATACAGGCTGAGCCGCTTGCTATCATGAAGTCTTTCTGCGTATCGACATCAATCAGCACTCGTTTTCTTCGTAATTTTATTGGCCTTATCATAGCCTTAAGTCCGAATAAACATTCTTATTTCCATTAGTTCTTACGCAACTGGCGGCATGATAGTTTCACAAAATCTGTATCGTTTATTTTAAAACTTGACTTAATTATAGTTTGGCGTAAAAAATCAATCTGTTGAAATAATTTAAAAAAAAGCAGAGAATGGTTCTTTCATGGCTAAAAAACCGCTAAAAGAATATCACGATATCGCCTTGCCGGAGGAAGACGTACGGGGCAAAATCGATTTTTCGGACGTTTTCCGACATTCTGCGCCCCTGCACATCGAAATCGGCTTCGGCAGAGGCACTTTCCTCGTTAATCAGGCAATTGCTTTCCCGCAGATAAACTTTTTTGGCATAGAATGGGCGAACAAATTCTATAAATACACCGTAGATAGAATTGGGCGAAGGGCTGTAGGGAATGTTCGCGTAATACGAACTGAGGCAGCCCTTTTTTTGTCTGAACACATCGCCGATAAATCCGTCGAATGCTTTCATATCTATTTCCCCGACCCATGGCCGAAGAGGTCGCATCATAAAAGAAGGTTCATCTCCGCGGAAAATGTCACGCAAATGATTCGATGCCTGAAAAAACACGGCCTGATTAATATCGCCACCGACCACAAAGATTACTTCCAGTGGATGCAGAATGTTTTCGAAGGTTTCACTGGAAAATTAAAACCTGTTGAATTCACCAAACCTGCCGGCGCGAAAGAAAACGAACTGGTGGGTACAAATTACGAAAGAAAGTATCTGAAAGAAAAAAGAGAAACCTTCACTCTTGCTTTTAAAAAGGTGTAATAAAGCTTATTTTTTAGTTTTAGACTTATTAGGACTCTGATTCGGATTCTGAGGAGAACACGGGTCTTTCCGATTAGCTTCCTGTTTGGCTTTTTCAGCTTCGGCTTTTTCCCTGTCGGCATCAGCCTTTGCTTTGTCAGCTTCCGCCTGCGACTGTTCGGCCTGAGCCCTTGCCTTTTCGGCTTCCGCTTTTGTCTTGTCAGCTTCGGCTTGCGCCTGGTCGGCCTGGGCTTTTGCCTTTTCGGCCTGTGCCTTTACGCTGTCCGATTCGGCTTTTGCCTGTTCGGCCTCGGCCTGAGCCTTTGCCGCCCTGGCCTGTGCCTCTTCAGCCTGAGCCTTGATTTTTTCTGTTTCCATTTTGTCGGCATCAGCTTCGGCTTTTGCCTTTTCAGCCTGGGCCCTTGCGTTCTCGGCTTCGGCTTTGGCTTTTTCAGCCTCGGCCTGTGCTTTTTCAGATTCATTCTGGAGCTTTTCAGCCTTGGCTTTTTCCATGGCAGCATCAGCCTTTGCTTTTTCGGCCTGGGCTACCGCGTTTGCCGCTTCGGCCATCGCCTGTTCAGATTCAATTTTTGTTTTTTCAGCTTCGGCGGAAGTTTTTGCGGCTTCGGCCTCAATCCTGGCCTTCTCCGTCGTTGCCTCAGCAGCTTTTTGTTTGACGTGTTCGGTATAGGCCTTGTCGCCGAACGGATCGGTCAGAACTTCTCCCAGTCCGGCGTCATATTTGGGTGTAGCCTGTTTTTCCTGTACCATTTCAAGCATTCTCGCATATTCCATTCCGCCGGAAGAAATGCTTGGCGTAAGAATGAAAACAAGCTCTGTGCCTGACTCTTCAAAATCCCGGCTCGAAAACAGCATACCGACAAGCGGAAGGTCCTTGAAAAACGGAGCGCCGCGAAGCACATCGCGTTTTTCGGTTCTTCTAATACCGCCTATGATTAGACTGTTGCCGGGTCTTATCCGGTTTTCTTCAACAATAATAGACCGTTCTGTGATAACAGAGGCCTGAACGACACCTTTGGGTTTGGTGCTCGAACCGATTTTTATTTCTGTGCTAAGACCCACCGAACCGTCCGCGAAAACGTGCGGAGTAACTTCAAGAGAGTCCTCGACCCACTGATACTCCGTAATGGAATACGGCAATACATTATTTTGCGTAACGATTTTCTCGATAGGAACGTCGTCTCTCGAAATAATCTTGGCTTTTTTGCCATTTACTGTCTCAATGGTAGGATTCATCAGGATTTTCAGATACCCTCTTGAGACGAGCATATCGACCAGAATATTTATCTTGCTGCTCGAGTAACCAACGCCCATGCCGAAAGTAGAACGCTTGGTTTCACGAATGGAAGCACCCGGAAAACTGGGCAGCAAAGCGCCTAAGCTGTCCCTTTTACCGCTCAAAGTAAGTTTTTCGCCGAACAGGTCTTCAATTTCTACGGTTGTTTCCCTGTCCATTGTCTTATCAGCGTAAAGTTCGACAATCATACAGTCTATATTGACCTGGATGGGAGATAAATCGATGGCTTTCAAAAATTCGAGAGCCTTATCAGCTTCCTGGTCGCCGGCACAATGGATAACAAGCTGATTGGTGGCATCATTTGCAGTTACCTTGTAACCAAGCTGATTGGTAACGATAGTCGCCATCTGAGCCGCAGGCTGCTGTCGAGTGAAATAGAATACTTTCACGCCGTCTGCTACTTTTACTCTTTGGGGCGGTTGAAGGTACATAGTGGGAAGAGGATTGTTGACGCTCGGATTGGCCCTGATTTGACTTATGTCGCTTAGCGTTGCCCTGGCTTCGAGTTCTCCCGGCTTATCGTTAAATACTTCTCCACAGCCGCTTAAAAAAACTGCGCAGAGAAAGTACAGAATTATCAGGCATTTTATTTCAATTTTGCCAGGTCGAATGTGGTACATGATTCGCTTTTTCTGTAAGTAATGACCGGTTTAAATGTATTGTTGTATTATATTGTACATTTCGAAGAATAAGTCAAATTTAAACTGCGAAAAAAACGGAAAATTGCTGAAAAATTACAATTTTAAGCTGTATCGTGACACTGCTGCTTCTGATATTTTACGGTTCTTTTGTCGTTTACAAATAAACGAATTGTTGTAAATTACAACACCGTTAAATTAAGTCCTATAAGCTTTCTAAACCTTTTCCTTTTCGCTGTCTGAAATTCATTCATGGCTTTTTTTACACAAATAAATATAATACGTCTTTTATATAAGAAAGAAACCCGATTGTGTCTACAATAAATAAAAACAACCGGAAACCTGTTACGGTAGGCTTTATCGCGCTGGGCTGCCCGAAAAATATCGTCGATTCGGAAAAGATGCTTGCGCTCATCGCCGAGGCAGGGTTCATAATCGACTACGATGCCGACAGTGCCGATGTTGTGGTAATCAATACCTGCGGATTCATAAAACCCGCCGTTGATGAAGCCGCTGAAGTCATAAACCAGACCCTTGCCAAAAAACGTAAAGGAAAAATCAAAAAAGTCGTTGTCGCAGGCTGTCTGCCGGAAAGATTGAAGGAAAAACTTCTCGAACAATTCCCGAAAATAGACGCCGTTGTTTGTCTCGGCGCAAGAGATAATATCGCAGGTGTAATTGAAAATCTTTTCGGCGATGATAGACCAAAATTTTACGGCAGCCCCGCCAACTGGGTAAATACGATTCAAAAAGACGCCGACAGGCTTTTGATAACTCCTTCGCACTGGGCATACCTGAGAATAAGCGAAGGCTGTGACAGGACCTGCTCATTCTGCACAATCCCTTCTATAAAAGGAAAATTCCGAAGCAAGCCGCTGAATGACATTGTTGCGGAAGCAAACCAGCTTGCCGAGTCCGGAGTTAGGGAACTTTCCATAATCGCCCAGGACAGCGCAAACTGGGGAAAAGACCTCGGCGAAAAAGACGGTCTTGTAAAAATCATCGGCGAACTCGAAAAAATCGAAAAGCTAAAATGGATTAGGCCGATGTACCTTAATCCGTCCGGCATTACCGACCGGCTCATCGAAACTATCGCACAGAGCAAAAAAATCACACATTATATAGATATGCCGATTCAGCATATTAGCAATGAAATATTAAAAGCGATGCACCGGCCAGATACGAAGGAGAAAATCGCCGCCCTTATCGAAAAACTGCGAAAAAACATTCCTGACGTCGTACTGAGAACAACTGTAATTGTCGGCTTCCCCGGCGAGACTGAAAAGCAATTTGCCGAGCTTGTCGAGTTTGCAAAATGGGCTCGTTTTGACGCCCTCGGTTGCTTTACATTCTGGCCTGAACAGGGTACAAAGGCCGCGGAATTGTCCGGCCGGGTACCGCATAATATCAAGGAAGACAGACAGCAGCAGCTTATGTTTGTTCAGCAGCAGATAGCCTTTGAGAAAAATAAAGCCCGTCAGGGTCAGGTTATCGAATGTCTGATTGATGAAAATGGTTCCGAGGGACAGACCCTGGGCCGATTCTACGGCCAGTCCCCCCATATTGACAGTATTTGCTTCGTCGATAACTGTACCGACCCGCCCGGCAGCTTTGTAAAGGCGAAAATTACAGGCTTTAAAGATTACGACCTGCTTGCGGAAAAGATTTGATTTTTCTTTCAGTATTCTATATCTTTTTGAATATGCTAAAGCAGATTCCAAACATCCTGACAGGCGGCAGACTCGTACTGGCCGTTATTTTCCTTGTGATGATTTTTCGTGAACCTTCCCTGCCTGCCGACAGGGACATGTCGTTTCCCGGTTATCTTGATTATGCCTTTATAATTTTTGTCATTGCCGGCCTTACTGATATGTTTGACGGTTACGCCGCCAGGAAACTCAATGTCGCCAGCAAATTCGGAAGAATAGTCGACCCCCTCGCCGACAAAGTTCTCATCTGCGGCGCATTCGTTGTCTTCGCAATCATCGGCCAGCCGAAACTTTTCGGTTTTACAAAACTTCAGAATTCCGTAATTCAGTGGAGCTTTGTGGGAATCATTATCGCAAGAGAGGCGGCTGTTACAATTCTGCGGCAGTGGTGCGAAGCAAAAGGAATCAAATTCCCCGCCACTCTAAGCGGAAAACTCAAGATGAGCGTGCAGGCTTTCGCCGTCGGCACAGTTGTTGTAAAAATGGCTCACGTCCAGACAGCATATTGGGGTTACTGGTTTACCACCATTACTTATTTGTTTGCGCTTTTCATTACGGTTTACAGCGGCCTGCTAAGTTTAAAGAAAGCCAAAAGACTCGCTCAGGCAAGTTAATCTATAGCCAGCGTCTTTTTCCATTTATCGCCGGCTTTGCCCATCTCGAACCCCATATCGAAAAGTTTTTTCATTTCAATTTTATCGAATATTTTCCTGCTGCCGGGTACATAATCGCCCGGAATGCACATATAGTTGAATCCGATTTTATCGTCCTCGGCCAGATTGTATATCCGGTATAAATCGTTCCACGTCTGCATTTTCATCAGCGTCAAAAAGGAACGGTTCAATATCTTCAGAGAATTTCGTTTCACTTGTTTGTATTCAGCGGTTACTTTGCCGTTTTTGATGATATAAATATTACAAAGTTTGTCCGGCATTTTCTCCGCCGGCATGAAGGGCTTAAAATGGCTGAATACGCCTGTTACGACTCCTCCGTCAACGTGCATTTCGTCATATTTTTCGCCTTCGGCTTCGACGTCGAAATAGACCGGCGGGAAAACACCCGGATACGCCGCCGATGCAAGCAGAACTTTTCTGAACAACGCAGGCGCTTTAGGATTTTTACTGGACGCAATCGCGCCCATATCCCAAATCATAAAACGCTGAGCATCCAGATAAGTTGTCCCGACATAAAGACGCCGGCCTTTGGCATATTCCCTCGCGATGGCGGCAAGTTTTTCGTCCGTAAAAGTTTTCGCAATCAAATCAGCCAGAGGTTTCGTGTCCGCATACGATTCGTGCCACAACATCCCCAGCACGCCAAACAAAGACTTAACATTAAAAACGTCTTTGGATTCAATTGTGGTGTATATCCGCCTTAACTCTTCATCACACTGAGAACCGATAAAAGCCAGTGGCGCCGTCAAAGCCCCCGTGCTGATTCCCGTAACAATCTGAAAAGTCGGCCTGACCCCGGTTTCCGTCCAGCCGCACAAAACTCCTGCGCCGAAAGCTCCGTTGGCCCCGCCGCCGGAAATAGCTAAAAAATTGCAACTACTCGAATCCGCTGAAAGCTGCCCGATATTCGGCACATAATCTTCTTCGAAAACTCGGATATTGGGAGGCATTCCCGTTAAAACTGCTTTGGAAATCAGACGCTCCGGAACAGCACGGCGGACGGGCCCGCAGCCTGATAACAATAAAGCCGACAGCAGTAAAACAAATAATAGCGTTCTGTTATGCTTCATTTTGCCTTTTTGGAGTCATACTAAAACAGCAATTATGTATGTATATACATATTAGTCAATCATTAAAAAGACAAAACAACACTACTTTGGGTTTTTGCCCCTTCTTAAATACTGAAAAGGGTTGACATACATTTGCCGTATCCCTATACTTATGCGCCTCATTTAGCTTCCAATGTGTTTTTCTAAATGTTTTATTTTTAAATCCGCAACAGCGGAAAATATTTATTTAAGGAGATTTACAGAGATGGCCAATGTTAAGAAAATGGTTTACTTTTTCGGCGGCGGAAAAGCCGAAGGTAACGCAAAGATGAAAGAACTCCTCGGCGGCAAGGGAGCGAATCTTGCCGAGATGGCAAGCCTCGGCGTGCCTGTACCTCCGGGCTTCACTATCACGACAGAAGTCTGCACTTATTTTTATCAGAATAAAAAGAAATATCCTGCGACCATTAAAGCCGATGTCGAAAAGGCAACGGCTAAAGTCGAGCAGATAATGGGCAAAAAATTCGGCGACCCGAAAAATCCTCTGCTCGTTTCCGTCCGCAGCGGCGCTCGAAGCAGTATGCCCGGTATGATGGAGACCGTTCTTAACGTCGGCCTTACTGAAAAAACTATTCCCGGCCTCGTCGCTCTCAGCGGCGATGAAAGATTCGTCTATGACGCGTATCGCAGATTGATGATGATGTACAGCGATGTCGTTATGGAAAAAGCAGCCGGTATCGAACCTGCCGATGATATGGGCATCCGCAAACAGCTCGACAGAATAATGGACCAGCTCAAGAAGCAGAAAGGCTATACGACAGATACTGAAATGACCGCCGATGACCTCAAGGGTCTCTGCGCAAAATTCAAGGCGAAGATTAAGGAAGTTCTTAAGAAAGAATTTCCTGATGACGCCAATAAACAGCTTTGGGGCGGCATCGACGCTGTGTTCTCATCGTGGAACGGTAAAAGAGCCATCTCCTACAGAAGAATCGAAAACATTCCCGATGAATGGGGCACAGCGGTTAACGTTCAGTCGATGGTATTCGGCAATTTAGGCCAAACAAGCGCAACTGGCGTTGCTTTCACTCGCGACCCTGGCAATGGCGAAAAGAAATTCTATGGCGAATACCTCGTCAACGCACAGGGCGAAGACGTCGTCGCAGGCACCCGGACACCCGGCCCGATAAATGAAGTCTCCAAAAGCGAACACAACAAAACAGAGGTTTCGCTCGAAAAGAAAATGCCGAAAGCCTATAAGGAATTGGACGCGATACAGAAAAAACTCGAAAAGCATTATCGCGATATGCTCGACATAGAGTTCACTATTGAAAACAACAGGCTGTTTATGCTGCAGTGCCGTGTCGGCAAACGTAACGGGCCGGCTGCGGTTAAAATGGCTGTCGATATGCTGAAGGAAAAACTCATTACGCCGGAAATGGCGGTTATGCGTGTTACGCCTGCTCAGCTCGATGAACTGCTGCACCCGATTATCGACCCGATTGCGGAAAAAACGCACAAGGCACTTGCAAAAGGTCTGCCGGCAGGTCCCGGTGGCGCATGCGGCCAAATCGTTTTCAATGCTGTCGATGCAGTCGAATGGAAAAAGCAGGGCAGGAACGTTATTCTCGTTCGTGAAGAAACAAATCCCGAAGACGTTGAAGGCATGCGTGCAGCAGAGGCAATTCTCACCGCTCGCGGCGGTATGACAAGTCACGCCGCTCTGGTTGCTCGCGGCTGGGGCAAATGCTGCATCGTCGGCTGCAGCGCCATTGAAGTCGATTACGCAAAAAAACAGCTTCACGTTGACGGTAAAGTTATGAACGAAGGCGAGTGGATTACGCTTAACGGCACAAAAGGCGTTTTCTACGAAGGCAAGCTGACAATGATGGACGCTTCAACGAAAAATAAAGAGCTTAATGACTTCCTGAAAATCTGCGATAAGATTCGTAAACTTGGTATTCGTACCAACGCTGAAACACCTGCAGATGCTATGAACGCAAAACAGTTCGGCGCAGAGGGCATCGGCCTTTTCAGGACAGAACATATGTTCTACGGCAAAGGCGCGGACCAGCCCCTGTTTTTGCTCCGCAAGATGATTATGAGCGGTTCCGTAGCCGAAAGACAAAAAGCTCTTGACCAGCTTTATCCGTTCGTTAAAAAGGATATAAAGGCAACGCTCGAAGCGATGGATAATCTGCCGGTCGTGATTAGACTGCTCGACCCGCCTCTGCATGAGTTCGTTCCGCAGGATGCCGACAAACGCGCAGCCCTTGCCAAAGAACTCGGCATTAACGCCGACGAGTTTAATAAGCGTGCCGATTCTCTGCACGAATCCAACCCTATGATGGGACACCGCGGCGTAAGGCTCGGCATTACCTATCCAGAAGTAAGTACAATGCAGATAAAGGCTATTTTTGAAGCCGCTGCCGAATTGACAAAGACCGGCAAAAAACCGTATCCGGAAATTATGATTCCGGTCGTCTGCGATGTAAAGGAAATAGAATTCCAGCTGAAACTGGCCAAAGATATGTACGCTGAGGTCTGCAAAAAGACAGGTGTTAAGAAAATTCGTCATATGTTCGGAACGATGATTGAAATTCCGCGTGCCGCTCTCGTCGCAGGTCAGATTGCTGAAGTTGCAGAATTCTTCTCATTCGGCACAAACGACCTGACGCAGATGGGCTTCGGCTTCTCGCGTGACGATATCGGCGGTTTCGTCCCGGATTATATCGGCAAGGGCATTCTGCCGGGAGACCCGTTCCAGAGTATCGACCAGATTGGTATCGGCGAACTGATTAAAATCGCCATCGAACGCGGCAGAAAAACCCGCAAAACTCTCGAAATCGGAATTTGCGGCGAACACGGCGGCGACCCGGCAAGTATTGAATTCTGCCATAAAGTCGGTATGGACTACGTTTCCTGCTCGCCTTTCAGGGTTCCGATTGCAAGACTCGCAGCGGCCCAGGCCGTAATTAAAAATTGATTGTTTTTTCGGACAGTAAAAGTTTATAATTACTTTAAATCTTGTATTTAAAATGTAAATATAGGGGCAACCCCCCTGTGGTTGCCCTTTATGGTGGGTGTAGCTCAGCTGGCAGAGCATTAGATTGTGGTTCTAAGGGTCGCGGGTTCAAACCCCGTCACTCACCCTTCCAAAAATGTTTAGCCCCCGCACCTGTGGCGGGGGTTTTTCTTTTTTATGAATAATAATTTGCCAAAAGCCGTTTATATCCATATTCCTTTCTGCAAAAGAAAATGCAGCTACTGCGGCTTTTACTCAAAATCTCCGCAGGAGTACGATGTTGGAAAACTTTTAGACGCCGAGATTGCAGAGCTTGAAAAAAGCCCCGTCGATAAACCTGTACGAACTTTATACATCGGCGGCGGAAATCCATCCTGCATTGGGCATGACCTGCTGTGTGGTTTTTTGAAAAAGGTTTTAACTCTTACCGGCAAACCGGACGAGTTCACCGTCGAAGTCAACCCTGCCGATGCGGACGAAAAACTGATTAAAAGTCTTTTCGAACTTGGCGTCAATCGCATCTCAATCGGCGTTCAATCTTTCAGCGACAAAGAGCTTGCATTTCTCGGCAGAGGGTATTCAGCAGCGCAGGCACAAAAAACAATAGAGACCTGCAAAGCGGCAGGTTTTAAAAACATCAGCATTGATTTGATTTTCGCCCTTCCCCCTGTCCTGAGCGAAGCTGAAGGAGGCTCGGATTTGCAATGCTGGCGGCAAAATCTCGATAAAGCTGTTGAAATGAACGTAACGCACATAAGCGCGTATAGCCTTACTTACGAGAAAAACACGCCTCTGGAAAAGTCCAAATCTTCCGGCAGGATAAAAACCGTCGATGAGGAAACCGACAGGCAAATGTATGAAACGGCCATAGAAACTCTCGGCGGCGCCGGTTTTAATCATTATGAAATTTCCAATTTCGCTAAACCCGGCTTCGAATGCAAACACAATCTGACTTATTGGAAGAATGATTTTTATATCGGTATCGGCCCGGCTGCCTGCAGTTACATCGAACACCGGCGAATTGAAAATATAAACGACATAGAAAAATATATTATACAAAAAGACGCCGTGGCGGAAACTTTTGAAATAAGCCTGCAGGAAAAGGCCTGCCAAACGGCCGTGCTCGGTTTAAGATTAATAAAAGGAATTGACCTTGCTGAATACAAACAGAAAACAGGCTTCGATATTTCTGAACTTTTCAAAGTTTCGATTGAAAACAATCTGAAAGTCAATCTCCTGCAAATCAAAGACAATCGCCTGAGCCTTACAAAATCCGCCCTGTCAGTTGCCGATAGTGTCCTGTGCGATTTTTCGCAGCCGGATTAAACAAATCCAATCGGTATTGCTTTAAGCCCGATGATTAGTTATAGTAATAGTTTGTTAATTTCTGAAAAAGACGGATGAATATAGAGAATATACGAAATTTTTGCATTATCGCCCATATCGACCACGGCAAAAGCACCCTGGCCGACAGGCTCCTACTGATGACAGGCACCGTCAACCAGCGAGATTTTAAGGACCAGATGCTCGACACTATGGACATCGAGCGCGAGCGCGGCATAACCGTCAAAGCCTCTGCCGTAATGATGAATTATAAGCATGAAGACAAAGATTATATGCTCAATCTCATCGACACGCCCGGCCACGTCGATTTCCATTATGAAGTCTCGCGTTCGATGACCGCATGCGAAGGCGCGATTCTCGTTGTCGATGCCACACAGGGCGTCGAAGCTCAGACCGTCGCCAATGCATATCTTGCTATCGACTGCGGCCTTGAGATTATTCCGGTTATCAATAAGGTTGACCTCCCTGCCGCCCAGCCGCAGGTCGTTGCCGAAGAAATCGAGCATATTCTCGGCATAAATAAAAATGAATGTTTTCATATCAGCGCAAAAAGCGGCATAGGCGTTGATGAACTTCTCGAAGCGATAGTTACACTGCTGCCTCCGCCCGGTATCGATACCGATGAACATATCAAGGCCCTGATTTTCGACAGCCATTTCGACCCCTACCGCGGCGTGATTTGTTATGTCAGAGTTTTTTCAGGAACTCTTCAGGCCGGCCAGAAAATAAAAATGATGGGCACTGCCCGTCCCTACCTGATTACCGAACTTGGCAAATTTACGCCGTCGATGAAGAAAATTGATTCGCTCGGCGCCGGCGAAGTCGGCTACGTAATAGCGAATATCAGAAATTTGTCCGATGTTATCATCGGCGATACGATAACTCTCGGCAGCGACCCCGCGGAAAAACCTTTGCCCGGCTACAAAAAACCGCAGCAGATGGTCTTCAGTGATTTTTACCCCGGAAATAATACTGATTATAATCATCTTCGCACAGCGTTTGAAAAACTTGCCCTCAACGATGCGAGTTTCTCGTTCTTTCCGCAGAACAGTCCCGCTTTGGGCTTTGGTTTCCGCTGCGGCTTCCTCGGAATGCTGCACATGGAAATCATTCAGGAACGCCTCGAACGCGAAAACGATATCGAAGTCGTCCAGACCGCACCGACTGTAACTTATGAAGTCCTTACGACAGACAATGAAGTTTTGAGAGTCGATTCGCCCAGCCAGTTGCCGGAACCGACAAAAATAGAAGAGCTTCGCGAGCCGATTGTAAAACTGGAAATCATAACACCCAAAGACAGCATCGGCGGAATTATGCAGCTCGCCGAGCAGCGAAGATGTGTGCTCCTGAAGACAGACTATATTAGTGTTACTCGCGTAATGATGGAATTTCGCGCCCCGCTGGCGGAAATCGTTTACGACTTTTACGACCAGCTCAAGGGCATAAGCAGAGGTTACGCCACAATGGATTATGAGCTTATCGGCTTCGAGGCGGCAGACCTTGTCAGAATCGAAATTCTCATCAACAAAGATGCGGTTGACGCGTTAAGTCTTATCGTTCATCGTTCCAACGCCGAGGCCCGCGGCAGAAAACTCCTGCTGAAACTGCGAAAGGCAATCCCCCGCCACCAGTTCGAGATACCTCTGCAGGCCGCCATCGGCGGAAAGATTATCGCCCGCGAATCCATCAAGGCTTTCAGGAAAGACGTAACCGCAAAACTCTACGGCGGAGACGTTACTCGTAAAATGAAAGTTTTGAAAAAACAGAAGGAAGGCAAAAAAAGAATGAAGAATATCGGCAGTGTGCAGATTCCTCAAAAAGCCTTTATGAGCATCCTTGATACAAGCGATTAGTATCGCACAGTTACATCTTATCTGTCTATATACTGCGTGGAATAGCTGATTTTACCGTTCTCATATTGATAAATCCTGAAAGCCGCCTGCCTGCCGAGCCATTCCGAGACCGGCGAGCAAACATACATCGGCACCTTCCCGAGCCAGTGCAATTCGTCCCTGTGAAAGTGCCCAGTTATAACAGCTTCCACATTGTGCGCGTTTATCATTTTTGTAAATTTCCTTTCCACATCCCTCGGCCATGAATCATGAAAACGGTTATTGTAGAAATCCCGCCCTGCAGGTATGTGACCGAATATAATAATCGGCTTGTTCCCGGCAGAGTTGAGTTCTTTCTCGAACCATTCGAAAAAATTCATGTCAAAGGCATTGGAATCGTTCGCCGGCGAATTGGCATAAATAAAAATAAGAACTACGTTATTGTTTTCCCGGCTATAGTTTAGTTGGCCGAAATTTTTTATGTACAGCGCTTTCGATTTTTCATTTGGGACATCATGATTGCCCGCGACAAAATAAATCGGACTCTTAAGTTTTGAAAATACTTTTTTCGCCTCTTTTACCGCGTTGCCGTCGGCGATATTGTCAGACATTATATCGCCTGTGTTGACGACGAATTCCACTTTAAAAGGCAGTGAATTAATTTTTTTGATAATCTTTTCTGTCCGTTCGATATTTTCCTTCGATTTTAAATGAGTATCTGTAATCTGCACGAAATAAAAATTCGCGTCAGCGGTAACTCTCCCCTGCCCGCCGAACGCTGAAAAGGTAAATATGCAAACAATGACGATTAAATAAATCTTTTTCATCTGTCGACACCTCCGATAAAATAAGGTTTCTTTAGTTATAATAGCCTCGCCTATTATTTATTCAGGCCAATGCAAAATAAATTATATTTCTGTTTTTCTCTAAACTCAACCTAAAGATTTCAGCTCGCCAATTCCTCAAATTTTGAATCTTTATATTCTTGGTGCCTTTGCGTCTTAGTGGCTATTTTTATGTTAAAATGCGCAAACTTTAACGACTTTAGCGACTATATAGCTATTGCCTTTTTCCGCAGTTTTTCAGGCATTTTTTCAATCGCATAACGCAAAGCGGTCCGCGGCATATTTGCTTTATTTTTTACCACAAAATCAAATACTTCCCTTTGATGTTTTCGGCTCGCTTCTTTCAGCATCCAGCCATAGCCCTTTTGCACCATATCATCTTTATCGATAAGCAGACTCCTGGCAATTTCAAAAATATCTTTCAGGAATTTCCCTTGTCTTGCCGGAATAATCAGCGACACAGCGGCGGCCCGTCTTAGCCAGCGGTTCTTTGATTTTGTCCACTTCTTTAAACCGCTTATAAATTCAGGATTTTGTTCGATAAAGTCGCCGACCGTATGATTGCAGAATGTGTCGCACTTCGCCCAGTTATCTATATATTTATTTATCCATCGCTCGAAGGTTTTAAAATCGCTTACTAAAAATCGTTCGCGAATCTGGTAACTCCAGGTAGCTGCAATGCCGGCTTCTTCCAAAAAGCCGGACTTGAACAGTTCTTCGCAGATGGCAAATATTTCTTTCTTACTTAAATCCTCGATATCCGCGAAACCATCTTTGGCGATTTTTACAACCAGTGCTGTTTTTGCCCCGTAGAGTTTGACCTCTTCCTTGAAAAATCGTTGAAAACTGTTTTTTGTTTTCTCGTCCGCCCCGGCTTTAAGTGCGCCTCTGACTTTTTTGATAATCCTATTCATAATTTTTATTTATATATCAAATAGCAAAATAAATAAACAGGGAAAGTTTATTTCGCGCCCGTATGTATTTCCCCGATTTCATTTGAATTTGTACCGAATGTGCATTATTTTTCCGGTATGCCGAACTCACATCTTGTCATTTTAAAAAAGGTTTATCTCGGTAAGATACTTGACGGCACCAAGCCCGTCGAGCTGCGTCTTACCAAAACTGCCGTCCCCCCTTTTGGTTCTATCGCTATTGGCGACAGGTTATTTTTAAAGCAGTCGGCCGGCCCTGTTTGCGCAGTTGCGCAAGTCTCTTCTTTTCAGGAGTTTAGGGATTTGACGCCTGCCAAAATCTCCAAATTAAAGGCGGTATATAATCATTTAGTCGGCGGCGCAGATGATTATTGGAAGCTTAAATCAGACAGTAAATTCGCGGTTTTGGTCTGGCTGAAAAACGTCAAAATTATAAATCCTGTAAGGATTTACAAAAAAGACTGGCGGGCATGGGTGATTTTAACCGGCAAGGAAAATTTTGGTTTATTTGCTTCTGCCGATATTATTGACTAATCCTATAGACACAATATTTACCAAAAGGCTTGACCCGCCGTAACTTACGAATGGCAGCGTAATTCCGGTAATCGGCATAATTCCGATTGTCATACTGATATTTACAATTACCTGCATCGCGAAAATTATGCTTATTCCCGCGGCCACATAACCGCCGAACACATCGGAGCTTGCCGCCGCTATCTCCAGTCCGCAGGCTATCAGCAAAGCGTACAGCGATATTACCAGCACCGCCCCCGCGAAGCCCCACTGGTGTCCTATCAGGGCGAATATGAAATCGTTATGCCTGTCAGGCAGGAATCTATATTTTATGAACGGCCCGCTTCTGTAACCCTGCCCGCTCATTCCGCCAGATGCGATCGCCAGTTTGGAACGCATAAGCTGATAGCCTTCCCCGACTTCCCAGTTCCGAAGTCTTTCGGAATTTACGCCGAGCAATTTGCCCAGCCAGGGACGCTGACGGCTTTGCTGCTTGAACCAGCTTTCGCTTCCGTCAACACCGCTTTGAAAAAGCACCGAGCTTATCCGCATCCGCTGATAATCGTGCATCTGGAGCCAGAGAACCGGAAACGCAAAAATCGCAAGCGCTATTATCACAACAAGATGTTTAACCTTGGCCCCGGCTATGAACAGCATCGCCAAAAATACTGGCATCATCAAAAGAACCGTTCCCAAATCCGGCTCGAGCAAAATCAAAACCATCGGCAAAAACGTCAAAATAAACGGCGGGATAAGCGCGGCTAAATTACGATAATTGCTCCTGTACCGTAAATGCCAGCCGAGCGCGATGATGTAAATAAGCTTGAAAAATTCGGAAGGCTGGAACTGCAGAAGCGAACCTAAAACAATCCACCGGCGCGAGCCTTTTTTGACCGGCACAAACGGCAGATGCACAAATTTATCCAGTAACAATATCGCAAGCAGAATAACTATCGCCGCGTAAAGCCACAAGCTCACCGGACCCAGCTTTTTATAACTGAACGAATTTATGATAATAAAACCGATGAAACCGGCCCCGGCGAAAACAGCCTGCTTTTTCCACATGTCTGCGGTTGAGCTGAGACCGCCGGCAGAATCGACCGGATTGCCGGACGCGTAAATCATCATAATGCCGATAGCGACAAGACCGGCCGCGGCAGCCAGCATTATCAGCCGGGTTACAAACAGTCTCCCGCGTAAAAAATCAAACATATCAAACATAAGGAAAATGATAACAAAAAAGGAAAAAAGGAAAAGGGGAAAAGAATAATTGAACCAAACCCGCCTGATAAGCTGGCCGGCGACAAAAAAAACAATTAGGCGCAGCGAAGAAAAATCGGTAAAATACAGTTTAAGCTGTTCGGATTCGTTGTCGGGCAGTGATGACGGAGAGAACGCTGAAAAAGGAGGCATAATATGAGCAATCGTGTATGCACTGCATTTGCGGCTGTAATAACCACGCTTTTGATAATAACATCTTCCCGCCTGAGCCAGGCCAACGATCCTAATCATTTTTCCGAGGTAAAACTTGGGCCCGCGCCCGGTCAGGTGTACGGCATTGCCCGCAGTCCGGATAATCGTCATATAGCCTTAATAACTGTCAAGGACGGCAAATGGCCGGTCATTGTCGTCGACGGCAACAGCGGACCTCAGTTCGATGGTATCGCCAAAACTCTTGTCTTCAGCCCGGACAGCAATCGTGTAGCGTATGCCGCACAAAAAGGAGAGAAATGGTATATGGTCTTCGATAAAAAAATCGAAGCGGCCGGATATGATGACATCAGTTCTTTTATCTTCAGCCCGGATAGCAAACGGACTGCTTACGCGGCTCGAAACGGAAACAAATGGACAGTAACAATCGACAGTCAGACCGGAATTGAATATGACAATATAAGACCAGGTTTGCTTTTCTTCAGTCCGGACAGTAAACGAACGGCTTATATAGCCGAGAAAGGCATTAAAAAAATGGTCGTTATCGATGGACAGCCCGGCGCCGGATATGACGATATCAGCTCTTTTATATTCAGCCCGGACAGTAATCACATGGCGTATGTGGGCCGAAAAGCTACTAAACGGCAGGCTATTGTCGATGGGAAGACAGTATGGGAATGTAACGATATCAGAGAAGGCTCTCTTGTTTTCAGTCCGGACAGCAAGCATATCGCTTACGAATCCAGACAAGGCATTAAATGGCAGGTTGTCGTAGATGGAAAGGCCAAACCTGAATACGACGGCATTGTTAAAGATAGTTTCATTTTCAGTCCCGACAGCAAACGCACAGCGTATGCAATCAAAAACAACTACAAACAAATGGTCGTTGTTGATAATAATGTCGGGGCCGAGTACGACCTTATCGGCCAGGGTACTCCCGCTTTCAGTCCTGACAGCAGGCATATGGTATATTGGGCCAAGAAAAACGAAAAGTGGCAGGTTGTCATTGACGGTAATTCGACAGCAGAATATGACGATGTCAGAAGAGATGCTCCTGTATTCAGTTCGGACGGCAGCCACCTGGCGTATATAGTGCGAAATGGCGGCAAATGGCAGGTTGTCGTCGATGGTAAGGCCGGGTCGGAATATGACGAAATAATGGAAAAATCTCCAGTCTTTAACTCTGACGGCACACACATTGTATATGCAGCGCGAAACGGCGTTAAATGGCAGGTCATTATCGATGACAGGCCCGGACCGGAGTATGACGAAATTAAAAAAGGGATTCCTTTCTTCAGTCCGGACGGCAAACACATAGTATATGCAGCAAAGAAGGGTAATATGTGGCAGGTTATTTTCGATGACAAGGCCGGGCCGGAGTATGACGAAATTCTGGATGACACTCCTGTCTTCAGTCCGGATAGTAAACATACTGCTTACACATCTCGGAAAACTCTCAAATGGCAGATTATCATTGATGGCCGGGCAGGGTCCGAGTTCGAAGGAATTGTCTGTCCTACAACAACAACGATTTCAGGCGATGGATTCGAAACGATTGTCATCAGCAAGGGCGAGCTCGGCAGGGTATTCTGGAAGCCGTGACCTGTTAACGCAGATTAGTTGATACACGCCGGCGGTTAGACAGAGCCTTCTCTCGTTCACATTCGGGGTTCTATAATGTAGAATTTTGCGTTTGAGACCTTCAGGAAATATATGTATAATCTGCATAATACCAATCCCGGAGAGGTGTCGGAGCGGCTGATCGAGCTGGTTTCGAAAACCAGTGTGCTCTATTAGAGCACCGCGGGTTCGAATCCCGCCCTCTCCGTTTTTGTTTTGGCAAAAACGTAAAAAAATGAGTTTGAAAATGAGAAAATCAACAAATCACAAAGGTGGTTTTGCGGCCCTTGCCGTCCTGGTAACAATAGTAATTATAGCGCTGCTTTATATGATTGATTTAACCGCTATATTCGGCCCGACAGGAAATATTGACCCTTATGCGGAAAGGCCGTGGTTCGAAGATAAAAGATTAGTCGCCAAAGAAGCCCTGCCCATAAAACAGACCGGAAAAAAAGGTAAAGTCGTTATAAGAGAGCAAACTGTTCTGACCGGAGAGGTCGAAAGTAAAAATGAAAAAAGGGGCAATTTCGAAATCGTCATTGAGCCGAACGGCCTGGCAAAAGGTCATTGGGATTGTGCCTACGAATATACCGACAGCAAAAGCAAATATACCATCACCGCCGAATTTACCGGCAATATCGACCCGCTGAAAACATACGAAGACAAAACCGGAAAAAATAAACAACTGCTGTATTTCATCACAAAGGGAAAATACACGCAGACAAAGACAGACCCCGATGGAAACCAATGGCCGAACAGGAAAGTAATTTATGTTGTCGGCTGGATACATCCCGTTAGAGACAAGGCGCCTATAACGCCTGACGACCGCCAAAAGGAGTCTGTCTCTAATGGGATACGGAACGATTACTCTGCCAAAGGCAAATTATTTCTGATGACTGCTGACGGCGGAAACGGCGAATACGACTGGCAAACCAAATAGATTCGATTTTTAATTTTTCGTTTTACCGAATTTTCTTTTCAGTGTCTTGAGTGTTTCTATAATTTTGATTTTCTGAGTGCACTTCTGCTCGCATTTACCGCATTCGATGCATTCGCCCGGGTCTGCTGACCTGCCGGTGTTATTGGGATTTAACTGCCAGTTGTAAATATTCTCTGGTTTGCCCTTAACTTTCAGATATTCACTGAAATAGGCCGCCTGCATAAAGCCGGGAACGTAAATATTCTTCGGACATGGAAGGCAATATTTGCAATCTACGCAGAAGCCTGTATTTTTATTCGAAAGCTTCGCAAACTCCTCATTCAATTTCTTTATCTGCTCAGTGGTAAAAGGTTCTTTCTCATAATTTTCAATCGTCGATGTTACATCGGTCGGCTTACTGATGCCGCAAATAATCGTGTCTATATTTTTATTGCTCTTAAGCCAGCGATGAGCGGTCTGAACCAAATCCGCCGGACCAATCGCTTTTTTTACCGCGTTATTCAGCGGCGGCGAATCCTGTGCTAAAACTCCCCCCACCACAGGATTCATAACGATAGTCGCAATCCCTTTTTCGTGAGTCTTGGCGATTGCCTCCTCATAAGACCTGTCGAGCATATTATACGTAAACAGTATCGCTTCGCACCAATCCGCTTCGTCGATATACTCTTTTACCTTTTCAGGCTTATCGTGCGTCGTAAAGCCGATATGTTTCACAAGGCCTTCTTTTTTCGCACGAAAAATTCCATCGAGCATTCCGCCTTTTTGCGTGGCCTTAATCCATTGCTCGTTATTGTTTATGCTCCAAAGCTGATAAAAATCCAGGTAATCGACATCGAGCCTTTTCATCGATTCGAGAATTCTTTTATACGTGCAGTCCGCCGACATATCGTCAGTCGGTTCGACTTTCAGATTCCACGGGCACCATTTGGTCGAAAGAATTACTTTCTCTCTGTAGCCGTCTTTGAGTGCCTTTGCAAGTTTCAGTTCGCTGTCGCCATAGCCTCTGCTCGTATCGATATAAATCATTCCCGCGTCAATAGCCCCTCGTAAAAGTGCTATCGCTTCATCGAAACTTTCAGGCAGACGCATCGCGCCGATGCTTACAGGATGAACCTTAAGGCCGCTGCGTTTTCCAAAATTAATAAGTTTTGTTTGTTTGGTTTTCAAAGGTTTGAGATTGTATTACATCACGCTTTTATTTGCAAGCTTTAGTTGTTGCGGAGATTGTTGTTCAACTTATGATACATATCCTTTAACAGGTTCACCCTGTCGCTGCCCAGCAGGATTATTGGAAACGCGGTCTTGCTGTGCATTAAAGGCTCATCCATATCGACATATTTTCTGCAAAGCTCGCCGTCAGGCGTACCGGGTATCGGCGAAAACTCCGCCAGCATACTCCTTACGCCGAGACTGGTTACGAACTTCATCGATTCTTCAATGTCCTGAATTTCAAATTTTGGATGACCCAATATTGAATAAGCAATGATGCCGTTTTTATCAGCGCCTGCGGCAATGAGATTTTTTACGGCAATTGAAAATTCGTTATCGAAAATTTTCGACCCCGTCTGCTTTTGAAAATCATCCGCCCTGCTTTCGAAGCCAAGATAAAAACTCTTAAAGCCTGCTTTTACCAAAAGTCCTGCAAGTTCATCGTCGATGAATCTCGCGTTAAGCGCGTTTGGCGTGTGAAAATTAATCCTGATTTTATTTTCTATTACATATCGCAAAAACGGTTTGATTACTTCATCGCTTTTATACAAAAGAGCATCGTCGTAAAAAGCGATATTCTTTACGCCGAGCGAAACCAAAAAATTAAATTCCTCGATTATCTGTTCGTAAGGCTTTGCGATGAATCCCTCGTTAAAAATCGGCACAGTGCAATAACTGCATTTAAACGGGCACCCCTGAGTTATCTTCATCGCGGCAGTCTCAGGATTTTTATAAAGATTCCATATCAGGAACCTAAAGCCCCCGACTTTATGTCGGGGGTAATTTCCATCGTCGTAAATAATATCTGCCCCGAGATTTTTTGCGTGCTCCGGACAAATCATCGTATATGGCCCGCCTAATACTATTTTCGCTTTGGGCCAATATGTCCTGACGGCTTCGATAACTTCCCGATACCCCAAATACCAATATGTCATAACCGTCTGAATAAAAACAAAATCGCAGGGCTTGTTTGTCTGCAGGAACTCTATGAAAATCTCAGCAGGCAGCCCGAATCGGCGATAATATCTTGGAATTTGTTTTAATACATCCGGTTTAGGGATTATTGAAGAAAAAAAACTTCCTCTGCCCCATTCGTCGTTTTTGTATTGAGGCTTGTCATTATAAAACTCGTGACTGCGGTCTAAAAAATCGAAGATTTGAAAATCTGCTGCATCTGAGATTGCCCCCGCGGCAGAAAGCATGCCCAAAGGCCTGAGCCAGAAGTCGAACGCCGCGAAATCGTATATCGGCGGATTTATAAGAAGTATAGACGGTTTATCATTCATACCGTCATTGTAAGAAATCGCCGCGAATAATGCAAAAAAACTTCTTTTATGCTAATTTTGGTTTTTGATAAAGCATCGTAGTAATAAGTCCTAAAACAAGTATTCCGGCCGCAATTGAAAGTGCCATCGAAAAACTGTTGGAAGTTTTTTTAACCAATTCCATAAGCATCGGCCCAACTGCGCCGGCTGCGCCCCATGCAAAAAGGATTGGACCATAAATACTTCCGATATATTTCGGCCCGAATGTATCCGCCGCGAAAGAGGGCATTGTTCCGAACCCGCCGCCATAGCATAAAAGAATATAACAGCAGATAATCGTAAATAAAATTGTGCTGCTGACATGCGGCAAATAAAGAAACAGCGGAATTTGTGTTCCGAAAATCAGAAGAAAAGTTTTACTTCTCCCGATTTTTTCTGACAAGGCTCCCCAAAACAATCTTCCAAGACCATTGAATAATGCCGCGACTGCAACAATTCTTCCTGCCATAAGTGCCGGATCCTTTAGCGATAATTGCTGCTGCGCCATTGGTGAAAGATTGCTGATAATCGCTATGCCTGCCGTTACATTCAAAAACAAAATGACCCAAAGTATGTAAAACTGATTCGTCCCTCGTGCGTATTTGAAATCGACTGATATCTCGGCCGGATCCGTTTTAAAGCCGTTACTTTCGACAACATACCCCGCAGGAGGATTGACTAATTTCTGCGCTGCGATGAATAATCCGACAAGAAAAATTGTTCCCATGACATAAAACGTGTTGGCGATTCCTACGTTCTTAATCATAATCGGCCCAACCTGACCGACAATTGCCGCACCTAACCCGAATCCCATAACGGCAAGGCCCGTGATAAAACCTTTTTTGTCCGGAAACCATCTAAGCAGCACCGCAACAGGCGTTACATATCCCAGTCCGTTACCGATACCTGCGATTACTCCGTAGCCAATCCATAACAGCCACAGGCTTCCAATCGAATCTGCCACTCCGGCTAATATCGTGCCGACGCCGAACAAAACTGCCGCTATCGACGCGATTTTTTTTGTTCCCGCTTTATCGACGAACCTGCCGCCTAATGCCGCGGAGAACCCGAGGAATAAAATCGCAAGTGTAAAAGTAAAACCGACCTGCGGAACAGACCAGCCGTGATTTTTTACAAGCGGATTTTTGAACACGCTCCATGCATAAACTGTTCCGAGCATCATTTGAATTGCAACGCCGGCAACAGCAACAAGCCGCCTGTTTGTTCTCAATATATTTCTCCGTTAATAAGGAAACAAAGAGGTAAGGATGCAGAAAAGTAAGGAAAAACTGTTGAAAAATTTCTTTACCTCCTTACTTCTTTACTTCCTTACTTCTTTTATAACAGGATACTAAATTTGCCTATGGCAGGTCAATACGATGAACGTCAATATCCCCCGAATAACACGATACTTATGCAAATCGACAGTTTTGTAATACTACTTTACGCCCTTTTAGCCCCCGCACCTGCCTGTCCTGCGGATGGCGGGGGATATTTCCCGTGTTTAGCCCCCAGTTTTACTGGGGGTTCAGAGCCGCGACAGTCGAAGATCCCGCCATAGCCTTTGGCGACGGCGGATCAATGGGTTCGTTCGTTTGCTTTAAGGCAAAATCCCATTGGGATAAAATTCAAAGCGATGTACCGACGTCAAGTTTTACCCGCAGAAGCTTTAGCGAAGGCGGGTTACTTGTAAGTAAGGCATGAGTTTTGAATTTAATGGTGTTCGCAGAACATCGCCTTAAAGCAATATTAGCAGTGTGAATCTGTGTCGTTCCGTGTCTAAAAAAAACCTGTATCCTCTGCTGAAGCGTCGGAGCGGAGCGAAGACCCCGCATCAATTAGAAGTTTTCATTTCAATCCCCTTGTGGGACCTTGAGGAAAACTTTGCGGGGCAGCGGAAGCCCCCGCGATTAGATTCGTCGAGAATCTGCGGGGGTGCTCTCTATGGCTCGGTGGTAAAATTTGTATTAAAAAAATCATCCGTCAAAGGCGGATTCCTCAATTCAACATTAAGAATTAAAAACTAAAAATTTTCTTCGTGTCTTCGTGCCTTAGTGGCTAAATTGCCGCTATATCGACATTCTTCGCTGCTGCCGTTTCGTCTAATCTGCCGACTGGCGTTGTAATCGGAGCGGCCTTTAGTTTTTCAGGAGATGTTTTTGCAATCTCTGCGATTTCAATCATCGTTTCGATAAACAAATCGAGTGTTTCCTTGCTCTCCGTTTCGGTCGGCTCAATCATTATCGATTCTTTGACAATCGTCGGAAAATAAACTGTCGGCGGATGAAATCCTCTGTCTATCAGACCTTTTGCGATATCTATCGCATGAACGCCATTTGCGGCTTGCCGTTCAGCACTGAAGACACATTCGTGTTTGCAGACCTGCCCGAATGGAAGGTCGTAATAACCTTTAAGTTTTTCTTTTATATAATTGGCGTTAAGAACCGCATTTTCAGCAACTTCTTTCAGCCCTTCTTTGCCGAGCATAAGAATATATACATACGCCCGCAGAATTATCGCGAAGTTACCATAAAACGGCGCGATATAACCGATGGACTTTGGTCTGTCGTATTCGAGCGCAAAAGTTCCATCGTCTCGTTTCACAACCAGCGAAACAGGCAGAAAATCGAGCAGCTTTTCGACAACGCCGACCGGCCCTGCGCCCGGGCCGCCTCCGCCGTGAGGCGTCGCGAAAGTTTTATGAAGATTCAAATGAACAATATCGAACCCGAAATCGCCCGGCCTTGCCTTGCCGACAATCGCATTGAGATTCGCACCGTCATAATAACAAAGACCGTCAACCGAATGTATTATCTCGCATATTTGTTTGATATTCTTTTCAAAAATACCGAGTGTGTTGGGACAAGTCAGCATCAATCCCGCCGTTTCAGCATTGACCATCTTTTTCAAAGCTTTTACATCCATCATACCGGCACTGTCCGAAGGCACTGAGACAACTTTATAGCCCGCAATTGCCGCGCTTGCCGGATTTGTGCCGTGAGCGCTGTCAGGAATCAGAACCGTAGTTTTTTTATTTCCTTTATCGCGATGATACGCCGCCATAATCATAATGCCGGTAAGTTCCCCGTGAGCGCCGGCCATCGGCTGCATCGTGAAACCCGCCATCGCGGTCAGTTCACAAAGAAATTTATCCATATCATACAAAACTTCAAGCGCACCCTGCGTAAGCATTCCGCCCATTCGCAATTGCGGCAATAACGGATGAAGATGCGCAAAGCCCGGATAAAACGCGATTCGTTCCGTAACTTTCGGATTGTATTTCATCGTGCACGAGCCGAGCGGATAAAAACTCGTATCGACTCCGAAATTCCTTCGCGACAGTTCTGTGAAATGCCTGACAACGTCAAGCTCGCTAAGCTCGGGCAGAGCCGCATCGAAACTTCTTAATAATTCTTTTTTTATATGTACCGTCGTCGGCACATCGCTCCTCGGCGGCATTACACCTTTGCGTCCCTCAACACTTTTTTCAAATATTAACTTCATCCCGCACCTTCTTTTTATTCTAATTTCGTATCATTGTTATATGCAATATTCATAACTTTGTATTTTTTCGAATCCCAATATCTTCTCTGAATAAGAGAAGGTGCGGGATTCATAACACAGCCTCCAGCGATTCAGCGAGCATACCAATTTGCTGTTTGGTTCTTTTTTCGGTAATGCCGACAAGCAGTGAATTCTCCATTCCTTCGTAATACCTGCTCAATGGAAAGCCCGCGGCGAAACCTTTTTCAATCAGTTTTCCTGCCACATCTGCCGCGTTCGCAGGCAAATCGAGTACAAACTCATTGAAAAACCATTTTGCCCCGAAACGCGGCTTTACGCCTTTTATAGCCGTCAGTTTCTGCCAGGCGTAACTTGCCTTATCTGCACATAACTGCGCCGTTTCCTTTAAGCCCTCTTTGCCGAGCAGCGACATATATACAAGAGCGGTCAGTGCGCAGAGAGCTTCATTTGAGCAGATATTCGATGTCGCCTTGTCGCGCCGGATGTGCTGTTCGCGAGCTTGCAGCGTCAGGACAAAACCGGTTCTGTCTTTATTATCTTTCGTCCTGCCGACAATTCTGCCGGGCATTTTTCGCACATAATCTTTTTTCGTCGCCATAAATCCAAGGTACGGCCCGCCGAAACTCATCGGCAACCCCAGGCTCTGGCCTTCGCCGGTAACAATATCTGCGCCCATCGCGCCGGGCGTTTTCAAAATGCCGAGCGAAATCGGATAACAGGAAACAATCAGCAGAGCGCCTTTTTTATGAGCCGCTTCAGCCATATCCGTAAAATCATCGACACAGCCGAAAAAATTCGGATTCTGAACAATCACTGCGGCAGTATTATCATCGAGCCTGTTCAAAAGCTCTTTCCTGTTAATAAGCCCCTCGTCGTTTTTCGTTTCATCGAGGTCGATACTGAGATTTTTAGTATATGAATGTATCATCACACGATAAATCGGATTTACGCTGTCATCGATAATAATTTTATTTCTTCCCGTGATGCGCAGCGCCATCATCACCGCTTCATATAAAGCCGTTCCGCCGTCGTAGAGCGACGCGTTTGCCGCCTGCATTTCGGTAAGCCTGCAAATCACGGATTGATATTCGAAAATCGCCTGTAATGTACCCTGCGAAATTTCCGGCTGATAAGGCGTATAAGCCGTGTAAAATTCGCTTCTGCCGATTATCGAGTAAACAGCGGCAGGAATGAAATGGTCGTAAAAACCGCCGCCAAGAAAACATGTCAGGTTAATATGATTCTTTCCCGCAAGCTCGGCAAGTCGATTTCGAACATCGAACTCGCTCATCCCCTCCGGCAGTTTAAATTCCTTCGCCAGAAATTCCTTCGGAATATCGGCAAACAATCCATCTGCCGTAAGGCATCCCCCAGCGGACATCGAAAGACCGATTTCCTTTAACATCTGTTTCTGCTGCTGCGGAGTATTTGCAATAAAAGGCATTATTACCTCAGTTAAATAGTTTTAAGATATTCTTCATATTGCGACGCGTTCATAAGATTCTTTGTGTCAGGCTTTGAAACTTTGAGTTTGCAAATCCAGCCTGTCTTGAAGCAATCCTGATTTATAAGTTCCGGCTTCGATGAAAGCTCGTCATTAACCTGCACAACTTCACCTGCAAGCGGACTATAAACATCGCTTGCCGCCTTGGAACTTTCCACCACCGCCAAAACATCGTGAGCCTTAACCTGTTTTTTTATGGCGGGCAGCTCGACAAATGTAATTTCGCCGAGCGAGTGCTGCGCATAATCGGTTATGCCTATCGTTGCGACATCGCCGTTAATTTCCGCCCATTCATGGTCTTTTGTATAAAAAAGATTTTCCGGTGCCATTCTCAACTCCTTTTTAGCCACCAAGGCACTAAGACACTAAATTTTCTATATATTACTTATTTTTCTTCGTGCCTTTGTGTCTTCGTGGCAATTTCTAAAATTTTTCGAATCTTTCGACTACCTGTCCTTTGATATCGGCGTTTAATTTTTCGCCGGGATTCACTTTTTCTTTTCTGCCCTGCTGAATATGACTTTGATTTCTGGCAAGGTAATAAACCCCGGCAGGTTTGCCTGCAACATTATACTCTTTTTTAATCAGCCCAAGGACAATTTGTTTATCGCCGACACCGGCACAGCTTAAAACCTGACCAATACAAATCCCGTCATCACTTAAAATGCCGTCTAATTGCCTTATAGGCCTTATTCCTTTGCCCCCATCGAATTTCAGTCTCGCAACTTCCGTATCGAAATCTGTTTTTTTCGCAATCGCATCTTTGCCGATAAAGTTTTTCTTTTGCAGTTTCACCGCCCATGGATAACCTGCCTGAAACGGCGAAATATTAAAATCGCCCGCAAGCTCATGACCGTATAAAGGCAGACCCGCCTCAATTCGCAAACTGTCTCTCGATCCCAGCCCGCAGGGAACTATACCGAGACCTTTTCCTTCTTCGAGTATCATATCCCATAGCTGCCCGGCTCTGTCCGGATGAACAAAAAGTTCATAACTGACTTTTGCGCCCGTGTAACCTGTCGAAGTTATAATTACGTTGAGGTCTTTTGCTTTTGCAGTGATAAACGACAAAGATTTCATACCGCTTACATCGACGCCAAAAATATTTTTCAGACATTGAGCAGACGCCGGCCCCTGCAGCGCGATATCAACTCTTGCTTCCGGCAAAGATGAATCCTTGAGGTCTTTGACTTCGAATTTCCGGCTGTTCTGACAGACATTGAGGTCTGCCGCTACAGCTCCTATCCAGTCTTTGACCTTCTGTTCATTGGACGCGTTGGCTACCATCGTAAAATTATCATGAGCGATACAATAAACTATCACATCGTCAATTATATCGCCGGCAGGATTTAGGATATAAGAGTACTGAGCCTTGCCCGGTTTCAGCATTGCGACATCGTTGGTAGTGAGAATATTTAAAAAATTGGCCGCGTCCTTGCCCGCGATTTTCAGAACCGCCATATGTGTACAGTCGAAAAGTCCTGCCGTTTTTCGAACCGCCTCGTGTTCGGCTCTTATGGATTGATACCACAGCGCCATCATCCACCCGGCAAAAGGTACTATCTGACCTTTACCGGCAAGTGCCGCGTGTTTTTCAAACAATACCGTTTTTTTGTCCATATTCTTAACTCGTTTTTTAATCTAAAATCACTGTATCTGACAAGATAGTGCTAAACTTAAGCAAAATTGTGTCATTGTCAACATATTTTGCGCAAAAATAAAGAGGGATACGCCTATACGACATATCCCTCTGTTTGTTTGCCTGAGATATTCACCCTTCGGCATCCGTCTTTTCGGATTCTCCAGAGACGTCATCAGACCGAAATCCTTTTGCCTGAGAGTTTCTCAGCTTTACGCTGATTTCACCTTCGGCTCCCTTTTTAGGGGAATCTCTTCCGGCCATCAACTGACAATCGTAATAATGCCGAAGTTCTTTCTATTTGTCAAACAGAATTTCACGTTGAACCTTTTTTTATTTTCGTATGTCCGCCCCCAGTTTTTCAGCAATAACTTCCAGTTTATTTTCCCTGAACTCCTTTATATCCATCCGCAGCAATCTGCTCTTGAAAGGCTCATCTTTTAAAATTGGAAAATTCAGCGGCGCATATTCTTCATCGCCGGACTGAATTACAAATTTATCGTGAACAAGAGCGCAAATAATCCGATTGGATGGGCTGTCGTACAAACTGAATTTCTGTCTTTTACCGGCAGGCTTAAACGTGGCGTTTAATCGTTTTCTCCCTCTAAGCATCGTAATACTGACTCCAATTAAACCGGTGCTGTTCTTGGATGTTCTGTTAAGTGAATTTTGCCTCGGACTGACTATTCGCAGATTGCACCTTCGATTATCCAGCCTGTTCCTGTTGATATGGTCAACCACTTCATTTTCCCCCGGCCCCATCAGCAATCGCGCAAGCGTATATTTTTTATCCTTTCCCACTCGGCAGCTTACCAATTTGGTGTAAAAGCTTATGCCTCTGATTGGTTTGAATTTATTATAAGGCCGTTTGCTTGCATCTTTGACTATCCTGTAATAAATATCCTCGTCAACTATTAAAGTCCCGAACGGATATTCTATCTTGAAAATTTCCGCTTCTGTATCACTCATCCCGCACCTTCTTTCTGTGTGGTTAGCCCCCGGACCTGCCTGTCCGTCCGTAGTTCCCGCCCTACATAGCACATAGTGCGACGGAGGGTTATCGAAGGCGGGTGCTGGGGGTTATTCTTATTTATTTTTTTGGTAATTTGAATTTGTTTCGGATTTAGGATTTAGATATTCGGATTTTTCTGCCTATAAAAGGCCTGACAGCATAAAGGGGACAGGTAACGGCCGTGCAGTTTATGATTTCGTTTTCCTGCCACGCGCAGCATTCGAGGCAAAATGCTTTTATTGCCGCCGGTTTCGAGCCGTTGATTGCCGCTTTTTCATAATCTTTGCGGTATGGTTTTGGTATTTGGGCGATTCGTTTACTGATTTTTTCCTGACGCACATTTTCCATATAGTTCTCCTTTAATTTGATTTATAGATTGAAAAATAGAGGCTTGCCCGCCGTAGGCATGGTTTACCAGCCGTAGGCGTGTGGATTTCAGATAGAGGATTTAATATAAGTAACGCTGCCTTAGCAGGTTATGAATATTAAAAATCTTAAATTTTAAATAGTTCAAAACCGTTTTGAACATTCGTGTTTTGATATTTCGATATTGTTTCGAATTTAGATATTAGGATTTCGGATTTCCATAGTTATGCACTTATATAACTATGGCTGTATTTTACCATATTTTTAACAAAATGCAAGAAAAATAACCACAGATTTCGCAGATTTTCTTCATTCTCTAATCCTTGCGTTTTCTTTGCTTTTTCCCTTTTTTAAGACTACAATCCGTCATAATATAGCAAGAAACTTCTACAACATGGAATCATTGAAAAAAACGAATTAATATTATGACCAAACATAAAATTATAATCGGCGATTCAAGACAAATGACTGAATTGGATGATAAATCTATTCAGCTTATTATAACTTCGCCTCCTTACTGGCAGCTAAAAGATTACGGAAATGGCGGCCAGATAGGTTTTGATGACACTTACGAAAACTACATAAATAATCTTAACCTTGCATGGAATGAATGCCATAGGGTTCTTGAAGATGGGTGCCGATTATGTATAAATATCGGTGACCAGTTTGCACGTTCGGTTTATTATGGCAGATATAAAATAATTCCCATTCGCACTGAAATCATCAAATTTTGTGAAACAATAGGGTTTGATTATATGGGGGCGATTATCTGGCAAAAAGTTACTACCTGTAACACTACAGGCGGCGCTACAATTATGGGTTCTTTCCCATATCCGCGAAATGGAATTATAAAAATTGATTATGAATTTATTTTGATTTTCAAAAAGCCCGGTACCTGCAAAACAGTGCCAAAGGATATCAAGGACAGATCAAAACTAACCACCGAAGAATGGAACCAGTATTTTGTCGGCCATTGGAATATCCCCGGAGAAAAGCAGAATGGCCATTTAGCAATGTTTCCGGAGGAAATCCCCCGCCGGCTTATTAAAATGTTCAGCTATGTTGGCGATACGATATTAGACCCCTTTGTTGGGAGCGGTACAACATCTCTGGCCGCAAAAAATCTTGAAAGAAATTCAGTTGGCTATGAAATAAATGCAGATTTCATACCTATCATCAAAGAAAAACTTGGTTTAAGGGAAAAAGGATTCTTCGATAAGCTTAATATTGAACTTGCGCAGAATAGGGAAGACGAAATTAACTGGAAAGAGGAAATAAGTAAATTGCCTTATATTTTTAAAGACCCGATAAAATTTGACAAAAAAATTGACCCGCGAAAACTACAGTTTGGTTCTAAAATCAACGGCGACAGCAAAAAAAGACAGGATTATTATTCCGTAAAAAAGGTTATTTCTTCTACCGAACTCGAACTTGAGAATGGCTTGAAAATTCGATTGATTGGCATAAAGGAAAAGGCCGAAAAAAAAGCCCAAGCTATTGAATTTTTACAGTCTAAGACTAAAGGCCAGAAAGTTTTTATGAAATTCGGCCACACTAAACACGACAATCAAAACAACCTGTTGTGTTATTTGTATTTGCAGAATAAAACATTCATTAACCGTCACTTGCTTAAGCAGGGCTTTGTGGAAGTGGATAACAGTGCAAAGCAACTTAACTAAATTTTCAAAGAGGAGTTCATATGCCTAAAGAATGGATACTAAACGGCGCAAATATGCGATGGGGACTTACGCGTAAGACTAAAGTAGGTCCAGTGGCAGAGCATATAAGAAAATGTGCCCCAAAGGCCGTAGAAGATTGGGAGAAATATTATTATTCTAAGGTTTATTCTCGGGAACATTTAGAGCAGCTTGGCAGGACACTGTTTATAAAGGTGACAGAAATTTGTCAGGCTGAGATAGAAAGTATTACCGAACAGGATTGTATTAACTTTTTAATCAACCTTGTAATTTCGAGAACGTTCGATGGCTACATATCCGAAATTCAAACTATTTATGGTCGTCTTGAAAAAGAGTTAGGAATGAAAATACTCCCTGCGCCCGATGAATGGGATAGAGGATATAATGTTGATTTTTATATAGATGTTAACGGTAAATACATAGGTCTTCAGATCAAGCCGGCCGGTTATGCTTATATTACGCAAATTATCAATGAGCTCGAAATCCAAAAAAGTACCCACGAAAAATTCACCAAAAAATATGGGGGTAAAGTTTTTTATATTATCTCGATAACAGAAGGTAAAAATAAAATCATCCACAATCCGGAAATAATCCCTGAGATTCAACAGGAAATAAAAAGATTAAGCAGTAAATGAAAACTACAATTCTGAAAATAAACGACCCTGTAAAGGACACAGACAAACTGAAAAAAGCCGCCTATTGTATCGATGCCGGCGGACTGGTGGTTTTTCCAACTGAAACAGTCTATGGCATCGCCTGTAAGGCCGACAAGGCAAGTCTTGCCAGACTCGACGAAGTTAAAAAAAGAGATACCGACAAAAGATATACTCTGCATATTGGCGACAACAACAAACTGCCGGATTTTGTACCAACTCTGACTCTGCCGGCAAAAAAACTTGTCGCAAATGCCTGGCCCGGCCCGCTTACGATTATTTTTGAACTAAACAAAAAAGACATTGCCAAACTCGAAAAACATCTTGGTCGTGAAACCATTGGTCTTCTCTATAAGGACAATACCATCGGCGTTCGTTGTCCCGATGAACCGACCGCCTGTAAGTTATTGAATCTTTGCGAATTTCCTGTTGTTGCCCCGAGCGCAAATACTTCCGGCAAAGAGCCGGCGATAAATGCCGCTCAGGCAATTGAACAACTCGATGGCCTTGTCGATATGATTCTCGATACGGGCCACTGCAAATACAAAAAAAGCAGTACGGTTGTAAAAATTTCTCACGCCGGTTGGCAGATACTTCGGGCCGGCGCATATTCGGAAAAGCAAATTCAGAAAATGCTCACTGTAAACATCGTTTTTGTATGTACAGGCAACACCTGCCGAAGCCCAATGGCCGAGGGTTTCGCAAGGAAAGTTCTTGCCGAAAAACTTGGATGTAAGGTTGACCAATTGGCTCAAATGGGTTATAAGGTAGCATCTGCCGGCAGTGTGGCCATAAACGGCATAGACGCAAGTGATGAATCTATAAGGTTTTGCAAATCAAAAGGCGTCGATATCGCCCGCCATAAAAGCCGACGAATTACTACTGAAATGATTAAAGACGCTGATTATATTTTTACGATGTCAGCGGGCCATGAAAATGATATAATTCAGCTTTGCCCGGATGCCCGGCGAAAGTGTATGCTGCTTAGTGATAGTGGCAATATAAATGACCCCATCGGTGGAGGTTTTGATGCGTATAAAATCTGCGGTGGGGCGATAGAAAAAGCAGTTAATAAAAGGATAAGTGAGCTGTTGAAATGAAAGTAGCTGTTGCGAACGACCATAGAGGGCTTGAGGCTAAGGAGCAGATAAAGGCTATTGTTACTGAACTGGGTCATGAGTGTATTGACCTGGGTACGAATGCGGAAGGTCCGGTCGATTATCCTGACCTCGCATATGCCGCGGCATCGGCCGTATCAAGGAAGGAAGTTAATATGGCAATCCTCGTCTGTGGGACGGGTATTGGAATGTCTATAGCGGCGAATAAGGTTCATGGAGTAAGGGCGGCGCTGTGCTATGATGAACTCAACGCCCGCATAAGCAGACAGCATAACAATTCAAATGTTCTGTGCCTGAGCGGAGACCTGATAGGCTCACAGGCACTTCGAAAAATCGTCGAAGTGTGGCTGGCGACCGAATTTGCCGACGGCAGACATCAAAGAAGAGTCGATAAAATCACGGCCATCGAAGAAGGCCTTGACCCAAAAACTGTCAAAAACCACAGTAAATAATCCACGGTTAAAAAGGGCAAAATATCGGGATATCTAACCTCTTTAAACTTCGATATTCTGTCCTTATCCTGTTGAAAATCAAACGGTTTGCGATTAAAATTGCATCTTAAATTGTCCAAAAAACGGGAGTTCCAATTGGCAAAAACACTTACTTATAAAATCATCGAAAATCACCTCGTTGACGGTACGCTTGAAAAAAACGGTCCTATCGGCATTAAAATCGACCAGACACTTACGCAGGACGCTACCGGAACAACGGCATTTCTACTGTTCGAATCAATGGGCGTAGAACGCGTAAAGGCTGACACTGCCGTAAGTTATATCGACCATAATATGAGCCAATTCGGGCCTGAAAACCATAACGATCATATATATTTACAGAGCGTGGCAGCGAAAAAAGGCGTATATTTTTCCCGGCCGGGAAATGGAATTTGCCATCAGGTAAATCTCGAACGATTCGGCAAACCCGGCGCAACCCTTCTTGGCAGCGACTCACACACGCCAACCGGCGGCGGAATCGGAATGCTCGCTATCGGAGCGGGCGGACTCGATGTGGCAGTCGCTATGGGAGGCGGAGCATTCTATCTGACTTGTCCGAAAGTAATCGGAGTAAAACTTCTCGGAGCACTTTCGCCATGGGTAGCAAGCAAAGATATAATATTAAAACTGCTCAGTATCCTGACCACAAAAGGAAACGTAGGATGCGTAGTTGAATATTTCGGGCCGGGTGTCGCGACACTGACCGTTCCGCAAAGAGCAACCGTAACAAATATGGGCGCCGAACTCGGCGTAACAACGAGTGTATTTCCAGCCGATGAACAAACGAAAAAATTCCTCGCCGCTCAAAAAAGAGAAAAAGATTATAAGCCTCTGGCCGCTGACGAAGGCTGTCAGTATGACCGTGTAATCGAAATAGATTTATCGAAACTCGAGCCAATGGCTGCGTGTTCACCTTCGCCGGATAATATCAAGACGATAAGAACGCTGGCTGGAACAAAAGTCAACCAGGTCATTATCGGGAGCTGTACAAATTCGAGCTTTACAGATTTGATGATGGTTGCGAAAACGCTCAAAGGCAAAACAATTCATCCGGCAGTAGAGTTCGCAATCGCGCCGGGAAGCAAGCAGGTAATGGGTATGCTGGCGGCAAACGGAGCGATGAGCGATATTATCGCGGCAGGCGCGAGAATACTCGAATCTGGATGCGGGCCTTGTATCGGGCAGGGATTTTCGCCGGCGGACGGGACCGTTTCAGTTCGAACATTCAATAGAAACTTCGCAGGCAGAACGGGAACCAAAAACGATAACGTATTTCTGACAAGTCCGGAAGTCGCTGTGCTTGCTGCGCTGAAAGGCGAAATAGTCGAGCCGAGTCAAAGCGGAGTCGAATATCCGAAAATCGAGATGCCGTTCGAGTTCACGGTCGATGATAATATGATTCAAAAACCGCTTGCGCCTGCCGAGGCTAAAAAAGCGGAAGTAATACGAGGCGCGACAATCGTTGTTCCGGAAGCGGCTAAAAAACTGCCAGATAATCTCAGCGGCAAAGTTCTGCTCAAATGCGGCGATAAAATCACCACCGACCATATTATGCCGGCGGGAGCATTTTTGAAATACCGCTCGAACGTGCCGGAATATTCCAAGTATGTCTTCAACTGTTTTAACGAACAGGGCAAACCAACGTTTGCGCAGCGGGGACTTGAGCTAAAGAAAAAGGGAATCGGCGGAATAGTAGTCGCGGCCGAAAGCTACGGGCAGGGTTCATCACGCGAGCACGCAGCGCTTTGCCCGATGTACCTGGGCGTTAAAATGATAATCGCAAAGAGTATCGAGAGAATTCATAAGGCCAATTTGATTAACTTCGCGGTTCTGCCTGCCGAATTCGAGAACCCGGCGGACTACGAAAAAATCAGCGCAGACGATGAGCTTGAAATAAATAATCTTAATGACACGATAAAGTCGTCCGATTCGGTTCTCGTCAAAGACAAAACGGCAGGGTTTGAGTTCAAATGTAAACTGAATCTTTCGGCAAGAGACAGAGAAATTTTGCTGGCGGGAGGATTGCTGAACTATACGAAAGATTTAAGATTGAAAATTTAAGATTTAAGATTTGATAAGCCACCGAGAAAGGAACTATTTGTTTTAGCCACCCACCTTCGCTAACCCTACGCCGCACTGCATGCTATGCAGGGCAGGAGCTACGGATGGGCAGGCAGAGAACACCTGCCTTCGCTAAAAGCTACGGCAAGGCAGGCAGAGGACACAGAGAGATAATTATAATTTAAAATTAAGAACATCCCCCAAAGGGGTCTTCGACAACATTGAACATCGAACTTTGAACGTTCAAAAAGTTAAAAACTAAAAGTGAATAGTGAAAAGTGGAGAAAAATCAAATGACGTGGATTCCCGCCCCCGCCTGCGTGAGGGTGACATTCCTTCGCAGGAATGACACAGGAAACAGGAATCACAAGAATAAACAGATTTCTCCACTGCGCTCCGCTCCGGTCGAAATGACATCGCGAGGGAAATTCCAAATAAAATTCACCACGAAATACACTCCCGTAAGGGACACTGTGCGGAAGAACACGAAGATTTTGCATAGAAGAGATTGCTTCGTCCGCCAAAGGCGAGACTCGCA
Organism: Phycisphaerae bacterium; assembly: GCA_041652575.1. Classification (NCBI taxonomy): domain Bacteria; kingdom Pseudomonadati; phylum Planctomycetota; class Phycisphaerae; species Phycisphaerae bacterium. The sequence continues at coordinate 20,101 of JBAZHC010000001.1, read as the reverse complement.
ATGACAGAACCCCGCCTCAAGCGGCGGGGGCTAAATAAATTAATAACCCGCCGAATAAATCGGCGGGCTTTCGGATTATAAAAATCGTTTGATTACCCCTCATTTACATTCGGGGCTCGGTTGCGTTGTGGATGATTTGAGCGAGATAAAAGCGAATAAACGGTTTGAGTTCGATATTGGGATATGTTAAAATAACCCCGCACCTATTCAAGCAGGTGCGGGACAAAAACAATGACTGAAAAAATCATAACAATATTCGGGACGAGTAAGGCCAAAGAAGGCGATGAGGTTTTTAGTCTCGCATACGAATTCGGCAAACTTTGCGCACAGGCCGGTTTGACAATCGCCAACGGCGGATACGGCGGAACAATGCTGGCGGCGGCAAAAGGTGCAAAATCGGCCGGCGGAAAAACAATCGGAGTAACATGCTCAGCATTCGGCAGAAAAGGGCCGAACGAATTCATAACGAAAAATATAATTACCGAAAACCTGACGCAAAGAGTGGCCAAATTAGTCGAAATAGGCGATGCTTACGCGGTTTTGCCGGGGGGAACGGGGACGCTTCTTGAACTGGCGGAAATATGGGAACTGGTAAACAAAGGCTTTGTAAAACCGGCGAAACCTATTATACTTATTAACGATTTCTGGAGGCCATTGGTGGAACTAATGGCAAAGGAAGACGCCGGCAGCGGCAAATACCTGATGCAGGCCGGCGGAGCAGAAAACGCAGTAAAGATGTTAAAGGAATGCCTGAAATGAAAAAGCTCATTACAATTCGGCCTTTTAAAAATTCGGTTATAAACCGCTCCATTACTGTCGCGGCTCTGTTTTTTTTAATTTTCGAGGTATGTATAGCGCAGAATCCTGCGCAAAAACCACTGCCGGTGCGGGACGGTTTCGTCCTCGATGGAGTCGACGGCAAAATAACATCGGAAAACAGCCGATGGTTCTTCACGGTTTTCGAGCCGTTGACGGACGGCAAAGGCGCGCTGAATACACAGACTGCCATCGCAATCCTGCCTTCGAGTATGCTTGAAAAACTCGCGAGCATCGTCTCGGCAAAAAACGCATCGTTCCGTATCTGGGGCAAGCTTACAAGTTACGGAACTGAAAATTTTGTTTATCTGTCGTATTTCCTGCCGATAACGGAGGCCAACGAACCGCCGCAGGCCAAAGATAATTCCGATTCGAACGAAGCCAAGATTATACCTGACGATGTACTTTTGCTTTTGAAGCCAAAGAGGGTCATAAGTCTGGCTGAGCTAAAAAAACCAATCGGCACCGAGTCGGACGGGATATTGTCCGACAGGACAGGTTTCGTGCGCAGGACGAAAGACGGCGTTTATTTCGGATTCGACGGGATGGGCAGGAATATAGATTCGCTGCAGCTTCCGCTGCTGGAATGCGAAGAACTTGACAGTATGGAAAATCAGCAGAAAGCGTCCGCCAGGCCCGTGCGGTTCAATATTTCCGCTATCGTTACAAGGTATCAGGGCAAACGGTACCTGCTCCTGCAGCGAGCGACAAGGGTTTATAGTTGCGGCAATTTTACGAGATAAACGTTAATCACCACGAAGAAAAGAAGGAACACGAAGAAATAAAAAATGGGAAAAGAATTACAGAAAATATTACTGTCATATACGGATAAAAATTTTGTGCAAAAACTTTCAGATTTGCGCACAAAAGTATGCGAAAAGGCAACGTTCAATCCACGCAGCGATGAAGGGAAAAAAGCCGCTGAGATTATTGATAAGGTAAGAGTTGACGGCGATAAAGCGGTCGCAAATTATACCCGTCAGTTCGATAACGTTAAACTTTCGCCACGGCAATTCAGAATACCGGCACAGGAATTAAAAAGAGCCCATCAGCAAATCGACAAAAAACTTCTTTCGTCAATCAAGAAAGCGATTGCAAACGTAAAAAAATATCAGAAGAAAATTTTCATCGGTGCGGGGAAAAATATTTCCGGCCCTGCCGGTATAAGATACACGACAATAAAGCGAGTCGGTATCTGTGTGCCCGGCGCATCGGCCCCGCTGCCATCGACAGTAATAATGACAGCAGTTCCCGCTCAGGTCGCAGGAGTAAAGGAAATCGCTGTTGTTTCGCCGCCTCGATATAACGGCAGCATTCATCCGGTCACTTTGGCGGTATGCTTCGAATTGGGTATAAATGAAGTATATCGCATTGGAGGCGTTCAGGCCGTTGCCGCTCTTGCAGGCGGTACTGATATTATAAAACCAGTTGAGATGATTGTCGGACCCGGAAATCAATGGGTTCAAACCGCAAAAAGACTTGTCTATGGTCAGGTAAAAATCGATTCGCTTGCCGGGCCGAGCGAGGTATTGATAATCGCAGACGATAGTGCCAAGGCCGCTTATATCGCAGCGGATATGCTGAGCCAGGCTGAGCATGCACCGGGAAGCGCGATGCTCTTTACGCCTTCGAAAAAACTGGGGCAAAAAGTTGTCGGCGAACTTGAAAAGCAATTGGCTAATCTGCCGCGATGTAAACAGACAATACAATGCCTGACGCAATACAGCGCGGTTGTAACATTCAAAAATATTGGGCAGTGCATCGAATGGACTAATAAATTCGCAACGGAACATCTGGAAATTCAGTGCGGGAAAAACAGCAGGCATGTTGCTTCGAAAATTGAAAACGCAGGGGCAATATTTATCGGCGAACATTCGCCTGTTGCTGTCGGAGATTATTTCGCAGGGCCAAGTCATACGCTGCCGACAGGCGGATGCGCAAGATTTTCAAGTGCGCTTACGAGTAATGATTTTATAAAATCTACAAGCATAATTGAATACAGCAAAGGTATGCTTACCAAAAGCGCTGATGATATTATTCGTCTGGCTGAGGCTGAAGGACTTGATGCGCACGCGAAAAGCGTAAAAGTGAGAATCGAGAAATAACGAACCCCGTCAAGGTGTTGACGGGGCTAACCGAGCAAATATCATTTTCTTAATTTTGCCTCGATGAGTTCTGAGGCTTTGTCGAGTGCATCTTTTAATTTTGAGGGGTCTTTTCCGCCGGCCTGAGCCATTTGCGGTCTGCCGCCGCCGGCGCCCGCGACTATCGGCGAAATCTGTTTTACAATATCTCCGGCGCTTAATCCTTTTTTAATAAGGTCGTCGGTAACAGCGGCAAGAAGCGTAACCTTATCGCCATCCGCCATGCCGAAGACAATGACAGCGGAACCGGCTTTTTTCTTTATCATATCCATCGCAACGCGAACATCGTCCACAGCGGCGGATTCGATAACATTTATAACAACAGCGCTTTCGCCAATTTTGGCGGCTTCGTCGAGCAACTGCTTTGCCTTATCGAGAAAATTTGTCCCGCCCTGCGACGGAGCCGACTTCAACTGTTTGGCAAGTTTCTTGTTTTCATCCATCAATTTATTTACGCGTACCGGCAAATCTTCAGCTTTTACTTTAAGTATAAGGCAAAGCTGTTCTGTAATTTCACTTTGGGCCGCGAGGTAATCCAGCAGTGCGCTGCCGGTGAGAGCGGTTATTCTTCTTACTCCGGCTGAAACGCTTTCTTCTTTTATTATTTTAATTCCGGCGATTTTGCCGGTGTTGTCAACGTGGGTTCCGCCGCAGAATTCCCTGCTGAACGCCTGCGAGATATTTTTTTCGTCAGGTGCTCCAATGGCGATGACTCTTACGGTGTCGCCGTATTTTTCATTGAACAGCGCCATCGCGCCGAGCTTTTTGGCCTGCGCTATCGGCAAAACGGTGCAGGCTACAGGAAGATTCTGGCGGATTTTCTCATTTACAAGCTGCTGAACTTTTTTAAGTTCTTCATCCGTCAGCGCCTTTGGTGCGGTAAAATCAAATCTCAAATATTCCGGGCAAACCAGACTGCCCTGCTGTGCAACGTTTCTGCCGAGAGTCTGCTGCAATGCCCACTGCAATAAATGGGTGGCAGTATGATTCCGCCTGCTCTGCTGTCTGGACTCATCCACAATCGCGTCAGCTTCATCGCCGATTTTCATCGAGCCTTTTATCAGTTTTCCTTTATGTATAACACAGTCCGCGATTTTTTCAGTCGTCTCGACCGCGAATTCGCCTGACTCTGTTTTGATAATTCCCTTATCGCCGATTTGTCCGCCGGACTCGGCGTAAAAACAAGTCTTCTCGAGTATGACCGCGGCGTCTGCGCCCTCGATGAGGGTTCCGCTGTTTTTATAGCCGGCCTGGTCGATGAAACCCGTAATCAGAGTTCGTATTTTATCTTCGTTATATTTTGCCGAATCGTCCGTAACGGGCAATTTTGTATCCGCAACAATCGAGATGAAACTGCTGGTCTTCTGCGAGGCTCTTGCACGCTGTCTCTGCTGGTCCATAAGTTTTTCGAAGCCCGCGGTGTCAACGGAAAGATTCTTCTCTCTTGCCATAAGCTGGGTCAAATCGAGCGGGAAACCGAATGTGTCATAAAGCTGGAACGCGTCCTGACCGCTTATAACGCCGTTATCAGCGTTTTCGGCTGCGGCGCCAAATATCTCAAGGCCCCTGTCGAGCGTTCTGCCGAAACTTTCCTCTTCGGATTTTATAACGGTCTTAACGAGTTCGCTTCGCTGTTTTATTTCAGCAAAAGCCTGACTCATCGAACTAATAACTACATCGGCCAGTTTATAAATAAACGGCTCGTGCATATTGAGTGTGCGGCCGAATCTCGAGGCCCGTCTTAAAATTCTGCGAAGAACATATCCCCTGCCGTCATTGCTCGGCATACAGCCGTCGGTTATCGCGAAGACAAGCGTTCGCAAATGGTCGGCGATAACGCGAAACGCGATGTCGGATTTTTTATCCATAGCGGCGGTATATTTTTGATTGCACAATTTACCCGTCGCATCGAGTATCGGCGTAAACAAATCAGTATCGTAATTCGACTGTTTGCCCTGCAGGATGCGCGTTACCCTTTCAAGGCCCATACCTGTATCGACGTGCCTTGCGGGCAGCGGAGTTAATTTTCCGCTGCTGTCGCGGTTATACTGAATGAAAACAAGATTCCAGATTTCAATTACGTTCGAATTATCTTTGTTTATAAACGCGGCGCCGGACATGTCAGGCGTGCCATCGTAATGTATCTCGCTGCATGGGCCGCAGGGGCCGGTATCGCCCATTTCCCAGAAATTATCTTTCTTATTGCCTTTATGAATTCTTTCGTCAGGCAAAAATCGGAGCCATAAATCTCTCGCTTCGTCATCGGCGGAAAGATTATCGTGCGGGTCGCCCTGAAAATAAGTGGCGTGCAAACGCTGCGGGTCTATTTTCCAGACCTTCGTCAAAAGCTCCCAGGCCCATTCGATTGCCTCGGCTTTAAAATAATCGCCGAAAGACCAGTTGCCGAGCATTTCAAAAAAGGTGTGATGATACGTATCGGTGCCGACATCTTCGAGGTCATTATGTTTTCCGCCTGCACGGATACATTTCTGGCTGTTGGCTGCGCGTTTATATCCGCGGGCGCCTGTGCCGAGAAAAACATCCTTGAACTGATTCATACCGGCATTTGTAAACAGCAGTGTATCATCGCCGATGGGCACAACCGGCCAGCTCTGTACAAAAGTATGCCTCTTTTCAATAAAGAAATCGATAAAGGATTTTCTGATTTGCGATGCTGTTAACAAATTTTCAGACCTTATCATCTAAATTTGAGTTATTTTTATTAATGGTTATGCCGTTTTCAAACTTTTTTGCAATTCTTTCGACAGCACGAACAAAGCGATACATCATAATCAACATGAAAGCAAAAAGTGCTATATACAAAACAATCAAGAGACACGGCAATGCAATCTGTCCTGCTTTATAAAATGCATCGTGTCTTTTTGGAGAACACTTAAACGGTTGATCCGGCTGAATAGTATAACATTCTGTGTTACTTTTAGGCATTTCAACACTCTTAATCGTATTGCCGTCCATTTTTTAATTCCTCAATTATTCTGATTTTTCTTTCACTCCGACTGCCGTCAGAATCTTGTCGGTGATTTCCTTAGTAAGTTTTTTGTCTTCGATAAGAAGTTTCTTGGCATTTTCTCTGCCCTGGCCTAATTTCAGCTCACCGTAGAGTATCCAGGCACCGCTTTTCGTAAGAACGCCGCAATTGCAGCCCAGGTCTATAATGTCGCCTTCATAACTTATGCCGCTGTCGAACATAATATCGAATTCCGCTTCCCGGAAAGGCGGGGCAATTTTATTTTTAACGACTCTGGCCCTGACTCGACTGCCAATCGCATTAGTCGCGTCCTTAATGGTTGAAATTCTTCTGATGTCCAATCTGACAGAGCTGTAAAATTTCAATGCGTTGCCGCCGGTCGTCGTTTCAGGATTGCCGAACATAACGCCGATTTTCATTCTTATCTGGTTAATAAAAATCAGGCTTGTCTTGCTCTTGCTTATAACGCCGGTGAGTTTTCTCATCGCCTGACTCATCAGTCTTGCCTGGAGTCCCATGTGCGATTGTCCCATTTCACCTGCCAGTTCGGCGGCTGGAATGAGAGCCGCGACAGAGTCAATTACAATAACGTCAACTGCATTGGACTTTATCAGCATCTCTGCAATATCCAGAGCCTGTTCGCCAGTATCGGGCTGGCTGACCAGAAGACCGCTGACGTCCACGCCAAGTCTTTTGGCCCAGGTGGTATCGAGGGCATGTTCTGCATCAATAAAAGCCGCAACTCCACCGGCTTTTTGAGCGTTGGCGATAACGTGCAGAGCAAGTGTGGTCTTTCCGCTGGATTCAGGGCCGAAAAACTCGACTACCCTGCCGCGAGGTATTCCACATCCGCCCAGAGCTATATCAAGCGAAATGGAACCGGTTTGAATGCCTTCAATCCTGGCATACCGGCTCTCGTCCATCTGCATAATCGAGCCGCTGCCGTACTGCTTTTCTATCTGTGCAATCGCCCTTTCAAGAGCGCTGTCTTTTGTCGATTGTTTCTCATTTTTTTCTTCCGCCTTCTTCGATTTAGCAGCTTTAGCCATATTTTTCCCTTCCCTTCGGTCGAAATGACAATTTTTTTACATAAAGTTAATTTTCCTCAACAGCGTATATACAGGACCGTCAGATGTCAACTGACTTTTATAAAAGCATACCGCATCAACTTTTATAGTACCTGCATTGACCGGGCCGAAATTGTCGGCAAGCTCGGCTGTCTGTTTACCGGAACGGTCGTCCCTTATTCTGGCAAGTGTAAGATGCGGACTAAAAGGCCTTTGCTCTTTTTCAAAATCAAGTTCCTCGAAAGTCTCTTCGATATCCTGCACAAGTTTTTCAAGCTCGGTATTCTGTTTTTTCCCGCCCAGCCAGAGTACTTTTGCTGGTCTGCCGAAAGTGCCGACCGTGGAAAATTCAAGCTCGAAACTTTTATGTGCCGCACAAACCAGTTCAATCGCCTGGCCGATTTCTTCGGCTCTGCCGTCTTCAACCTCGCCTAAAAATTTCAGTGTAAGGTGGATAAGTTCCGGTCTGACCCATTTTATCCCGGCCTGATTTTTCAGCCGTTTCCTGAACTGGCTCTGGAGTTTTTCAATCTCCCCGCGAAGTCTATCATCAATATCTATCGCAATGAAACATCTCATAAAATTGAACGTTTAAGATTGAAGAATTGACTAATATCGGTATAGTTATCGGTATCGGTAACGTCGCGTTAGCTGGTGTCGGTTTTGGTAACGTTACCCACACCCAAACCAAAACACGAGACGTTACCATTACCTATACCTAAAACAAAAACATCTATCTACAATCTTTAGTCCTTTTAAAATTCCATAATTTCTTTTAATTCGTTAAGTCTTTTATCAATCGCGCTTTTGCTGATTGACGCGATTGACGACAATGAAAAACCTTCGATTACAATCGATGCCGTAACCGTACCATAAGCTATCGCCTTGCGGAGAGATTTGGCGTCTGTTCTGTCGGCCGAGGCAAGATATCCCATCAGTGCTCCCGCAAAGGCATCGCCTGCGCCTGTCGGGTCCTTAAGATGGATAGTCGGATACGCTCCTATCACAGACCAGTGGCCGTCGCTGTCCAGTGCAATTGAGCCGTTGGAGCCTTTCTTGATTATCACAGCTTTGGGGCCCATCTTTATCAGCTCCTGCGCGGCGACAGCGAGATTATCGCATTTGGTAAGCATCTTTGCTTCGCCTTCGTTTAGTACGAGGACGTTTATTCTCTGCAGTAATTTTTTTAACTCTTCCGCCTGGCTGTCTATCCAGCAGTTCATGGTATCTGCGACAATAAATTTAGGCTGTTTTAACTGGTCGAGAAGCTGTATCTGCAATGACGGATGAGTATTGGCGAGAAAAACGTATTCGCTGTCCCTGAAATTTTCCGGCACAATCGGCTGGCGTTCGGACAGGACATTCAGTTCCATCGCATCGGTTATCGCCTGGCTCATATCGCCCTGATACGAACCTTTCCATCTGAACGTTTTGCTGCCGCTGCGGACTTCGAGGCCGGAAAGGTCGACATCCCTGCCGGAAAAAACCTTGGCCAAATCGAACGGACAATCCGCTCCGACAACGCCGACAAAACGTACCGGCGAGAAGAAACTGGCCGCCATCGCGAAATAGACGGCTGAACCGCCGATACAATTTTCACTTTTGCCCTGCGGCGTTATTACGGTATCAATTCCTATCGAACCTGTTACAAGCAAACTCATTTAAAAATCCTTTAAAATTAACCCTTCCGCCTTAAATGTTTCTTTTTTTATATACTGTTTGTATAAATAAAGTAACGAATATAACCATCCAACACCTTCATATATCTATTCAAAGATTAAGTTTATTATTTGTTATCCTTAAATCTCTTATTTTGTGGTTTTTGGAGATAATTTCCCTTGCTAATCACCTTGCGACGGGTTTCCTGCTCGAGTTTTTTTCTCGCTATACCAGCAACATTTCCTCCTCGCCGCGCGACGCTTTTATTTTCATCAAAACCATCGGGAGCTTCAACCCTTGTAATCTGTGTTGTTGAAGCCTCTCCAAGCATTGAAAAAATAAGTTCCAAATCAGTCATATGGTCACGCAAGTTTTCTCGTTTTAATCCTTTAAGTTTTTTGTATTGGCCGGGAGTAAGGCCAAAGGCTGCTTTGGATATTTCAGCTGTTAAAATTTCGTATTCTTTCTCAACTTTGACACCATGATTTTTCCATTCATCGGTAAGTTCTTCGCGGATAGCAATACCTCGCATCCGTTTTTCAATCCAGTCGTCACTGTATCCTTTGGCTTTATATAAAGCCCTTGTGCGTTTAGTCGCAATTTCAGGGTCTTCGATTTCCTGTATTCGTTCATAGCCAACTTTAGCCAGCCAAAGCTTAAAAGGCTCCGCCTTAGGCGATGGAATTGACTGAATTATACGAAAAATGCCTTCAGTATTGGCACAATTTAATTTTTGTATGCCCCCGGCTGTTTGCACGGAAAGGGGGGTGGCAATCTGCCCCCACCCTTTGGCAAGCTCAATATCTCTTCTGCGCATATCTTTAATATACCCATTTGGCTGGGCTGAATCCGTCAGAGCGGTGATGACATCCATAATGACAAACCACCACTCGTTATTATGAATGGTTTTTCTGATTTCTTTCTTCCTAAAAACAGCTATTTTTGTTGTGGGGATTAACTCATCTGTCATATTGATACTCTTAATGCCATATTCTAAAAAGTTTATGTTTTATTTAAACTTATTTATAGTATTATCAATTCTATTTAATGTTTTATCCAGACCAAGCATATCGATAGATTCGAATATCGGCAATGAAATAGTTGTGCCGCAAATCGCGACCCGCAGGGGCTGAGCCACCCTGCCCAGGCCGATTTGTTTCTGCTCGGCAAGACCCCGAAGCAGATTTTCAACCGACTCCTGGGTTATCTTATCAAGAGCTTTAAGCCTGCCTTTCAGTTCCGCAAGCATAGCGATGCCTTCGCCATTGTTTTTAAGCAGAACTTTTTCCACGTCTTTTTGGTCATATTCTATTTTGTCGTCTTCGGTAAACAAAAACCTGCTCTTATGGTCGATTTCGGCAAGTGTTCTTGCTCCATGTGCGGCCTTCAGCGCTCTTTTAAGCAGAGCATCATCGGCATTTGCGGCCGGCGAATTTACCGCCCTGAGAAAATCCTTATACCTGCTGAGAAGTTCTTCCACAGAAAGCAGTTTTATATGTTCCATATTAAACGCGAGAAGCTTCTTGCGGTCGAAGAGACTATTTGTCTTATTAAACCTCGACGGGTCAAAGGTGTCTATAATTTCCTGTAATGTAAGAATTTCCTTTTCGACAGGCGCACTATAACCCAAAAGAGCTATAAAATTAACGAGCGTCTGCGGCAGATAACCGCTTTTGAAGAAATCGACAATATTAATTTCCGGCAGTTCCACATTTAGGAATTCTGCCATCGCGTCAATTGCAGGGGTATCGGGCATATTGTCGCCGGACAGGAAATCATCGAGTTCAGCTTTGCTTATCCCGCCGACGGAAGCGAGTTTTTCTTTGTCCAGGGGTTCCGTCTTTTTTATCACGGCTTTGAGAACCTTGGCCCTGTCGCGTTTTGACATTTTGCCGCCGCCTTCGCTGACTGTGATTGCCAGATGCGCGTAAGCAGGCGTTTTAAATCCGAGCGCCTTTTGCAGCGCTATATGACCGGGCGTATTCATCAGATGTTCCTGACCCCTGATAACGTGAGTAACGCCCATCAACTCATCATCGACAACGCAGGCAAAATGATATGTAGGAAATCCATCGCTTTTGAGGATTATAAAATCGCTGAGTTCTTTACCGTTAAATTTCACCTGTCCGCGAACCACATCCTCGACAACGACTTCCTCGTCCGGCATACAGAAGCGGACTACTACATCCCTGCCCTGTGCTTTTGCCTGTTCAACTTCGGCGGTATCAGGAAATGTTATCGGACGGGAGTAAATAAAGTTCTGTTTTTTCTCGGCGGCTTCTTTTCGCATTTGTTCGAGTTCACCGGCGGTATCGAAACAGTAATACGCCTTACCCACAGTTAAAAGCTGCTGTATATATTTATTATAAATGTCGAGTCTTTGCGACTGGAAATACGGCTCGGCCGGCCCGCCAACTTCGGGGCCCTGGTCCCATTGTATCCCCAGCCACCGCAAATCGCTCATTACCTGTTTTGCCGCTGTGGGGCTGTTTCTGCTCTGGTCGGTATCCTCAATTCGGAGAATAAATTTTCCACCAGTATTTTTCGCCCATATAAGGTCAAAAAGGGCTATACGCGCCCCGCCAATGTGAAGATAACCCGTCGGAGATGGTGCAAACCTCGTAACTGCCATTTAACGCCTTTCATAACAACAAACTATTTCGCTAAATTTAAGTACCATAAATAGTAATGTCAAGGACATAAACCATATCTCCTGCATTCTGGGCCCAAATGAGTCCGATAACGACCCTTCGAAAACAGCTCAAATCGGCACTTTGGGCGAATAAGACATATGGCATCTTCTTAGCTCTTTTTCCTCTTCGTTTTTGTTTACTTATCCTTTCCTTTTTACTTAGTTCAATTTTTTTGTTGACACGGTCTTGATACTATGTTATTTTATACTCGTATTAGATAAGAGCCAAAAGCTGGGCCATAATAATAATTGAATAAGTTGATTATATTTTAAAAGCTATCATATCTTACCAGCCCCTCTTTTTGGCACCTTTAATTATAAGTTTTAAAGTTGGTTTTCATTTTTTTCGATGTAATTTAAGATGCGCACCCTGATGATTTAGCGGTTTTTCGCTGTTTTTTGAAAAAAACATAAAAAGTGCTGCTTTTTGGCCTAAATTTGTTTACTGACAGAGAGATTTGCCAAGAAACCGACCAAAGACCGAATAGTGCAGATTAGTTTGCTCTTATAGAATTAAAAATGTTGCCGAAGACAGCACTTGATGTAAATCTCTCGGCCGGAAATTTGAAAGGAAAACCATTATGGAAAGGCAAAAAATGAAAAAGAAAGGCTTTACACTGGTTGAGTTACTGGTGGTTATCGCCATCATAGCAATGTTGTTGGCCATCCTTATGCCTGCTTTGGGTAAGGTCAGACAGCTTGCTCAACGTATTATGTGCGGCACAAACCTGGCAGGCGTCGGAAAGGCTATGCTTACCTACAGCACCGATGATAAGTATGAATCATTCCCAGTCGCCGGAAGCCCAGGCGCTTACTGGAACAGAGGCACCGGCGGAATTGAAGGCATAAATTCATGGGACTGGAGAAACCCGAATGCATTCCCAGAAACAATTACTATTAAATTTACCACTTTGAGTGCCAATCTTTACCTGCTTGTAAAATATGCTGATGTTTCCCCAGACCAGTATGTTTGCCCGGGTTCGGACCAGAAAAAGTTCGAACTTTCCAAATATTCAATCCCCACCGCTTATGCAACCAATAGCTTCACAGATGTATGGGATTTTGGTTCAAGGGACACGCAAAAAACAACCGGTTCCAGAGCTAAAGGACATAACAGCTATTCCTATCAGCTTCCTATGCCAATAGCCTCCACCGGCACCGGTTCCGGTATTGCATATCCTATAACAACTACTTCGAACCCAGCCAGGGCAATCATGGCCGACAGAAATCCTTACTGGCAAACTCCAGATTCTGCCACTGCTTCCCCTGCACGTCTGTATGTTTGGGATAGCGTGGGCAATAAGCTGAAACCGGATTCAATCGCAGCCGGCAATAACACCTACCATCAAAAAGATGGTCAGAATGTTCTCTATGCCGACCAGCACGCAAAATTTGAAAAGAGTGCCAACTGCGGCGTCGAATCGGATAATATTTACACTATCTGGGGAAGTACCACTACTGCAGGTTATATAAATCCAACCACTGAAGAGAACCTGAGACAGTGCGGAATTGGAACCACTATGGCCGGCACCACTGCTGTTAACCCAATGCCAATACAAACTAACAATGAGTGGTATCCACGGAGTGCAGACGATAACTATCTGGTCTCTGATATAGACAAAGCTGAATAGTCCTAAGGACTTACAGCAGGAAAAATAAGACTGTAATCAGGCTGCAGTCGCACCGACCTTCCGCCCCTAAAGCGAAAGGTCGGTTTGTTTTTGTGCAATAAAAATCCCGTACCTGGAATTATCCGGTTACGGGATTTTTTATAACTATTTGGTATTATTTTACTTCGAGTATTGAGTTATATTCTCCATAAGGATTTGCCTCGACTTTTTCATTATACGGGTCCTGCTGCCACTGGCCGTCAACAACCATACGATAACGATACTTGCCTGGAGCGAGTTCAAAAGCCAGTTCCCATTTACCGTCTTTTGCAGGTACCAGCGCGGTTTTTTGCGGCTGCCAATTGTTAAAATCGCCGGCAATCTGCACAGTTTTCGCCCGCGGATAAAGCGTAACAAATCTTACAGAACCTTCTAATTGCCGAACGCCATAAAAATCATTCAGCTTGCTGTCTATATTCGATTGTTTACTCTTTGCCTTAAGCTGACTGCCTTTAAGGCCGGCAAGAAGCTCCTGTGCCGATGAGCTTATCGATTCAAGACTATTGTCCAGAGTCTCGATAATCTCCTTTCTCTCTTTTACTTTATCCTTGGCAGGCTGGATTGCCGCCGGGGCCGATTCCTGTTTGCTAATTGCAGTTGCAACCTGTTTTTGTTCAATCAGCGTATCGGTCGCTATAAGTTCCTGAGCAAGGCATTGAAAATCTTTATGCCCTCTGCTGGCAGGGTCGTATTCGCAAATCGGCTGACCAAGACTTGCCGCCTCTTTGAGCCGGGTATTGAAATTAACAACTGTTTTGAACATTCTGCCTGCGAAGTTCTTTCGCAGTTCGGCCAGAATTTCTCTGCCCATTTTCGTGCGGATATCGTACATACTGGCGAGAACCATCACATTTATATGCTGTGAACCCTGTTTGCACAAAATGCTTAAGGTGTCAAGCTGCTTACTCAGGCCGTGCAGTGAAAAATATCCCGTCTCCACCGGCACGATAACATCCGTTGCCGCGCGAAGCGCGTTGAATGTCAAAAGCCCGACCGCCGGAGGACAATCCACGACCGCATAGTCGTAATCCTTTGCAACGGCTGCGAGTACATCTTTTAAACAGTTTTCACGGTCAGGAGTACCGCTGACCTGCTGTTCAAATGCCGCAAGGTCGATACTCGATGGCGCAAGCTCAAAGTTGTCGCTTATCTCCCACAGAATTTCAGTAAGCCTTACAGGTTCGCCGCGTCTTGAGCCAATTAAACAATCGTAAATACTCTGCTCAATCTGTTCTTCCGGCACGGCAAGACCTACAGCGCAATGACCCTGCGAGTCTATGTCAATCAGCAAAGTTTTTTTGCCTTCGGCAGCAAGGGCGCTTGCAAGATTTATAGAAACTGTAGTCTTTCCGCATCCGCCCTTCTGGTTAATCACAGCTATGGTTCTCATAGAATAATCCTTTATTCACTTAAAAATGCGTTTTTAACATTAAAAACGGTACTTTAAGCGCTCGTTAAATTTAGTCCTATATCTAATTTTTCGGCCTTAAGAACCTGAAAACTTTAGGCTTTATCGGACAAAAGATAAAATTTTGCCCTTTTTAATACTGAAAAGACATATTTTTGAAAAATCCTCCTGAACTACCCCATAAAAACATATATTCCTCGTTGTTTATTTTTATCATAACTAACTTGTCAATAAGCACTTACCAGTAACCATTTGCTATTTTGCGTTTTTTTTGCTATTATTCAGATATATAGCTATCAAGGAGAAGATGTGAGGATTTTTTTGATTTGTTTTCTGCTGTTTTTTGCAGATGCATGCGGTGCGGGTGTACTCTATGTTCCCAGCGCGGATTATCCGTCTATCCAAGAGGCAATTAGCTCGTCTATAAATGGCGACACCATAATCGTCGCACCCGGCAGATATTTTGAAAATATTAACTTTCTCGGCAGAGCTATTACCGTCCGTTCGACAGACCCTAATAATCCTGGTATTGTCGCAACTACAATTATTGACGGCAACCGCCCTGCCAATATAAATACCGCCTCTGCGGTAACATTCAAAAGCGGTGAAACATCCGCATCGATCATCGAAGGTTTCACGCTTACCGGAGGGACGGGTTCCTGGCTTCAGGTATATTGGGAATTTAAAGGCAATCTTTGGAACCGATGCGGCGGCGCGGTACTGTGCTCAAACCATTCGAGTCCGACCATTAGAAAAAATATCATAACAAAAAATTTCGCCGGGCAGGGCGGCGGTATCTACTGCTACGACCACAGTAACGCAATAATTACCGATAACACAATTTCAGATAATAACGCAATCATCGACCACGGTTTTGCCGACCCGAATCCGAGCGACCCGAATGTTTACGACCACGGCGACGGCGGCGCCATTGTCGGTTTTCAATATTGCAATCCGATAATTACAAATAACATAATTCAATATAATCACGCAGATTCATACGGGGGCGGAATACACCTGCGTCAATGGTCGAACGGAACAACTGAAAACAATCGTGTTTACAATAATAAATCCGTGCTCGGAGCCGGGATTCACATTACATACACATCTTCGCCCCAAATCATCAGGAATACTATTCAGCATAATATATGCACCGGAGGCGGAGGAGGGATTTATATCTATTACTATTCGGCCCCATTGATTGAATGGAACATCATAACGGAAAACGAGGATTGGTATGCCGGGGGCATAAGCCTATATTGGTCGAGCGAGCCGACAATAAGAAATAATATTATCTGCCAAAATACCGGACGAGGAATTCTTTGTAAAGGTCCGGCAAATGTACTGATTCTAAACAATACGATATCAGATAATTTAAAAAAATATTATGGCGGGGGCATACAATGCGATGCTACCGTAACCGGCCTGATAGCAAATAATATTATTACTTCAAACAGAGGATACGGTATATATTGTTACGGCAGTCTTGTTGTTATTAAATTCAATGATGTGTGGAATAATGAAAGCGGCAGCTATGGCGGTCAAATTTCCGATTTGACCGGCATCAATGGCAATATCAGCCAAAACCCTCTTTTCGCAGGTATCGAGAATTATCATATTCCGCCTCAATCGCCCTGTGTAAACGCAGGAGATTCCAATACCGCAAGCGGCGAATTTGATTTTGATAACGAAGAAAGAACTTTCAATACAAGAATCGATATCGGCGCCGATGAATGTGTTACAAATACCTCCGATTTTAATAATGACGGCATAGTTGATTTCGAAGATTTGTTCGCTTTTACGGAAAACTGGCTTAATGAGGCAGATTTTGCTGATTTCGCTGTCTTTGCCGAAAACTGGCTCTGGACAGGCCGCTGGAGATAGCCACAAAGACACCAAGACACTAAGTAAAAATAATATCTTTAAAAAACTTTGCGTTGTGCCTTTATAGCTATAAACTGCTGCCTTTTTTGTGCCGATAAAGCCTGTATGGACTTTAAACACAGACACGCTGTAGGTGCGTTTACTCTTGTCGAAATCCTGATAGTGGTAGCTATTGTCGGGATTTTGGCGGCAATTGCAATTCCCCTGCTGGCAGACCAGAGCCAAAAGGCCAAGGAAACCGCCGCCAAACAAAACCTGAAGATTCTCAGAGATGCCATCGAACGCTACGCCGCTCAGCACGGCGGTACCCCTCCGGGGTTCCTAAATGGAGATATGTCAAAAACTCCGCTTTCGACTACTTTTACGCAACAATTATGCAGTGCAAGTAATAATCTGGGACCTTATTTATTGGCAATACCCAAAAATCCATTTAATGGCAAAAACACCATAAAAGTAATAGCCTCTACCGCCACACTTTCCGCTTCAGCTACAGGTTCTTTCGGCTGGATATACAAACCATTAACCAAGACAATCAAAATTGATTATCCCGATACTGACTCTGAAAATGTCAGGTATTATGATTATTAAAAAAATCGGTCTTAAGCCGGTTTTTCTGTGTTTCAGATAATTTTACTATTTGCGGCGGTAAAGAAACAGGCCGCCAAATGCCAACAAAGACACAGTAATTGGTTCAGGAATAGCAAGTGAATCCAGCAGGACCGGGCCAGGATTCTCAGAAGAATATATACGATAAAGGGAAAGTGTCGCAAAATTTTTGCCGGGAGCAAAACTAAAAGCGGCCGTCAGCCAATCGCCATCGTAGTATGTGTATGGTATAACAGCCTCTGCCATAACCCATATTTCTCCCTGACCCAGTACTGACCATCCGTCATTTGCTAACGTATCATAAAATTGCGACTCAGACGGAGCGTTTGTTCCGGCAGCAAAGTCGCTTAAGATGCCGCCATCGTCAACCGCCAAAGCAAGATAAATATCCTCCTGGAGAGGGTCCACAACGGAAATTGTGATTAGGTCTTCATTGCTGTTATAAAAAATTGACCAATCTATCGGTGCCTTACAAAGCGGGGCAACACAGAGAACCAGAATTGTTATGAATAATCTCTTCTTCATTTCTCTTCCTCCTAAAAAATGGCCGGCAATTCCTCGACTTTCGCTTATTTAAGACATTAATCCCTCAAAGCTACAATACCATCGGGGAATAACCAATTTTCACGCCCTATTTTACCCAAAGCTCCTGCTTTTTGTCAAGAGCATTCCCGGCTTTATTTTCAAAATTGGAACGCCAAATGGCGATAACGCCCTATTTCCTTACTTTTTTAAATATTACCTGCCCTTTATAATATTCGTTCGGATCTACGGCTAAAGCTATTTTTTTTTGCTTATCCGTACTTGCAAGATAATGCGGTTCCGAGACCCAGTCTGCCGTCCACAACATTCCATTCGGCTCGACAGGCCCGACAAAAACATCCCTGCTTCTGCCTTCAACCGTATTTTTGCCCATCCGTGCCTTAAAATGCTTTATATTAATTTCTACCATCATCTCCTTAGTGTTGGGGTCATATTGGACAAACCATTGTCCCGGCTTATAAACGCCCTGACCGCCTTGTTTCATTGGGACTTTCGTAATTTTATCAGGCGTCATTTCTACTCTGCCGATGGGCACCCTTGCCCTTGTTACATGGCCGTTGGCATCTATAACAATTAGCCAATCTTCCATATCGCCCTGCCAGGTACCGGCGAGAAAAGCCGCAGCCGTTTCATTCACCTTTTTCGCCGCAGGTTTTTTCTGTTCTTCGCCGCAGCCGCCTAAAACCATTAAACAAAAAACCAGATAAAAAACTTTATGTCCCATTGTCTTCAGCTCCAAATAATGGCTTTATTTTACATAATACCATTAAATTTACAAAACAAAAAAAAGGCAGGTTTAAAACCTGCCTTTTTCGATTTTGAAATTATAGTCGGTTCTATTTTTTCTTCCTGAAGAAAAGACCGCCTAAGCCCAACAGAACCATTGTCGCCGGCTCTGGTATCTGGTGGATAACAAGAGTGTCCATTTGATTGAGGTTTTCGTCTGTTAGAGTAATAAATACATCGCCTGGTGCATCACAATGGAACTGTACAGCGCCAAATAAGCCCGGTCCGCCCTGTTCAGTGCCTGGCAGTCCGAAATCACCATTCCAAGCATCCATACCTTCAATAACACCGTAATACGTCCAGCCTGGTACGCCTGACAAAGCCGGAGGAGTAAAAACTACACTTTGACCTGTCCAGCTACCAGGGGCAGGAGCTGTTATAAAAATCATAGTGTTGGCATTCAGTTGAATGTCCTGATAGATACCAATCCAGATAGTATCGCTCGGCATAAGGTCAATAGCGGCGCCTGGGTCTGAAAAGTCTGTGCCGCTTGCGCTTGTCTGCAGTGATATCGCAGCAGATGCCAGATTCGCCAAAGCCAGAATTGCCAATAAAACTAACATTTTCTTCAACATTGTTCGGTCTCCTAAAAAATGGGGGTTAAATAAAAATACTTTTTGCCATACATTACATTGGCACAATTTACATTAAACGATTTACGCGTTTTAAAGCCGAGACGATTCACCACGAAGGGACGAAGAACGCGAAGATAAATTTTTATATAATATCTCTGTGGTCTCTGTGCACTCTGTGGCTAATATACGTGATGAATTTTTTTTTGAAAGAGCTACTGCACTACACTGATCGACACGGACTAAAACACTGACTCACACTGACAATGCTATTCCTGCAAAATTTATCCCCGAGGGAGAGGGAATCCAACTCCTTTTAGTTTCTGCGGAATCAGCGATTAAAAGTTCGTGATTAATTAAAAGATGAAATTGTCAAAAAGCTACTGCTGTGCCACAAAGGCACTAAGACACAAAGAACAAACAATCTAACTGCAATGATCCAAGTGAGTTTCTTCTGTCCCTGTAAGCAATAACTTCTCTCTGCCCCAATTAACTCAGCGTATTATAGCAAATCCCAAGGCGGATTGCAAGAGAAAAATAAAAAAAAATTGCACCACGAAGAATGGAAGAACCACGAAGGATTATATTTGATATTTTTAAAAAAACAATGATATTATAACACTTTAACAAACCAGATAATTATTGCCTACATTAAGTTCGGCAGTATTTTATAATTTTTTCTTCGTGGTGAGCGACATTATAGGACAAATCTTTTTAAACCATCTTTTAATCGACAAGCATTAAAATTCATAA
This sequence comes from Phycisphaerae bacterium, assembly GCA_041652575.1. Lineage (NCBI taxonomy): Bacteria > Pseudomonadati > Planctomycetota > Phycisphaerae > Phycisphaerae bacterium. The sequence goes on along the minus strand of JBAZHC010000001.1, from coordinate 512 downwards.
GAAGTCCGATTTTAATGCCTGAAAGCTTCATATAAGTAAGCAGTTGTGCCTCGTGAATTGGCAGAATCTTATCAACACTTTTAAGTTCAACAATAATTTCGTTTTCAACAACCATATCAATCCGATATGCACAATCCAGTTTTACTTTTTTGTATTGTATAGGCAATTCTTGTTGGATATTGTGTTTTATATTGGCACATAAAAGTTCATAGGATAAACATTTTTCATAAGCAGATTCGAGTAATCCAGGTCCCAATTTTTTATGCACCTCAAGAGCACAACCAATTACTTTTTTTGATAATGCATCGAATTCCATGATTACCCTACTGCCACCACAAAGAAAAGAAGCTTCACGAAGATATTATAATACAAATATAATTTTTAGCTAATACGCTTTCCATTTAATTTTCGTGCTTTAACCACGTGGCATTGCAGATTGTTTGGAATTGATTTGATGAGATTTTGTTCCATGCCATCGAAGCAGCATCGAATATCTGCTGGTAATCATCATA